>CAYTMD010000028.1:0-26967 GCA_964438685.1 uncultured Acidobacteriota bacterium
GGAGTGAAAGACGCCGGCAAGAACCCAATTTTCAGTGCCTACGTGAGCCGCACCCGGGATGAATATCAAAAGCTCTCGCCAACTCCTGCGGAGTTTGGTGCTTTCCATCAACAATTGGATAAGATGTGGAACACTGAACCGAACTTTACTGATGCCCAATTGCGCAGCATCAAGGTGCCGACCTGGATCGTGGATGGCGACCGCGACGAGTTGATCAAACGCGAGAATACCGACCACATGGCAATGCTCATCCCTGGCGCCGGTGAACTCATCCTTCCGCGCGTAAGCCATTTCGCCTTTCTGCAGGACCCCGACCAGTTTAACGAGGCATTACTGCATTTTCTAGCGTCCAATTGATATGTCCTGCAGATGGAACTTCTAAAAGTGGTTAAACACCCCGGCGAGGATATTTGTTGCGGCCCATGCCTCTGATTCCGAATGCCGAATCACCCGCCCCCAACACCTATCTTCGCGCCGCCTTCAATGCTTCCTCGCGCGCACTGGCAAGAATTTTCACGGGGTTGCCGGTAGGCACAAATTCCATGGCAACATACCCGTTGTAATTCAGCTCGCCGAGTTTCTTGTAAATGTTGATGTAGTTAATTTCGCCGGTGCCGGGCTGGTGGCGGCCGGGAACGTCGGCGATATGAATCAGGCCCACCTTGTCGTGATGCCTTTGCAGGTTGGCAATCAGGTTTCCACCGGAAATTTGCGCGTGGTAGAAGTCGTACAGAAATTTGACCTGGGGATGGTTCACTTCCTCGATGATCTGGAATGCTTCCGGAACCGACCACATGTAGTAATGGGGGTTTTCTTCGAGGTCGATGTTTTCCAGCAGTAGCGTTACACCCTTTCCCTCCACCAATTCCGCCGCCCGCTTCAGCCCTTCCACGCAACTGGCATGCTGAGCCTGCGGTGAGAGGCCCGGTACCACATTGCCTGACATGACGATCAGCGCCGGGCACTCGATCTTCTCCATGATTTTCAGTTGGTCCCGGACATCTGCAAGGAAGGCCTCGCGGACGCTGGGATCTCCCACCCCGTGATGCGTGCCGGCGGTGGTGTCAAAGGTGATGCCCAATTCGGCGCGCTTCTTGTTGTATCGGCGAAAATCATCTTCCGACCATTTCGCGTACTCACCAACCAGTTCCACAGCTTTGTAGCCGGCCTCGGCGACCTTTTCCAATCGTTCCTCAAAGGGCGACTCGCGCAGGACCGTCCAGAGCATGACGGAAGTTTTGAATGGAGCTTCCACCGCGGTGGAGTCCTCCGCCCGCGCCACAGGTTCAAGACCAAGCGTGGCCGCGCCGATTGTGGCGCCAGCAAGCGTCTTGGTGAAATTTCGTCGATTCATTTACAGCCTCCCGGCCTGCGCTGGTCCCTCATGATCTGATACAGGACAGGCGTGCATGGTTAAACAAATCCCGACACGTGACAGCATCCACAGGCAGCGCAAGCTTACGAAACTGTTTCATTCCTTACAACTGGATTCTTGAGATATCCGTGAAAGTGGGGTACCGTATTGCTTCATCAAAACTCGACATTTTGATCCTGGGAAATAACATGACAACTTCGACTCGGCCCATCGTGCAAATTTCGCTCGACCTCACGACCATCGCAGAAGCCCTGGATCACGCTCACAAAGCCGTGCGTGCAGGGGTGGACTGGCTGGAAGCGGGTACTCCTCTCCTTCTGGGGGAAGGCCTGCACGCCGTCGAAGCGCTGCGGCGTGAGTTTCCGGACTACCCCGTGGTGGCGGACCTGAAAACCATGGATGGCGGATACCTGGAAGCGGAGATGATGGCAAAGGCCGGGGCAACGCATGTGGTAGTGATGGCCCGCGCGCATCCGGCAACCATCAAAGTTGTCGTGCAGGCAGGCCGGGATTACGGAGTGAAAGTCATGGGTGATGACCTGGGCTGTGAAGATAAGCCCGCCGCCTCACGCATGATGCAGGACCTGGGTGTGGATTACATTGTTCACCACGTGGGCTATGATGAGCGCCGCGACCCGGCAGTGATCGCTGCTCACGGCGGCGTGCCTCCCAATCCCCTGGATGAACTGGTGGCTGTGGTCAAGGCCGTGACCATTCCCGTGCAGGCGGTGGGCGGCCTCTCGGTGGAACAGGTAATGCAGCTTCCCCAATACGGAGTTCATCACCTGGTTTTGGGCGCACCACTCACGGTTGATGCCAACTCCTTCAAGACGCCCTCGCACGACTTGGAAGGATTGCTGCGCGAAATTATTGGCAAGTTGCAAAGTTAGGGATTCGGGACACGGGATTCGGGGTTCGCAAGCCGACTTTCGAGTTTCGATTTTCCATCTTAATACCAGAAGGGGTTAACCATGCCGACTGCCTCCATGGCGGCGATTGTCCATTACGCGCTGGAAAAATATGCGGTGGAATTGCGGCAAGTGCCGCTGCCCGGCGATCCTGCCGACGACGAAGTTCTGCTTTCCACCCGCGCCGTGGGGGTTTGTGGAAGCGAGGTTCACCAATACCATAATACCCATAGCTGGCCCGTAAACATTCCCGTGATCCTGGGGCACGAATTCACCGGCGTGGTAACCGCCGTGGGCAAGTGGGTGAGGGGTTTCCGCGAGGGCGACCGGGTGGTATCGGAAACGGCGGCGTATATCTGCGGCCAATGCGCCTACTGCCGGACCGGCGAGTACAATCTCTGCCCGCAACGGCGCGGCTTCGGCAACGGAATGAATGGCGCGATGGCGGATTTTGTAAGAGTTCCGGCGCGCTGCCTACACAAGCTTCCCGACGCTGTTTCCTTTGAAAAAGCCTCCCTTACCGAACCGTGTTGCGTGGCATACAACGCGACGTGCGTCCACACGCGGGTGCAACCGGGTGATTCCGTTCTGGTCCTGGGTCCCGGTCCCATTGGTCTGCTCTGCGTGGAACTGGCCAAGCTTGCCGGCGCCAGTTGGGTGGGTGTGTCCGGACTGAAGCAGGATGCCGCACGCATGAAAGTGGCGGAAGCGCTGGGTGTAAATTGCACGCTGACCGAGGGCGAAGAGCAGATTCGCGAAGTGGTAAAGTCCCTCGGCGATGGCCTGGGGGTGAATGTGGTGATCGACGCCGCAGGGGCTTCCGCCGCGCTGAAAACCGCCATGGCGGTGGTGCGGCCGGGCGGGCAAATCACCAAAGTCGGTTGGGGACCGCAGCCGCTGAATTTTTCTCTCGATCCACTGGTGCAAAAAGCGATTCGGCTGCAAGGCAGCTTTAGTCATAACTACCGCATGTGGGAGACAATCCTTACGCTGCTGGCGTCGGGAAAGCTTGACCCCATGCGCATCGTGGGCCGCGTTGAAACTTATCCGAATTGGCGGCCCTGCTTCGATGGGATGGCCTCCGGTGAAATCGTGAAGGCTGTCTTGACCCCATCGCATGTAAACGGGTAAACGGGCTTTACCCCAAGAGGGACGGATGACTCAGGCGAATGCCGATCAGCGACTGTTGGCGGGCCAGGTGGCGGTGGTCACAGGCTCCACCCAGGGCATTGGCGGGGGAATTGCGCTGAAACTTGCCGAGGCGGGGGCGCGCGTTCTGGTGCATGGAATCGACAGCCAACGGGCCGGTGGCGAAAGGATCGTGGAGGCCATTACGGCCGTCGGAAGTCAGGCGGTGCTGATGACTGGCGATTTGCGGGAGGAGTCGCATTGCCGCAGCATCGTCCGCCACGCATTCTCGCGCTTCGGGCGGGTTGATATTCTCGTGAACAATGCCGCTGTGGTGCATCGCGGCACCATTGAGGACACTTCCACCGAGCTGTGGGACGAAATTTTCGCCGTCAACCTGCGCGCTCCGTTCCTGCTCTGCCAGGAAGCGGTGCGTCACATGAAAGACCGGAAAAGCGGCTGCATCGTTAACATCGGCTCAGTAAACGCTCATTGCGGGATGAAACGGCTGTTGCCTTACTCCGCCTCCAAGGGTGCGCTGATGACGTTTACCAAGAACCTGGCGAATTACCTGACGAAATACCGAATCCGCGTGAACCAGATCAATCCCGGCTGGACTTACACTGAAGGTGAGCGCCACCTGCTGGCGGTTATCGAGGGCAGGGGTGAGAGTTGGGTTGATGACGCACTGAAAACGCGCCCCTTCGGCCGCATGCTGACGCCCGCCGATATCGCCAATGCCGTTCTGTTCTTCGCAACCAACGAACTAATCTCCGGCGCCGTGCTCGATTACGAGCAACTGCCGTTTGGAGCACCTGCCGACATATAAATCCAAGGGGACCCCAAACAATGAAACTCGCTGCCTTTCCCAAATGCTACATGGACGAACTGGTGCGGGACCGCACTATGACCATATTCGAGTGGATAGAAATGGCCGCGGACCTGCCCGTGGAGGGCCTGGAGCTCTACGATGGCACCCTGACCAGTTTTGACAACGCCTACCTGGAAAAAGTTCATGAGGCACACGCGCGCCACAATATGGAAATTCCCATGCTGTGCTGCTCCTCGGATTTCACCCAGCCCAACGCGGAAGACCGGCGCAAGGAAGTGGAACACGAGAAGCGCAACGTGGACCTCACGGCGCGGCTGGGTGGCAAGTTCTGCCGCGTGCTTTCCGGCCAGCGGCGCCCGGGCATTACGATTGAACAAGGGGTGCGCTGGGTCGTGGAATGCATTAAGGAAGTGTTGGAATATAGCGCGACCAAGGGCATCGTGCTGGCCATGGAGAACCATTACAAAGACAATTTCTGGACGTATCCCGAGTTCGCGCAGAAACAGGATGTTTTTCTTGAGATCGTGAACCAGATCGATTCGCCGTGGTTTGGTGTGCAGTACGATCCCTCCAACACCATACTGGCCGGCGAGGACCCGCTCGAATTGCTTGAGAAGGTGAAACACCGGGTGGTGACCATGCACGCCAGCGACCGGCACCTGAAACCCGGACACACCATCGAGGAATTGCGGGCAGTGGAAGATTCCGTTGGGTACGCCGCGATCCTGACCCACGGCGAAGTGGGCAAAGGAATGAATAATTATCCGCATATTTTCCGCACCCTGCGCGAGGCTGGGTTTGATGGCTGGGTTTCCATTGAAGACGGATTGAGCGGGATTGACGAAATTCGCGCCTCCGCAAATTTTCTGCGCCCGTTTATTGACGGGAAGTAGGGAATCGGGAAATCGGATGATCCGATGATCGGGGGCCTGGGTGAACGACGAGAACCCTGTATGGGATTTGTCCTTTGCTCAACCGATCTCCCGCCTGCGGGCCGAAGCTTAATAACGCACGGTACGGGGCAGAGTCCTTCGGCGGGCGTAGGCCCGATCTTCCGATCACTCGATATCTCTCAGCTTCGGTACGAAGAGTTGATATCGATATAGTCCCGCGTAAAGTCACAAGTCCACACCCGGGCTGTGGCCCTTCCAGCGTGAAGATCAATGCGTAATACAATTTCCTTCTGGTCGATCTCACGGTGAGCCGCGGCTTCGTCGAATCCGGCGTCCACGCCTTTCCGGCACAGCGGCATGCTGTTCACCGTAACGTCAATCTTATTGGGGTCGAATTTCGCGCCTGAGTAACCTGCGGCGCAAATGATGCGGCCCCAGTTCGGGTCGGATCCCGCCAGCGCTGTTTTAACTAATGGGGAATTGGCGATGGCGCGCGCCACGCGGTCAGCATCCATTGGTGTGCGCGCCCCTGCCACCTCCACCGTGACCAGCTTGGAAGCACCTTCGCCATCACGCGCAATCATGCGCGCCAGCGTCTGACAAAGCAGGTTCAATCCTTCCGCAAACCATGCGCGGCTGTCGTTTCCCGGGATCACCGTGATTTCCGAGAGGCCGCTGGCCAGCGCCACGGCAGTGTCATTGGTGGATGTGTCGCCGTCTACGGTGACGCGATTAAAGGAATCCTCCGCTGCCCCAATGAGCAGGTTGTGCAGCATGCGTTCGCCCATGGCGGCATCGGTGGTAATGAATGAAAGCATGGTGGCCATGTGCGGATGAATCATCCCCGCGCCTTTGGCAATACCGGCGATGTGTACAGCTCTCCCTTTTATTTCTGACCGCACCACGCAACTCTTGGGAACGGTGTCAGTGGTCATGATGGCATTGGCAACCGCGTTGGCGTTCTCCTTGGAGAGCTTTTCCTTGAGATGGGGAAGTTGCTGAAGGATGAGGTCCACGTTAAGTGCGATGCCGATTACTCCCGTGGATGCCACCAGAACCTGGGAGGGTTCGATTCCCAAAAGGTCTCCCGCGACACGGGCGGTTTCCTCAGCGGCGTGCATGCCCTGCCGTCCGGTGCAGGCGTTGGCATTCCCGGAATTAACAACCACCGCGCGGCAACGACCCCGGCTTTCCACCAGGTTCTTCCGGGAGAGCAATACCGGCGCCGCGGCAACGAGATTGGTGGTGAAGACTCCGGCGGCCGTGGTGGCCGGCGAATCGGAGAAGATCAGCGCCAAATCCAAAGCGCCGCGCGTCTTTTTGAGTCCGGCAGCAACCGCCGCCGCGCGAAATCCCAACGGGGTTGCCAGATCGCCTTCCACAGGTTCCCACTTTGGTATGGCTCTACTCACCGTTCCTCCTTCAGTACTAACGACGCGACGCGTTGCTCCCAGTTTGATTCGCAATTCTCACGCTGGACCCTTACGGCTCCAGCGAGAGGAAGAATCTGCTCCCCCATGCTAATGTTTCAGGGACGACGGGGTTGGACCGATGTCCAGTACTCCGGGAATGGGGACTTCCGGAGATGGCGGCCCCGCCACCTTCATCGTCCGAACACTCTCATCGCAAGCCTGCATGTATAGATTTTCGTCAGCGCTGCCCGGTGTGCAGTTCACCTCCACGATGCGTTCTGGCGAAATGATTCGCGCTGTGAGCACCATGACATGGTTCTTGGACTGCCAAATCAGCACCGCGTCGCGGTCGTTGATCCGCGTGTCCTCATACTGGTAACGGTAAAGATGATGCTGAACGCCATCGGTCTCCCAAATGGCCAGCTCCTGGGGAGTAAATGCCCCCCTCTGATCAAGATTGGGCTGCGAAGTGATGGTGAGGGAAGGTCCCGTGCTCCAGAAGCTCGGTGAAAAAATCCGCACGCCACCGGAAAAGGATTCGACCTTCTCATTGATCCCCGCCGCCACCTGCATCTCAACTCCCAAGCCATCATTCTTGAAAGGGGTGAGTCTCAGGGTGTCCTCTATAACCGCTGCTTTATGCGCCGGGTACCACTTTACGAGAAGATACTCGCCCCCAACGATTCCGCCCCCGACCAGCAGGATTCCCAAACCGACTAATAATTGAGTAGGAATTCGTTTTTTCATCGTCGCAATCTTAACCTGTGTACGGCAGAAGGTGCAATGCAGGTTTAGGAGGTAGCCGGAGGTGCTGCTCTCCTGGCGGCTGTCAAGGCAGCACGGAAGAATTCAGCAAGTTTGACGGCATCCAGTCTGCCCCCGGTGCGGACTCCACTGCATACGTCTATTCCAACCGGTTCGACACTGCAAATTGCCTGCTCCACGTTGGCAGCAGTCAGGCCACCGGCCAGAAAAACCGGTACGGGAGCCGCTTCCCGGATTCGGCGGCTGATGGACCAGTCATGCGTGTGCCCGGTTCCGCCTAATTCCTTCACAAGCAGTGCGGGATTGCCCGAATCAAGTAACAGCGCATCCACATGCGGCGCGACGGCAAGGGCTTCATCAACAGATGCCGATCCACGCACATGGATCACCTGTACCAGTGCGATGCCCGGCAACGCTGCTCGCAGCTCCTGGTGGGCGCCGGTTTCCAGACGATCCACGATTTGCAGCGTGTTCACTCCGGTTCGTCTTTGCTGGGCGATGATGGCGCGCACGTCCAGCTCACTGGTCAAAAGAAAGCTGGCAACGCCCGGCGGAATTCGCGCCGCAATGTGGGTAATCGCCTCTTCCGAAATCACCCCCGGACCGCTCGGCATCCGGGAGACCAGGCCCACCGCCGCCGCCCCGGCTTCAATGGCCATCTCCGCTTCCTCCAAACTGAGGATGCAGCAGATCTTTACGCGTGGTTTGCGTGTGGCTTTCATTTGGGGTCCATCCTAACGTAGCGCCGCCATCCTGGCGGCTCAATGACGGGTGGAAGCCGGCACTACACTGCAATTTAGGAGGCTGCCCGAATCCGACTTCAGTTCCGCGACTGTGCCCTAATATAGTACGTCAAAGACGGCATCCAAGTGGAACTTAGCTGTCAAAAAGTCGGTTTTGTACATCAAAATCGTGTCGGATTGACGTGAATGTCCGATTTTCGGCCGGGCATTTAGTCTTAGATTCTATTGTTTTCATACACATTCCGGCTTCGTTCGTATCTTATTAACATCTTTTTTTGTGAAGTACCCCCTGCCGGGCCTTTGCCAAGGTCTGGGTGAGGCGCCACAAACGGCGGTGGTGCGAGTCCTCCATTGTAGTCAAAGCAGGTGCCCCCCGGCCGCTCCTCCGCCGGTTCGGGCGCGCGCCTTGCCCCGCAGGGTCTGCAGCCCGGTGGATTTCTGCGCGTTGCCAGGATGGGCTTCGTTTCGTGCCGAGGGCGGGGTGGGGACGGGCGCAGAGGCATGGGGGCGCCGTGAGTCTAGCCAATAGCCTAGTATATAATGTAGCCGGCATTTGTCAAGAGACAAAGTGTCACAGGGTTCCCCATATTCTATCCGTGCCAGGCAGTCCTGCCAAAGTACTGCAACCTCTCGCCGTGCTCCGCCCGTGGAGCGACCTTATAAGGGCGCTCCCATTAACGTGGGACGCCCCTTCAGGACGCAAGCATGGAGATATTTTGTGCCATTTACCCAGGCCCTTGGCCTGGAGAGAAATCCGTTTGGGGATTGCGTCGCAAAGCAAAGAGCCGCAGAGCTTGAAAAGCGGCTCTGCGCCAGCCTGCCCGTTTCCAGCGGAGATCGAAGAACTTAATGCCCCTCGCCCCCTTGGGAGAGGTGGCCACGGCCAATTCCTTTTGGGAATTGACCGTGGGTCCGCTATGGAGTATTCTTGCAGCACCTAAAAAGGTGCTTTTATAGGAGCAGGCCCATGCTTGACATAACCAAGGACATCCAGTCGCTCACGACCTTTCGCCGCCGGTCCGGCGATTTCATAAAGCAGCTAAGAAGGAACAAGCGCCCCGTGGTGCTCACCGTGAGGGGTCGGGCAGCGGCCATCGTACAGGACGCCGGAGCCTATCAGCGCTTGCTCGATATTGCCGCCCAGGCCGATGCCGAGGAAGGCATCCGTCAGGGGCTGGATGACCTGGCCCAGGGACGCACTCGCCAGGCGCGAGAGGTATTTGAAGAAATTCGCCGCAAACATGACATACCTCGTTGAGTTTGCCGCTCGCGCGGTCCGGGATCTTGAAATCCTTTATATCAAAAAGAACGCCGCCGAGTCACAAGCTGCGGCGCGCTGGTATAACCAGTTGGAGCTGGCGGTCTATGGCCTTGCGTCGTTCCCCTATCGCTGCCCCGTTGCGCCGGAGGCTCGGAGGATGAAGCGAAAGTTACGAAACCTGCTTTATGGTAAGAAACCTCACGTCTATCGGGTCATTTATGAGGTCGATGAAGGCCGCCAAGCAGTGTTGGTGCTCCACATCCGCCACGGCGCAAGGAGAAGGCTCAAGTCGTCCGGGCGCGCATAGACCTTGCGACCCACTACCTGCCGCCCATCAAGCAGGGCCGCCACGGCCAATTCGTCTTGGAAATTGACCGTGGGTTCGCCATCGAAGGGAAAGCGCACGGTCACAAACGCAGTTGGTAGCCGCGGTCAGTGCCTTCCTGACCGCGGGTTCTTCTTTCCAAAACGTGAACTTGCGGCGAGGAGCAGGCGCTTCCGATTGGGGATGCACGTGTGAGAAAAGCCCACAGTCAGAAATTCGCTGACTGTGGCTCCCATCGCCTTCGCGACCGTTCCGCAATTCCATGCGGGCTCATGTGGGCGTGCCCTGATGGTGATGGGTATTTCCGGTTGAAGAGCCGAGGAGGAGCGCTGAACGGCGCGCACCTCCTCGCTACCTGCTTGACATTGGTATCATATATGTTACCATCATCAGTGATCGACGTGCGCGAGTATCTGGACCACGAGGGAAATAGTCCTTTCGCCGTTTGGTTTGAAGACCTGAACTCCGCGGCTGCAGCGAAAGTGACCATGGCGGTCACACGGTTAGGACAAGGCAATTTTTCTAACGTCAAAGGCGTGGGCTCTGGCGTATTGGAGCACAGGATAGACTTCGGCCCGGGTTACAGAATTTACATCGGCAAGGACGGTGATTGCCTGGTGATACTTCTCGGGGGCGGCACGAAGAAGCGGCAAAGTTCGGACATCAGCCTGGCGATTGCCAGGTGGCAAGACTACAAGAAGAGAAAGAAGGAGGGAGACCGGTAATGGCTCTAACCCGCGATTTTAGGGAAACCGTCAAGGCGCGTGTCCAGCGCGATCCCGCCTTTCGCCGGGAACTTCTCCGCGAGGGCGTGGAAGCCATGCTGAACGGAGACGTCGAGACCGGCAAGACCGTCCTCCGCAACTACATCAACGCCACGGTTGGCTTCGTCGAGTTGGGTCAAGTCACGCATCGCTCGCCCAAAAGCCTGATGCGGATGCTCGGACCGCAGGGTAATCCCCAGGCGCAGAATCTATTCGCCATCGTTTCCTATTTGCTCGATCACGAAGGGATCCAGTTCACGTTGCGCGCCGCCACAGTATCGTAAGCGATCACGGAACGGCGTGCCCTGATGGTGATGGGTATCTCCGTTGGAAGTGCCGCGGAGGAGCGCTGGAGGGTGCGCACCTCCTCGCTACCTGCTATGTAAGGTTCAGCTCCAGAAACAGCGCTCCAGGAATGGGATTGTGCCGGTACGCCACGGTGGGGTGGAAGCCAAGGGTTTGATAAAGGGCGATAGCCTCTTTCATTTCGGGCAGCGTATCAAGCCGCATCCGCTCGTAACCGGAGGCTCTGGCTTCAGAGAGAATTGCGTTCACCAGCAGTCTCCCTACTCCTTTGCCGCGGGATTCCGGGCGAACATACAGGCGCTTCATCTCGCAGATTTCGTTATCGATCTTTCGCAAAGCCACGCATCCGGCCGCGGTTGCACGGTCCATGGCGATCAATAATCGACCCCCAGGCGGGGCATAATCGCCCGGCAGGCTGGCCAGTTCGCCCTCAAAATTCTGAAAGCACAAATCCACTCCAAGAGAAGCTGCGTATTCTTTGAACAGTTTTCGAGCCTGCCCCACGTGCTGGGCGCCGTGCGCTTCGATCAATCTAAGCATGGCGGGAAATTTCCTTTCAACTCACGGCGTGGAGACACCCATCCGGCGAGGTGATTCGGCGGGCAGACGGTTGAGGCTATTCATCGGACATTGATGAGGGGATGAGTTTTTTCGATGACTTCCCCCACCTGCTGCGCGCTAACTCCATTTGTGCGCAGAGATTCCAGTAGCCGCGTGGCATCCTTCAAGGCTACGGAAAGCAGAAGCCCGCCGGAGGTTTGCGGATCGAAAAGCAGGTTCCGGACTTCTTCCGCAACGTCCGGAGCGAACTCCACGCAGCCGCCGATGAATTCCTGGTTTCGTTTCATCCCGCCGGGGAGAAAACCTTTACGCGCCAGCTCTCGCGCCTCCGGCAGAAACTGAACTTGCGCAGAGTCGATGGCCAAACTCACGTTGCTGCCCACCGCCATTTCCCGCGCATGGCCAAGCAGTCCGAAGCCCGTGACGTCGGTGGCAGCGTGCACCTCGAGCGGCAATGCGGCCTCCATGCCGGCGCGGTTGAGCGTGCACATGGAGAGGATCGCAGCATCCACGGCGGCCTTCGACGCAGCATCTTTCTTCAGGGCCGTGCCGATAACCCCCGTTCCGATGCGCTTGGTCAAAATCAGCCGGTCGCCTGGTTGCGCGCCCACGTTTTTCAGCACGCGTTGTGGATTGATGACGCCAGTTACGGCATATCCAAATTTGATTTCCTCATCACCTATGGAATGCCCGCCAATCACCGTGCAGCCGGCTTCCTGCATCTTGGCAAGGCCGCCCTGAAGAATCCCTTCCAGAATTTTCACATCACGCCCGGCGTTGGGGAACCCGACAATGGAAAGCGCAGAGATCGGCCTGCCCCCCATGGCGTACACATCGCTAAGAGCGTTGGCGGCGGCGATTTGGCCAAAAGTGTACGGATCATCCACGATCGGAGTGAAGAAATCGACAGTTTGGACCAGCGCCAATTCGGGCGAGAGTAGATACACTCCCGCGTCGTCGGCGGTGTCAAAGCCTACCAGCACATTGGGATCGAATTGTTTTGGCAACCGGGCAAGCACCGAGTCCAAAATCCTTGGACTCAACTTAGCCGCTCAACCCGCCGCCTTGACCATCGCGGTCAACCGTATGCGTTCGTCCATAAGGGATTTGATTATATTCTTCCGTGGTAGGATTCCCAAACCGCTTGCGGAGAAGAGGGTGCGCGACATAAAAGTTGGCCTATCCGGACCTTGGCGGGAGAATCCTAAAGTGCGGGTGTCGATTTGAATTTACTTCCCTCGCCCCTTTGGGGGAGAGGGTGGCCCGCAACCGGCGCTTTCACCAGCCGGGGCGGGACGGGTGAGGGGGTCAAAACCGAAGGGCCGAATTCAAACTCGGCCTGATGCATTCGTCCATCTTGGTACTAACCCCCTCACCCACCGCCTTGCGGTCCCCCCTCTCCCCCAAAGGGGCGAGGGAAGAAGAATCATTAGTTCGGTAGTTTTGGTGTTGAATTCATGGCATTGGGGCAGAGCGCACATTACAACACACGGGCAGGATGCCCGCGGCGCGTCGGGGAGATCGCGGCGTCCCGCCCGCGGTACATCCCTTGCGCTTATATCTCGCACGCTCGGCGCTCTGCCTCCTTGACCCGCCTTCTGCCGCCCACTAGAATGCTGGCTTGCTGATCTCTTGTAGAAATGGGGGCAGCATGCGGTGGCAACCTCCACACCGCCGCCGTCTGTCAAATAATCATGACCTCCAAAAACCCGCACAAAGCTTTCGTCATTGGAATCGGTGGCGGCACGGGAGCCGGGAAAACAACTCTCGCGCGACGTCTGGCACTGCTCTACGCAGATCAGGGCACAGTAATTCTGGATCAGGACTCTTATTACCGTGACCAGTCGCAAATGACCTTCGATCAGCGGGTCCTGACCAATTATGACGAGCCCGCCGCTCTCGATTGCGACCTGCTGTTGCGACATCTTGAGCAGCTTGCCGCCGGTGAACCGATCCGGAAACCCTGTTATAGCTTTGTGACCAACACGCGCACCCCGGAGGTCGTAGAGATCCCCTCAGCCCCGATCGTGATTCTGGAAGGGCTCATGGCCCTGTGGGATGAACGGCTGCGAGCGATGATGGACCTGAAGATTTTTGTCGAAGCCGATTCTGACATCCGCCTGATGCGCCGCCTCATAAGAGACGTGCATGAGCGTGGCCGCACCCTGGAATCCACCGTGGCGCAATACCGTGACTCCATTCGGCCCATGCATCGGAGGTACGTGGAACCAACCAAGGCCTACGCGGACCTGGTCGTGGATACAACGGAAATCACGCTGGAAGAATGGCTCGCACCCATTGACCGGATTCTGGTCAAGATGCGGGGACCGTTCGGTGCGGCGCGCGTGGCCTGACGTTAAGACTTGAAGGAGAACCCATGTTTGCTTTTCGCGGAGTGGATTACCTGGAAATTGATTCCCTGCTCAATGATGACGAAAAACTGGTGCGCCAGATGGTGCGCGAGTTTGTGGAGAAGGAGATCATTCCTCATATCGAGGAGTGGAACCGAGAGGGCAAGTTCCCGCTGCACCTGGTTCCGTTGATGGCGGAACTGGGATTTTACGGCGCCAACCTGGAAGGTTACGGCTGCGCGGGCATGTCAAACGTGCAGTACGGATTGATCATGCAGGAGCTTGAGCGCGGCGACAGTGGCTTGCGCAGCTTTGTTAGCGTGCAGGGTGCACTGGTCATGTACCCCATTAACGCCTATGGCTCCGACGAGCAGAAAGATCGCTGGCTGCCCGCCTTGCAACAAGGGAAAGCCATTGGGTGCTTTGGGCTTACCGAACCGGATTTTGGCTCAAACCCCGGAGGCATGCGGACCCGCGGTGTGAAGGATGGCGGCGACTATATCCTGAACGGTGAAAAAGCCTGGATCACCTCCGGAACCATTGCCGACGTGGCAGTGGTGTGGGCGCGCACGGAAGAAGGTGTACGCGGATTCCTGGTGGAAAAAGGCACGCCGGGCTTCTCCGCCAAAGATATCAAAGGGAAGATGTCGCTCCGCGCGTCGGTGACGTCAACGCTCGCATTGCAGGATGTTCGCGTGCCGGCGCGCAACATGCTTCCCAAGGCGCAGGGGCTTAAAGCACCACTCGGGTGCCTGACGCAGGCGCGCTTCGGCATTGGCTGGGGCGCCATCGGTGCTGCCATGGCCTGTTACAACGAGTCGCTGGAATACGCCAAGGTGCGCAAACAATTTGCTGACAAGCCCATCGCTACGCATCAGCTTATCCAGGCAAAGTTCGCCGACATGATTACGGAAATCACCAAGGCGCAGTTGCTGGCCATCCAGGTGGGCCGCCTGAAAGACCAGGGCCGCGCGGACTTTGCCCACGTTTCCATGCTGAAGCGCAACAACGTGAAAATTGCCCTCGACGTGGCCCGTGCCGCCCGAGATATCCTGGGAGCTAACGGCGTCGCGGACGAATATCCCATCTTCCGCCACATGTGCAATCTGGAATCGGTCTTCACCTACGAAGGCACGCACAACATCCACACACTGATCATCGGCGAGCGCGTGACGGGAATGCCGGCGTATAAATAGCACAGCGCGGCGGGGCCGCAACCAAACCTTCGCGGGCGGACGAAGGAACCCCTCACCCGCCTGCGGGTCGAAGCTTCAATCGTTTGCAATTCTTGATCGGCCCTTCAGCGGGCATAGGCCCGGCGGCGCATGGCCGCCGCCCTCTCCCCTCGGAGAGGGCAGTTTAACTACCAACCTTCTCCCAGAGGAGAAGGTGCTGAGGTACGAAGCGGATGAGGGGTCTCTTCTCTCGACCTTCCACTTTCAACATGTACACAAAAATGTTTGCCAAAAAGACGAGAATTTGTGAGCTTGCAATGCAGCGCGCAAGGCCGCAACCAGAGACGTCGCGTGTACGGACCAGCAGCGCTGGCCCCAGGCCGAACGCGCGCCGACGACTGCTCGGCCCTACGTCGAACGTAAGATGTTTGCCAAGAAAACAAGTATTTACGGTGTTGCGAGTCTTGTGACTCATATCGGAGGATGGAGAGCGGGCAAGTCTGTGAGCAAATCATCAGGGCCCGGTTCCTCACATTCCTGGATATGCTTCGACACTTCTTTCTCAATGTCCTGGGCCGTAGCCAACGCCACGCGATTCCGTCCCGCAATCTTGGCGCGATAAAGGGCGGTATCGGCGATGCGAACGAGCGTATCAGAACTCACATCGCCAAGGTTCTCGAGCGCCACGACCCCCAGGCTTAGGGTTACTGGAATCAGGCCCTCGGGTGTTTCGACGGCCTTGCGGTCGATGCGGGCTCGAAAGCTTTCGGCAAAGCGGGCGACTCCTGCCACGTCACACCCCGGGACCACCGCCAGGAACTCATCCCCTCCGTAGCGCCCCAGGGAATCATAGGTTCGCATTGCCCCCCGCAGGCGGCGGGAGGCCTCCCGCAGGACGGCATCACCCGCCGGGTGCCCGTAGGTGTCATTGATCGCTTTGAACCGATCCACATCAGCCATGGCCAAAGCAAACGGACCGTGGGTTCGCGCCGCGCGTGCTACTTCCTTCCTCAAGATGGCGAGAATGGTCCCGTGATTCCAAAGGCCCGTGAGGGGATCGCGGCTGGCCTGGTCGCGCAGGGCCTCACGTGCCTGAAGCAACTGTTCCTGAAGTTCCACGATGCGCCGGCCAGCCCGCAAGCGCGCCCGCAGTTCATAGGGGTCGAAAGGCTTGGTCACGTAATCGTCGGCGCCCGCTTCCAAACCTTCCACGATGTCTTCCTTCTGGCCGCGTGCGGTTAGGAGAATAATATAGGTATAAGGGTGGACCTTGCGCTGCCGGAGGCTTCGGCAGATGTCAATGCCGTCACGGCCGGGCATCATCCAATCAAGAATAGCGAGCCGGGGCGAGTCCTTGTCGTGAAGGATTGCCCATGCCTCTTCTCCTTCCGCAGCCACCATAACCTCATAGCCCCATTTCACCAGAAATGCCTCCAGCATTCGCCGGGAAATGGAATCATCTTCCGCAATCAGGGCCCTCATGGGGTCACCTCTTTTCCGAGATTTGCCAGTGCGGGCCGGAGGCACTCCAGTTCCTCTTCCAAGCGGGCCAAAGCATCGTCGACACACTCCAGATTTTGGGTTCGCCCTGCCAACTCTGCCAAACGGACAGCTTCAACGGCCGCTCGCGCCGAAAAGAGCGCCAGATTATTCTTCAGAACCTGGGTGATGCGCTGGAACTCCGGCACGTTGTTGTGCGCGGCGGCGTCACGAACCGCGGCGACCAACTTGGGGCTATCCTTGAAAAATGCGCTGATCAGATTTCCAAGCAATGCCTTGTCCCCCTCGAAACGTGCGAGCACCCGTTGCCGGTCGAGCACATTTTCCCGGCGGTTGCCTGGAGATTGGCTGTTCAGGGGACCCAAAGCCACTTGGAATCCCTCAATAGTCTCAAGCAGTTGCTGTGCCTGGATAGGCTTGGGGAGATAACCATCCACCCCAAGCGCCAGGAAGCGCTCGGGATCACTCTTCATGTCATGCGCCGTCAAGGCGATAATCGGAATCCGTAAACCAGGGCCATTCTCTTTCGCCCGGATGCGAGCGACACATTTTTCTCCGCCCGTTTCCGCCATGATCATATCCATCAAAATGAGGTCAAAACGATCTTCGGGGGCCCTGTCCAAAGCTTCAAATACCTGCCCTCCGTTTACCGCAAGTTCCACGGTATGCCCGCGCTTTTCCAGAAGGCGCATAACCAAGGCCTGGTTTAAGGGGTTGTCTTCCGCCAGCAATATACGCAATCTTCTTTGCTCTTGCCGCAGGGAGTGCCGCGTGACGAGCGGCTGGGAGGATGCACCCGGCGGCTCGCCGAGTGCCATGAGGATAGCTTCCAGAAGTTCGGACTGCTTCACCGGCTTCATCAAATACGCGGCAATACCCAATTGCCGGCAGCGCGCCGCATCTCCCCGCCGGCCTCCCGATGTGAGCATCAGGATCTCCGCCCCGGCAAGCTCCGGGTCACGCTTGGCGAATTCAGCCACGGCAAAGCCATCCACGTCTGGCATTTGCGAATCAAGAAGGATTACCGCGTAAGGGTTGCGGTCTCGCTTGCTTTGCTCAAGCAGATCTATTGCGCGTTTTCCTCCGTCCGCCTCGACAGGTATCATCTTCCATCGCCTCAGGACCTCAACCAGGATGTGACGGTTGGTTGAATTATCATCCACCACCAGGGCAGGCAGGTTTCGAAGGCGCGCAAACTCCGCCCACCGCGCGGCCCCGGTGCTCCACCCCAAACCAAACCGTCCGGTAAAGTGGAAGGTGCTCCCCTGGCCACACACGCTTTCCACCCAGATTCGTCCTCCCATCAACTTCACCAGGTGCGAAGTAATTGCCAAGCCCAGCCCGGTCCCTCCGTAACGTCGAGTCATTGAGGTATCTGCCTGCTCAAAGGGACCGAAAATGATCTGTTGTTTTTCGGGGACGATTCCGATGCCGGTGTCACGAACGGCAAAGTGCAGCGCCACATGGTCATCGCTCTGGGATTCCACCTCGACATGGACCGCAACCTCGCCTTTCTCTGTGAATTTGATGGCGTTCCCCACGAGGTTGAGGATGACCTGGCGAAGCCTTCCCGGGTCCCCGATCAGGTACTCGGGAACCTGCGGCGAAATCGAGCAAGCCAGCTCCAACCCTTTCTGGGAAGCGCGGAAGGTGAGTGACTTCAGGGTATCGCCGAGGCTCTCGGGCAATTTGAATTCGATGGCGTCCAAAGTAATCCTATGGGCCTCAACCTTGGAGAAATCCAGGATGTCGTTTACCAAAGTGAGCAATGCGTCCGTAGAGGACTTCAGCATGCCGAGGTACTCGGACTGCTCCGCGGAGAGGGTGGTGTCAAAGAGGAGTTCACTCATGCCGAGGATTCCATTCAAGGGAGTGCGGATCTCGTGGCTCATGTTAGCCAAAAACTCGCTCTTTACCTGGCTTGCGGCCTCCGCGCGTACCTTGGCGATCCCCAGTTCTTCAAAGGCCCTGGTGAGATCGCGCGCGTTCCTCTCCTGCATATCGCGTGCGACCTCCAGTTCTGCCGCGTAGGTTTTCAGCTTTTCTTCCGCAATCATTCGATCTGTAATGTCGCGGCTGATCCCTACGAGGCCGGTGATGCGGTCCCGCAAATCCCGCAGGGGAATCTTGACAGTTGAAAGCCAGCGGAACTGGCCGGCGGCCAATCGCACCCCCTCCACCCGGCCCAGCAGGGGCTGCCCGGATTGAATGATTTGTTCTTCGTCGTGAATGGATCTCGCAGCATCTTCCACGTGTAGGAAGTCAAAGTCCGTCTTGCCGATTGCCTGCGTGGGGTCGGGTAACCCCAGCGCATGGGCATGTGCCCGATTGGTACGAATAAACCGGCTCTGGCAATCCTTGAAGAAAATGAAGTCCGGGATGTTATCCATCAAGGAGCGGAGAAGGTCGCGCTCCCGGGCCAATTCCTCAACCAGTAGCGCCAATTCCCTGGTGTGTTCTTCCTGGACGATCTTCGCCGCTTCCAGGTCCGCCGCGTAGCGTCTGAGTTTTTCTTCAGCCTGCTTGCGCTCGGTAATATCAAGGTAAAGAGCGTAGATGCCGCCGGGCTTTCCATCGATGCGTAGCGGGACAGCGCGAAGTTCCACGTCCAAAAGCGTTCCGTCTTTCCTCTGTCTCCGCGTGGTGACATGAATGGTCTCTGCCTGGCTTACGCGATTGTTGAGGCTTTCGGCTTCTTCGGCAAGCTCACCGTGGGCAATGAACTGGTCCACCTGCTTCCCTAAAAGCTCCTTTTCCGAGTACAGGAAAAGCCGTTCGAAGGCGGGATTACACATCACAGTTCTTCCCTCCAAATCGAGGGAGACGATAGCGGCAGGGCTATAACGGACGATGGCGTTCAGGTGGGCGGTCCGTTCAGCAGCAGCTTCCTCCGCCTGTTTCTGCTCAGTGATATCCGTCACCAGGATGTCGAGGGAGATGAATCGGCGGTCAGTGTCAGAACGGCAAACCGGCGTACACTTAACCCAGCGAATTGACTTGTCCTTGCGAACAATTCGAATATCAAAGACCGGGATTTCTTCTCCGCGGAACAACCTCTCCACGTATGCGGTTGCAGCCGGTCGATCCCGCTCATAAACCATCTGGAGCCAGAGGTTTGGATCATTCTGGAGTTCTTCCGGGGTATGCCCGGTAACGGCCTCGCAACCTATCCCATAGACGGCTCGGACCAACCGCTCCTCAACAAGGTCCACGCTGCAGATGAAGTCGGTCACCGCCCCCACCAAGCGGCGGTAACGGCTTTCGCTATCCTGCAGCGCCTTCTCTGTGCGTTTCCGCTTGGTAATATCGTTCATTACTCCTATGTGGGCTACGATTTGGTCGTGAGCGTCGAAAATGGGGGCGGTGGAAAGCTGGATATCCATCCAGGATCCGTCCTTCCGCTTGCGACGGAGTTCCAGGTTGGAGACAGCATCACCCTGCATTGCCCGGGAACCAATTGATCGGTGAAATTCCATCTCCTCCGGAGGAACACAGGGAAGTGGCCCTCCCAGGCTCTCCGATTCACTCCAGCCAAACAACCTTTCGGCGGCAGGATTCCATATGCGAACAAGACCGGCGGCATCCAGGGCGGTAATGGCTATAGGAGAAGCCTGCACCACGGCCCTTACCAGTTCGTTGGCTTTGTGAAGGGTTTCGTCGGCCTCCTTGCGCTGCAGGGCAGCTCCAATGGTCCTCGCCGCTGCGCGTAGAGCCTCCGTCTCCACGTTCGACCATTGGCGTGCACTAATGCAATCGTCAAAGCCAATGAATCCCCACCACGTTTCACCCACAAAGATGGGCACGGCGATGAGGGACTTAATATTCTGCCCTTCCAAATGCTGCCGTGCTCCTTCGGGGAGATCAGCAACCACCCTCTGGACAATTCTCCCTTGCTGGAATTCCTCCACCCACTCTTGCAGGCCGTTCGCTTTCCAGGAAAAATCCATGGTTTCGGGATTGTCAACCTGCGATCTAATCCCCGGCGCCGCCCACTCATACTGTTGGCTCGTCATGGGATCACCTGCCGTGCGGGAATGGTTCTGGAAGATATAGGCCCGGCTGACGGACATGGACTGCCCCAAGTGCTCCAAAACTGCTTGGATGCTCGCTTCCCAGTTGCCTTCCGAGAGAAGCTTCTGGGCGGCAAAGCTGACAGCCTCCAATATTGCACTGCGCCGCTGGAGGGCCTCGGTTATTTCCGCCTGCCCAGTGACGTCCCGATTGAAACTGAGAACCGCCGCTTTACCGGCATACTCGACGACGGACAGGGTCACCAGCACCCTGATAGCACTGTCGTTCTTGCGGCGGTGGACAGTCGTAAACTCGGAGGGACTTTCCCCCCTCTGTACGCGGCGGATCTCCTCCTCGTACCGGCCCAAGTCCTTCGTCAGGGTCTGCAGGCTGGAACCAATCAGGGATTTGCGATCCCATCCATACATTTCACAGGCTTTGCGATTACAGTCCAGGATGACGCCACTTTCGCCCTCGTGAACGAAAATGGCGTCCGTCGCGTTTTCGAAAAGGCCGCGATACTGCCGCGAAAGCGATGCCTCACGCCGCAGCCATTCCTGGACGACGGAGACCCTCCCGCCACCCGCCCGCCGATGCAAAAGGAAACCAACGAGCATCCCGAGAAGACCCGCAATGGTCATCGCTGGAATCGATGGCAAGCGCTGCCCAGCCAGCAGTCGGGGTAACAGAAGGGCGGTGATGGCAACTACCCAAGGTGCATTCACTTTGTCTTCTCGGCAATTCCGTGCAAACGATCAAGTTCCGGTTGGACGAATTGTGTGTAGCAATCTGGACAAATTCCGTGGCTGAACTGCGCTTCGGTGTGGTCGCTGATGTATCCCTCAACCTGTTGCCAATAATTGCGGTCGTTGCGGATTTTCTTGCAGTAGGAACAAATGGGTAGCAATCCCTGGAGCGTCTTGACACGTGAAAGCGCATCCTCCAATTCCCGGACACGTTGCGCCAAGGCTCCCTGGAGTTCCAGGACGCGGATTCCGACTTGTACACGTGCGCGAAGCTCCTCACGGTTAAAGGGCTTGGTGATGTAGTCGTCGGCTCCGGACTGAAGGCCATGAATCTTATCTTCCTGCCCTCTCCGCGCCGTTAGAAGGATCAGATAGATTGGCCGTGTCTGCGGCCTGCTGCGGATCTGCTGGCAGATTTCAATTCCATCCATGCCCGGCATGAGCCAATCCAGCACCACCAACTGTGGACCTTCTTCCGCTTGCAAGGCCTCCCACGCCCGGGTACCGTCTTCGACCGCCGTTACGTCATAGCCCCACTTGCTCAGGTTCGCCACAAGGATGTGGCGGGACACGGCTTGGTCTTCTGCCACCAAAATCCTCATGGAAGAGATCCTTTCCCATCTCCCCTGCTTGATTACTGCTCGCCGGCACTTCCGTTTCCGAATGGAGACTGCGCCCTCAACGGGGCATCCCCGCACCCGCCTTGCGAAGCGCGATGGAAAGCCCTTCCAGCGTATAAGGCTTGCCAATGAACGCCGCTGAGCGCGCGTCGGGAGCGTCACGCAGAATCTCGCCGGTGCTGTAGCCAGAAGCGAAAACCACCCGTACCGAAGGATCAGCCGCTCGCATCCGGCGAAAGGTTTCCAGGCCGCTGATTTCCGGCATGATCAAATCCAACAAGACGCAGTTGATCTCCTCGCGATGCTGCTCGTAAATCTCCAGGGCCTCCTTGCCATTTTCGGCCACCAAAACCTGATACCCGAGCCCTTTCAATCCTTCCGTCGCAAAGGCGCGGACCAGCGGCTCATCGTCAACCACCAGTACGGTTCCCTGTCCCGGTTGTAGTTTTCCCAAGCCCCGGACTTCTGTTTGAAAGGATGGAGCAGGTATCAGCGGAAGCGAGATGGTGAACCGGGCGCCATGGCCTGGCTCGCTTTCCACCTTCACGAACCCATCGTGGTTCTTTACGAATCCGTAAACCATGGCGAGGCCCAGTCCTGTGCCGCGACCCTGCTCTTTCGTCGTAAAGAACGGCTCAAAAACTCGGGGCAGTGCCTCTGGCGCTATTCCGGTTCCCGTGTCCTCCACGGAGATGCTGGCGTAGGACCCCGGAAGGCAATTTGGCGGAATCCCCGCTTGTTGCGCGTCGAGGGTAACCGTTTCAGACTTAACGGTCAGGGTTCCCCCTTGGGGCATTGCGTCGCGGGCGTTAATGCACAAGTTGAGCAGGGCCTGTTCCAGAAAGCTTGGTTCCGCGTTCACCCAATGCGGATCGGTTCCCTTGTGGACAGCAACGGTGATATTTCGATCGAACGTCCGCTCCACCATGCGCCTCACCCTGTCCAGAACCTCATCGATACACACGGGCTTTACCTGCTGCCGTTCAGGCCGGGCAAAACCCAGGAGTTGGCGCGTCAACTCAGCAGCGCGCTGGGCCGACTGCTCGATCATGCCCATAGAGTCTTGCAGTGGATCGTCAGAACTCAAGCGCTGACGAGCCAGTGATGCAAAACCCAGCATGACGCTCAACAGGTTATTGAAGTCGTGGGCTATGCCGCCCGCCAATGTTCCCAATGCCTCCATTTTCTGCGCCTGAAAGAGCTGCTGCTGCAACCGGCTGCGCTCCTCTTCCGCGTTCTTGCGCTCGTCGATGTCCTGCACCATCCCAAGAAAGTAAGCAGGGCGGCCCGCTGCGTCGTGGAGAAGTGAAATGCTGGTCGCGCACCAAAGGGACTCACCCGACTTGCATAGATAGCGCAATTCAAGATTCACTTGCCCCGCGCCGTCTTTGAGCAGCGTTTGCAGACGTTCCTGGCTGGCTGCTGCGTCTTGAGGATGAGTGATTTCCGCGAAGTGTTTCCCCTGTAATTCTTCGCAGGTGTAACCCAACAAGCGTGCGAAGGCGGGGTTTGTAGTGGAAAACCGTCCATTCAGGCTCGCGAGTGCCACCCCAAAATGGACCTGTTCAAAAATCGAGCGGAAGCGCTCTTCCGAGACGCGCAGTTGCTTGTAAAGCTCGCTGCGCTCCAGCGCCAGAGCGGCCTGCGTCGCAACCTGGTCAATCAGCTTGCGGGTTACAGAGCGGATCCCATCCGTGTGATTGGCCGCCACATCAAGAACCCCCAGCACACTGGTGCTGGTTTGCAGGGGAACTGCGTACGCGCATCGCTCTTCATTGCTGAATTCCTGACAACGAGGGTCCCTGTCAACCTGGGGAACATAAACCGCGCTCCTTTGGCGGATCGCCCAAGCCAGGAGCGTGGGTTCCTTGAGGGAAACCACTCGCCGCGATCCCCCATTCCTGCCTCCAAAGGCCACCCGCTGAAGTTCCCCTGTTGGCGCGTCCAACCGATAGATTCGGGCGTGGCTCAACCGCTCGCGGTCAGCCAAACGCGACAAGATCCCCCCCAGCACTGATTCGACGTCGAGGGCCCCGGCCAGCGCGGCGTTGACCTCCACCAATAAAGAGAGTTGGTGAGTCCGGGTTTCCAACTCACTGCCTGAACCGGCGACGAGGTGAGTAGGCGCAAAGGCTGATTCCTGAGATCCGGGCAGGTGCACGGAACTCTGCGGGAAAGTGACCGTCTGGCTATGACCAGGCACCATTGTAGCCATCCTGCTCCTTAGTTACGGCGAACCTGCCGCCGTGACGACGAGTGTCCGTTCATCTTCCGTCCCCATTCTCACGCGCGTGGCCGGGCAGCCTTGGGGAGCAACAAGCGACAGTTCAACCCCTGCATACCCGGGAACCCACTTATTATCCTTCGGCAAAACGCAGGTTAAACTTGAGCAATCTCGGAAGGTTTGGGTGAGTTAAGGGTGCGCTGTGGACAATAGGCGGGAAACGAGGTCTGGCAGACTCATGAAAAACGACGTAGCGGCGGGTTTACCCCGCCACATTGCCAACGATCTCAATATCAGATGGCGGGGTAAACCCGCCGCTACGTCGCATCGGAAGGTTTTTTCAACAGCCTACTAAACCGTCTGGGTCACAATATTCAGCGAGCGGGGTTTATCCGGGTCAAGTCCCTTGATCTCCGCCAGCAACGCCGCGAAAATCTGGCCGGGCACGATGTAAGGAATGGGCGAATAGATTTCGGGCGTTCCACCTGGAATCCGGATGATGCGGTTAGCGGATGCAATACCTGTTTTGGCGCCCGTGATGGCCACCACCTCAGCACGTAACGCGCGTAGTCGCTTGGTCAATTCGCGCATGTGGTTGAAGGTCTTGCCCGGTGGCATAAACACGAAAGCCGGGAAGTCGCGTTCAATCAGCGCAATAGGTCCATGCACAAAGTCCGCCGCCGAAAATCTCTCGGCGATCACGTAGCACGTTTCCATGAGCTTAAGCGAAAGCTCGAACGCATTGCCATAATTAATGCCACGCCCCACCACCACGCAATGATTCATGAAGCGGTAACGCTGCACCAGGTCGCGCAATTCGGGGATTAGCTTCAGCGTTTCCGTGACGCGGTCGGGAATTTCACTGACGCTGTCCAAACTGATGGACGTGCCCAGCGCCGCGGCGAGCAGGTAGAAAAGCATGAGCTGGCCCGTATAAGTCTTGGTGGCGGCGACGGAATGCTGTCGGCCCGCGTGGACCAGGAAGACGTCGTCGACCATCTTCGCCATGGGCGAATCTTTTTCGTTGGTGATGCCGACCGTGTACCCGCCCTGGCGTTTGGCGGCCTCAAGAACCAAATTAATGTCCGTGCCTTCGCCTGACTGCGAGATCCCCACCACCAGCGCCTGCCGGTAATCCACCTTGGCCCGATAGAGGGTGTGGACCGACGGCGCCGCCAGTGAGGCTGGAATACCCGTGGTGATCTCCGTCAGGTAGCGGCCAAAACGCGCCGCATTGTCCGAAGTTCCCCGCGCCACCAGCACCACCATGCGGAAATTCTGCTGCCGCGCAAACTTCGTGAATTCCAGAACATGCGCACGCTCAGCTCGAAACGTATCCCGCAGGGCCTGCGGTTGCTCCAGGATTTCCTTCAACATCAATGACATAATTTCCCCATTCAACGCTAATTCAGTTTCGCCCTTTTGAGGCGGACCTGTTCTTCTACAACATTAAGAATGATAAGCAACCCAGTTGCCATGAGCAATGGAGATTGGACCATTTGCACCGAGTAATTGCACCATTGCCTTGCTGATCCGCTATCGCCCTGCCCGTTCTTTGCGTCTGCTTGGTTCGTGTCACTTGCCACTCGTGACGGGCCTTTTGAGTGCGGTAGCAGCGGCTGCCGCATTGGAATTCCGTAGCGTCAATATCCACCTCTATATCGCGAGCAGATCGCATGGGTGGAAAGGCGGCAGCTTCGCGGCCGCCCTCAAGACGCCTGCGGCGATCACTGTGGTAGCGACATCTTCGAGGCGCTTCGCTCCCAACGGGACGCTCGTTTCCGCTCTCTTCGGGCTTATGTTACAATACCGTTCCAATTACATGACGGGTTCATTTATCGGAGTGGCTTCATGAAACGATACGGCGAGCATCGTTTTCCCGGCAAACTGTTTGTAGTAGAGGGAATCGACGGTTCAGGAAAATCCACCCAACTCATGCTTCTGCATCAATGGCTGCAAGCAGAAGGCTACGGTGTGGTCTTCAGCGAGTGGAACTCCTCGCCGCTGGTCCGCGAAACCACCAAACGAGGCAAGAAAAAGCAAACCCTTACACCCTCCACTTTCTCCCTGATTCACGCCACAGACTTCGCTGACCGCATGGAGCACAACATCCTGCCCTTGCTCAAGGCTGGGGCCGTGGTGCTTTGCGACCGTTACATTTATACGGCGTTCGGGCGCGATGTGGTGCGCGGCATGGATCCCCAATGGGTGCGCGAGCTTTACAGTTTCGCCGTAAAGCCCACCGCGGCATTCTACTTCCGTGTCCCCCTGGACGTTGCCATGAAGCGCATTTTGGAAGGGCGCAGCGGAGTGAAGTTTTACGAGGCGGGGCTGGACCTGGGCTTGAGCGAGGATCCAGAGGAGAGTTTCGGCATCTTTCAGGGCCGCATCCTGGACGAGTACGAAAAAATGGTTCCGGAGTACGACCTCACCACGGTGGACGCCACCCGCCCCATCGAGGAGCAGCAGACTTACATGCGGCAGATTGTCAAAGCCAAACTGGCCCAAGCCAAGAGATTGAGGGTAGCGCCGTGAGAGAGACTTATGCCGCCCCTCTGCCGGGAATGAACCTGGCGGAATTGCCTGGCAAACTGATTGTGATTGAAGGGACGGACGGCGTGGGCCGGTCCACCCAGATCCGCCTGCTGCGCCCCTGGCTGGAGCAGCAAGGCAGGGCGGTTCTGGACACCGCGATCAAGCGCTCCGAGCTCGCAGGTAAAGGCATTCAGCAAGCCAAAGAAGGGCACACGCTGGGACGCATTACCCTGAGCTTGTTTTACGCTACGGACTTCGCCGACCGCCTCGAACATGAAATCGTCCCCGCGCTAAGGGCCGGCTTCGTCGTGCTCACCGATCGTTATATTTATTCCTTAATGGCGCGGGCCATCGTGCGGGGCGCAGATCCCCGGTGGATTCGCAACGCTTACGGCTTTGCGCTGAAGCCCGACGCCATCTTCTATTTGCGCACTGGCGTGGACGATCTCATCCCGCGCGTGGTGTTCTCCCGAGGATTCGATTATTGGGAATCCGGCATGGATATTCATCCCAGCGAGGATATGTACGATAG
>CAYTMD010000029.1:0-26776 GCA_964438685.1 uncultured Acidobacteriota bacterium
CAGACGTCGTGCGCGTGGACTGGCAGCGATTTCCGGTGACGCCGGATCCGGTGCCGATTGACCGCCTGCGCGGGGACCCACCAAATCATGCTCAGGTCTTGCCGGAGCATCAGCGGGAGATGTTGCTGCATTGACAGCGCTCGTATGGGTAGTGACAGCCGCCGCATCGCCGATTGCCACCTCGCCGGGTTGATCTCCCAGCAGCGCAATGACCGTTCCCACCTTTACCTTCTCGCCCAGTTTGACACAGAGGGAGTTCAAGTATCCTGAGTCTGCGGACTCCACTTCCATCTCTGTTTTGTCGGTTTCAACTGAGAACAGGACCTCGCCTCTTGTCACGCGATCTCCTACCTGCTTCTTCCAAGAGACCACCGATCCCTCTTCCATGGTGAGACCGAGTTGAGGCATAACCACTTCGTATGTCATTTTCGCGGGCCTCTTCAATTCTCCATCAGTTTGCGAACTTCTTTGACAACACGTTCAGCCGTGGGAATGACCTGGCTTTCCAGCACCGGGCTGAATGGGCTGGGGATCGGCAGCGAGCAGATCCGCAGGGGCTGGCTGTCCAGCGCATCGAAGCACTCTTCGCACGCCAGCGCCACAACCTCACCGGCAAATCCGCACATTGCCGGGGCCTCATCAATTACCGCCACGCGCCCTGTCTTCTTAATGGAGGCGGCGATGCGAGCACGGTCCAAGGGGACAACGGTCCGAGGATCAATGACCTCCGCCGAGATTCCTTCCTTTTCCAGTGCTGCCGCAGCCTCCAGAGCAATGTGCACCATCTTGGAAATGCCGACCAACGTGATATCGTGCCCCTCGCGGTGGATGCGGGCTTCGCCCAGGGGAATCAGGTACTCCGCCTCGGGAACCATCTCCTTGGAGTTGTAGAGGGCCTTGTGCTCAATGAAGATGACCGGGCACTCCTCGCGCAGGGAGCTCTTGAGCAGACCTTTTACGTCGTACGGAGTGGCGGGCGTCACCACCTTCAGCCCCGGCGTGCTGGCGAACCAGCCATAGAAGCAATGGGAATGGTGCGGGCCGGCGTTGCGCACGGAGCCCATGGCACTGCGTACCAGCACAGGGGCGCGAATCTTTCCATTCGACGAGTAGCAGATATTGGCGGCCTGCTGAATGATCTGCGTCATGGCTTCGAGCGAGAAGTCCAGGAAGACCTCATCGACAATCGCGCGGCTGCCCGCCATCGCCGCTCCAATGGCTAATCCGGTGGCGCCCAACTCACAAATGCCAGTGTCGCGAAGCCGCTCCTCGCCGAACTCCTGGCAAAGACCGCGCGTCTGGCGGAAGTTTCCACCCCGTTGTCCGATGCCCTGGCCGATGTACACAATGGTCGAGTCACGCTGCATTTCTTCGCGCAACGCTTCCACTCCGGCATCAACGTAGCTGATCTCACGTAATAGTTCAGGCACGGGGAATCCTCCTCAAGAACAGTTCAGGAATAGATGTGATCGTATACGGTGGAGGCTTCGGGCTCCGGGCTTTCACGGGCGAATTGGACCGCTTCGTCAAGCCATTCGTGGACTTCGCGCTCCGCCTGCTCCACTGATTCCAGCGATGCTCCCCCATCTTGCAGAAGTTTGCAGCGCAACGATTTGATGGGGCATCGGCCCTTCCACTCTTCCACTTCCTCGCGCGTCCGGTAGGACGTTCCGGGATCGCCTTCGTGGTGTCCGACGAACCGATAGGTCTTGGCTTCGATCAGCGTGGGGCCCCCGCCGGAGCGGGCTTGTTCAATTGCAGCGCGGGCCGCAGCGCGAATCGACATGACATCGCTGCCGTCCACCTCCACGCCAGGAAGCTTGTAAGCGGCGGCACGGCTCTGGACGCTGGTGTTCTTGGTCGCGCGCCGGAAGGCCATTTCCGTTGCGTAGAGATTGTTCTCACAAACATACACGACGGGCAGATTCCAGATAGCGCCAAAGTTCAGGCCCTCATGAAACGATCCGCTGTTCACCGCTCCATCGCCAAAGAACGCCACCACCACTTGCCCGGATTTGCGCAGTTGGGCGCTGAGGGCTGCCCCGGTGGCGAGCGGAATGCCTGCCCCCACAATCCCGTTCGTTCCCATGAAGCCGTATTCGGGGGCATACATGTGCATGCTTCCCCCGCGGCCGCCGGATGAACTGGTGGATTTTCCCCAGAGCTCCGCCATCACTTCGCGGCCGGGTACTCCTTTCGCCAGGGCGTGTCCGTGTCCGCGGTGCGTGCTGTAAATCAGATCGGTTGGCTGCAGGTTGGCGCAGACTCCCACCGCCACTGCTTCTTCCCCAACGTAGAGGTGTACGAATCCAGGCAGCAAGCCGCGCCGGTAAAGTTCCTGCACCTTCAGCTCGAATTCACGGAGCTGCAGCATCTTCTGGTAGAGAGTCAGGGCCAACTTCGTATCCATAATCTCGGTACCGCCTTTGGGTGGAATCATGGTTTCTCCGGGATGGACGTTCCATCACACCCCGGTGCGCGCTGGCGCAATTCCAGCAGAAATCCGAAGAGGGCTTGGGTATCCAGCAGCGCCCATCGCGTGCCAGGGCGTATCCCCGTTCCCGCTTGCAGGACCTCCACGTTTTGCGGCGATAGGTTCTGCACCACTTGATCCATATCATTCACTTCGAAAAGGACGTGATGAATGCCTCCGCCGCGTTCGTCCAGGAATTGGCGATAGGCGTTGCGTTCGCCTTCCAGCGGTTGGATAAGCTCCAGTTCCAATGGGCCGAGCTGAGTAAAGGCCTGGCGAATCTTGATGTGCTCTTCCTTGCCGCGGAAAGAGTACCTGGAGTCTGGACGGTTCGGCCACTCGACGAAACGAAATGGGCCTATGCCGAACAGGGAAGTCAGCAGTCGTGTTGCCTGGTCCAGGTCAGGAACCACAACGCCGATTTGGACAGCCTGCTTCAGTGCCACCCCGGCCACCGGGGTTTGTTCTGTGCTCATGTTTCACCCTTGGCTGCTGCTGAATCCATCCATGCGGTCCACTAATGGGCGAGGAATCCGCCATCCACCGGCATGACGATTCCCGTGACCATGGCGGACGCATCAGAAGCCAGGAACAATGCCGGTCCCACCATTTCATGGGGCTCGCCGACGCGCCCAAGGGGAATGCCGGAGGTCCATGTCTGCATCAGTTTTTCCGGATCGAACTGCTTGTCGGCCATTACTTCGAGTAGGCCCGGGGTTCGAAACTGGCAGGGAGCGATGGAGTTCACGCGGATTCCGTAGCTGGCCCATTCAACGGCCAGTTGCTTCGTCAACGAGTTGACCCCGCCTTTGCTGGCACAGTAAGCGTTGTTGCCCCGGCCCATTCCCACGACCCCGGCGATGGAGGAGAAATTGATGATGGCGCCTTTGCGCTTTGGGACCATGATCCGTCCTGCCGCCGCGCAACACAGAAACGTGCCGCGCAGATTCACGTCGAGCACCTTGTCCCAACCCTCCACCGACACTTCCAGCGCCGGCGTGTGCTGCGAGATGCCGGCGGAGTTCACGAGGATGTCAATGGTGCCGAGCTCGCGCACGGTGGCATCCGCCATCGCGGCAATCTCCTCCGGCTTGCTTACATCCACGCGGATGGCCGTCGAGCGGCGGCCTTGTGCGGCCACCATCGCCGCGGTTCGCTGGGCTGCCTCAAAGTTCAAGTCCGCGGCAGCAACATCGCATCCATATTGTGCCAGGCCCAACGCAATGGCCTCGCCGAATCCGGCTCCCGCACCGGTGATCAGCGCTACACGTCCACTCAGGTTGAAAAGCTCTTTGAAATTGACGCCAGCAGTGTCCATAGGCATCCTCTCTTGAATCGATTCATTCACTGTTACAACCTGCCGATTGGTGTGCAGATACTCTTTGGGGACAGCTTACACCGCTGCTTCGTGGCGTACTCTTCGCCGAGGCCGGATGCTATAACAAGCACTATGGAGTGTCAACTCTATTGTCGACAAAAGGCCAATAGACTGCTTGACAACCCTCTTTATCGGAAGGATGATACGTCGCGCCTGTCCGCCAGCCAACGTCTGCCCGGCATGGTTTGCCGCGGAGGGAGCGGCATCGATGTGCAAATCGCCGCGACTCGGCCGGATGGGGCGCCCCGAAGGCAATCTTAGCCAATTGACGTAAATGGGACTCCCATGAACTCCGAGATGATGACAGCTTTGGGGTACCTGGTCGTTGCCGGACTGATCAACAGCGCCTACACCCTTCCTCTTAAGCTTAAGCTGCGCTGGAAGTGGGAGAACATGTGGCTGGCGTTTACGCTGGTGGGCGTTTGCCTTCTCCCTGTGCTGCTGGGAATGTGGACCATCCCAGGTTTCTGGTCCATCTACACCCAAATCCCATCGCGCTCGCTGCTGATTGTGGCAGCGTCCGGAGCCACCTGGGGCGTGGGCATGCTGCTTTCGGGAGTGGCTGTGGACCTTATCGGCGTGGCGGCGATGTTTGCCACGGTCATGGGTGCTTCGTCCAGTGTCGGTGCCCTTCTCCCCTTGCTCGTCCAGGGCACGGGAGGGCTTACGCCAAGGTCGGGCCTGCTGATTGCCGCCGGTATTACACTTACCATCATGGGAGTCGTTCTGTGCGGGTTGGCGGGACGACAGCGCGAGAAGGATGAAGCGCACAAGGAAATTCCCAAGCAGACCGCGTTCCTGCGGGGATTCTTCTTCGCGGTGCTGGGTGGAATCTGCGGTTCCATGCTGAACTTCGGCCTGGCCGCCGGCGCTCCCTTGATTGAGGCCGCGCGGCAGCATGGATCGAGCGCGCCCATTGCCACGAACGCAGCATGGGTTCCGGTGCTGGTTATCGGTTCGATCCCAGGGATCATCTACTGCCTCCGCCTGCTGCGGAAGAATGGGACCGCGCCGAATTTCCTTGGCCTGCACTCATTCCCCTATCTCTTCCTCGCCCTGCTGATGGGACTGCTCTGGTTTGGAAGCGTCGTCCTCTACGGGATGGCAACACTCCGGATTGGTAATCTTGGCGCGGTGCTCGGATGGCCCCTCTTTATGGCGACCATCGTCCTGGGCAGTTCCCTGTGGGGCGCTGTAACCGGCGAGTGGAAACATGCCAGCAACCGGGCGCGTGCTCTGATGGGAACCTCAGTCTTCGTGCTGCTTGTGGCTATCGCGGTTCTTGCCAGTGCAAAAGTCCGGAGTTGAAAGCCTGTACGTGAGCTTGGCGGAAACCTAAACCGGAAATCAAAGCAAGGAGGTTGTCATGTCGCGCGAATGCATGGAGTCAATTCGGAACTTCAAGGTTGACAAAGGTTCGGCGGCCCTTTGGTGGCTGGGGCAGATGGGCTTTCTCGTTAAAACGCCGGTCGGCACGCTCTTCGCTATTGATGCCTATTTGACGAACTCCTGTAAGAAGATTGGGGACTCCCTGGGACTCAACATGGACCGCCGCGTTCCGATCTTTATTGAGCCGGAAGAACTCGATGTTAACCACTTCCTCTGCACCCATTCGCATCAGGATCACGCCGATCCCGAAACCCTTGGCAGGCTGCGAAAAGAGCGCATCGAGACATTCGTAGGCCCGGGATTGGCCTGTGAGATCTTTGCCAGTTGCGGCGTGGGTCGAGCCAAGGTCCAGCAGACTTATCCCGGCGGCAAATTGCAGGTCTCGGACTTGACTGTGCACGGGACGTTTGCCATGCCGACCGATGATTCTGACCTGAACCACATGGGGTATGTTCTGGCGGTGGAGAATGGCCCGCGCATCTACATTTCCGGCGACACCGACTACAGCGACCTGCTGGCGCATGTGCGGAAACTGGAGCCTGACGTCATGATTGGCTGCATCAATGGCGGCTTCAACAACATGAGTCACTGGGAGGCGGCTGAGCTTGCGGCGCTCATCCAACCCAAGGTTGCGATACCGTGCCACTACGATATGTTCCCAGATAACGCCTCCGACCCGCAGCAATTCCGGGCATGCCTGAAGCTTAAAGCGCCACAGGTGAGGTACGAACAACTCGACTATGTGAAGCCGTTTGTGGTCAAGTCCTGAACGCCAACGAAGCCCCCGTGGCGTGCGCCGCTGCCAAGCTGCGAAAGTGTGCCTTGGCGCGAAGCCACGAGTGCTGCATCGAGTCTGATCTGCTTAGTCCATCTCCGGAGCCCGCTATGCGTATGAAATGGTCAGAACCAGTTGCACCGATACCGTCAATGATGTTGCGCGGATTGTTTCGATTCGTCGTCATTTGTGCCCTCAGTTGCGTTGGCAGCACGAGTGGTTTTGCGGGCGCCGCGCATCCAACCTCTGCCGGGAATTCCTGGCGGCTCGCCACGGCCGATACGGAGGTTGTGCTGGAGGTCGTGGACGGTTGGCCGGTACTCCAGACTCTTCGCTCCACATCCACCCGGCGCAATTGGCTGGCCTCTCCGCTTCGGGAATCCTTGATGAAGACGGTCATCGTTGATGGCTCCTCGAAGGACATGGCATGGAGGTTTACGGGCGCCGAACTTGATGCCAGGGGCGAAGAGTTGAGGATTCATTACCGCAATGACGATCCCCAACTCGCCTTGGATTCCGTGTGGCGTGCCCGGCCGGGGCGAGGTCCGGTGGAGCATTGGCTGATCTTGAACAACGCATCTGGCCGCACCGTAACCGTGAGTCGGCAGGGAAGCATGGACCTGACGAACCTCGTGATCCCGCCGCAGGGTGGCGCGCAGGCATGGTGGATCAACCGTGGCGGCAGCAATGCCAGCACCGAAGGCGGCACCTTCACCGCGGCCATTGACGCCGACTTCGACCAGGTTCTCATCAACGATCCGTCCCAGATGTCGAGCCCGGTTCCCTGGATGGCGATCCAAATCGGCCAGGCCGAGGGCTTGTACGTTGGCTGGGAGTTCTCCGGCGTCGGGGCCATACACGCCAGGACCGATTCCACCGACCCTTCGCACCTGGACTTGCAGGTCGGCCTGGCGCCGGAATTCAAGACCGATGTTCCTGCCGGAGCCGCTTTCCTGGCCCCTGCGGCGATAGTGGGTTGCTATAAGGGTGACATTGACGACGGCAGCTACAGCCTGCATCGATTCATTCTGGACAAGCTTCTGCCCGCCCTGCCTGCGGGGCAGCCCTACCCGACGTTGGCCTACAATCTTTATCTGGACGTGGGAGGCGACAAGGCCCAAGAATCCGACGTCATCAACAGTGCTGCCTTTTGCAAATCGCTCGGGTTTGAAACCTTTGTGCCGGACGCGATGTGGTTCCCGCGAGACGGAGACTGGCGCTGGGACCCGGCGCGGTTCCCTCGCGGCGGAGCTCCGATTGAGCAGTACACGCACGAGAATGGCATGAAGCTGGGTCTTTGGATGGCATGGACCCACGGGGGCGATTCCCTTTATCCCGGGGCGTTGAACATCTTCCGCCACCCCGACTGGTCCATCGATAATGTCGGCCCCGACTGGAAGCCGGAGAGCATCAACTGGAGCACGCTTATTGATCTGGGGCATGACCCGGCGCGTGACTGGGCCGAGCGCGAGGTGGAACGGGTGGTGGCCGATAATCACCTGGATTACCTGAAGCACGATTACTCACCCATCGTCACCCGCTGCTCGCAAACCAACCATCGCCACCACTACGGTGTCGACGTCAGTTACTGGTCTACATTGGGGTATTACCACATCATGGAAGGCGTGAAGGCACGGCATCCGCAACTGGCGCTGGAAGGCTGCGCGGCAGGCGGACGCATCAAGGACTTCGGCTACATCAAGCACGTGCATTACATCGCGACCACGGACACGCTTTCCGCGCTGCCTGACCGCCAAAGCATCTACGATTCCACGTTTGCCTTTCCGCCCGCCGTGCTGATGGCCTATACCTACGAGAGCTACTACAACAAGGACGGCGACCGCCCCCGGCCCTTCTTCTGGCGGTCCGCCATGATGAGCGCGTGGCAGATCGATCCCACGCACACCGCAAGCTGGTCTCCGGAAGAAATCGCCGGGGTGCAGCGCTCGGTGGAAGTCTACAAGTCCTGGGTTCGGCCCATGCTGGCGGACGTGGAGGTCCACCACATTCTGCCCCGTCCGGATGGCCTGCATTGGGACGGGATGTTCTATTGGAGCCCGGGCCTGAAGCGCGGAACGCTTTACATCTTCCGTCCGAACAACGACCAGACCACTCAGCGCATTCGACTGAAAGGCTTGGAGCCCGGCGCGCGGTACCACCTCCGCTCGGAGGACGGAACCCTCGCTGACGAGATACGCGACGGCAAGGATTTGATGAACGGAGGACTTCTCCTCAAGCTGCCGGAGAAATTCAGCAGTGATTTGATCTATGTGGAATTGATAAAGTAGACATGATATTATTAATGATATATCATGAACGGAATAGCCGTAGTGATAAATATTCCGCTCCCGTGATTATTCCTGGCGCCCTACTCGCACTGTCCGTATCGTCTGCGGACAGGGTTGAGCCGGGGCCGTGCCAAAGGGGCGGTGATTACGCCTTTCGGTGGTGGCGCACAAGGTAGCGGTGAACGTCCGGCCAAAACTCCTTCATCTCGAAACTGACGGCATCCCATCCAATCTGGGTCGCCCAAACATTGGCACTGCTACCGAACGTCCGAGGGCCGGGATGGTAGGCATTGGAGATGGCTGCGGCTGAGGCACTGCCGAGGATTTCCGAGAAGTTGAACTCGGTTTTCCCCGAGTCGCCGCGTGTCACCAGAACCCGAAGGCCGGCGTACCCGGCACGATGGAGAAAGCTTCCTTTCCCCAACTGGTAGTAGCGCGGATCTTGTCGAAACGCGGAAGGGAACACGGCGCCGGCCATGAAGTTCTCCACGCCGTTGTCGCCAAACGCCAGGGCGTAACGTTTGCCATAGCCCTTAAGCCCTTGTCCAAAGGTGGGGTTGGTGTTGCTGGCCTGATTGACTCCAGACTCAAGGGCGAGGAACGCGAATTCCACCGGGTCGAAAGTCCCCTGACCCACCAACTTGAACTTCTGCCCGGTGGTAAGCGGTGGCAGCGATGTGGCATTTTCCACGGTCAAATAATTAGGCAGCGTCCAGAGGATCCTGTCGTTTTGTGGAACCTTGGGGGTAGTCGTGGGCTGACCTTGGGCGGTGCCAGGGTCACTTGTCGTTTTGGTTTGGGGCGGCGGAGTGGCCGGTGGAGTTTGCGGAGACGCCGGCTGGGTTTGGGAGGAAGCCGGGGCGGGGGCCTGCGCCGCCGATTGTGCCAGCGCTTGATGCGATATCCCAAGTGTACAGACCATTATCGTGAGCCATACCACACCGTTGGGCCAAGGGGTTCGGTCAATCATTCGTTGCGTAATCTCCCAATCTACCTATGAGTGGACAAACCCCCACCCTTTCAGCGTTTTGCGGACCAACCACGTTTTCTGTTTGATGCCTCAAGCTGCAAGAGAGTTACCTGTCGTACTTTCTTCAGGGGCGAGGAATTACATCTGGCGCTTGCCGCGCGTAAGAAGGCGGTGAAGGTCCGGCCAAAACTCCTTCAATTCGTAACCGATGGCATCCAACAAAATTTGTGTGCCCTCAACGTCGGTGCTGCTTGCGATCGTATGGGGCCCGGGATGGTAAGCGTTTGAGAGGCCAGCGGCCAAGCCATTACCCAGAACTTCAGAAAAGTTAAATTGAGTTTTTCCCGAGTCTGAGCGTGTAATCGCAACCCGTAGGGCGGCGTGTGCGAATCGGTGGAAGACATTTCCTGTTCCCATCTGGTAGTAACGCGGGTCCTGGTGCAGCAATGTTGGGAAGATGGCGCCCGTCCCGAAGTTTCCGATGATGGCGTCGGTATAGTCCGTCCCGAACCGTTTGGAATAGCCAGAAAAGCCTTGCCCATAGGTAGGGTTGGTGTTGTCGGCCTGGCCGATCCCCGCCTGGATGCCCATGAACGCCACTTCAACCGGGTCGAAGCACCCTTCAGCCACTGTCTTGAACTTTTGCCCGGTCGTAAGCGGCGGCAGCGAGGAGGCATTTTCCACGGTCAAGAGGTTGGGCAGCGCAAAGAAAATTCGGTCATCTTTGGGAGGTTTGGCTGGCGGAGCGGGTTTGCTTTCGGCAGACTTGGAGTCATCCGCGGCCTTGGCTGGGGTTTGTGACGTTGCTGGAGCGGTCGTCGGCTCTGACTGCTGCGCCCGCAATGGGTGCGAGAGGCCGAGTACACAGAACACAAGGATAACGATTGTGCAACTGCGGGGCGCGAGGTTTCGGCTAGTCATCGGTTTAGAAATCTCCTCGCTCGTTTTTCGGGCAATAAGTCTTAGTCTTGGCACGCGTTACTGCCTGGTCCCGTATGCTCATTTGACGCTTCTCCCGCCAAAAGGGTTACGTTTCACTCTATCTGACTGCAACAAATACACTTACTGAAACAAGATCCAAGGGGTTTTCACTGGGCGGCGTCACAATTGGGCGCCGAACCACCGTAAAGTACGGGCGATCACTTCCTGTTCCCAAGGGATGGAGGTAAATACGTGGTCCGCTCCGGCGATGATGGAGAGTTCTTTCGTTTCGGCGCCCGCCGCCCGGAAGAAATCGCGCGCATGGGAAACGGGCACCGATTGGTCCTTTTCCGGATGGATGATCAGCGTTGGGCCTTTGTAGCGCGCCAGATGGCGAATGGGTTCGACCTTTAAGAGATCCTCGCCCAGGCGCGGGTTTAGTTCGTGGGCGTTGTATTCTCTGGCTCCTGCTTTGCCTGGAATCTTCTTCAGTGACTTCTTCAAGACTTCGCGCAGATGGGCCGTATGCGCCACCGCGCTCCACAGGACCACCGCCTTTGCCTTGACGGGAAGCGCCAGCGCCGCGGCCACTGTTCCGCCCAGGGAAAGTCCCAGCAAGCCCACCTGCTCCGCATTGATCCCGGCCTGCGCGCGCATGAAGGCTACGGCGGCGCGACCATCGGAAATCTCGCCGCGCAGAGTCATCTCCCGGAATTCGCCGTCCGACTCGCCCGAGCCGTAGAAATCAAATCGCAGGGACGCGATTCCCGCCTGGGCCAGGGCACGCGAACACTTCACGAAAATCCAATGCGATTCCATGCGATTGCCGGTAAAGCCATGGAACAGGACTACACCGGCAGCGGGCCGCTTCGGCGCCGGGGTGGGCAGATGCAACACGCCCCGCAGGACCTTTCCCGCAGGGTTGGGGAACTCCACGAACCGCTCAATGACTGCATGTTTCACTGGATTATGACCTCTTGATAGGGGCTATTGGTTTTGTTCGACTTTATAGCCGCATTTCTTCCACGAATCAAGTGTGCAATACGAAGCCGTCTTGTACCCGAGTTTCTGCAGTTCCAAGGCGGCGTTCGAACTGCGGCCACCATGTTCGCACATCGTTACCACGGTGGTGTTCTTTGCAACCTTCATCTCTTTCAGTTTCCTGGCCAGTTGGTCGCTGGGAATATTTACCGCGCCCGGAATGTGTCCCGCGGCGAATTCCTGTGGGCTGCGCACGTCGATGACAAGGATTTTGGTGTCTTTCCCCAGTGCCTGCTGCAACTGCTCCGCCGAGGTTTGCCGCGCAGCCTTGTCCACGGTCGCATGTTGCGGCGTGGCGAAGAGGGTTCCCGCCAGCAACAGGCCAATGCCGATAAAGACGCTCTTCATTGTGCCCTCCGGAGACAGCATAAGGCTATCAGCTCACAGCTAACAGCCTACAACTTAACCGGGCATTTTGACTAGGCCCAGAAACCATTAGATCGCGGTTGTTCCCCATCATGCTGTCGTTTGGTCCTGCCGATAACCGAAGTGGGGGAGTGTGGGCGGCCGATCAACAGTTGTCTTGAGCCGCGGGCCTTTCCGGAATACTGAATCCTGAATCCGGAATCTCGCTCCGCCCTTGTCTTGAGTCCTCTATTTTGAATCCTGCTGTGCCTTTGTCTTGAATCTTGAATTTTGAATCTTGAATCCCGCCCCGTCCTCCACCTGCATTTTCATCAACATCCCCGGATGCACCTTCATTTTGCATTGTTCCTATTCCCCCAGCGTTCTCAGCTACGGCCGGGCACCGACCGCCTGATACCTGACACTTGGCACCCGACACCTGATGTTCGTTCCCTGTTCCCTTTAACCCGTCCGCTGCAACCTGCTCTTCGTCGCCTGACACCTGACCCCTGGCACCTGACACCTGTTCTTCTGCAACCTGTTTTTCCGCATGGTTCTGCATTTTCATCAAGAAGTTGCCGAGGCGCATAAACTGGCGGAAGCACGACTCCTCCTCACGCTGCATCAGTTCCGAGTGCTGATGGGGGCCGGACTGCAACTCATCCTGTGTGATTCGTGACAGCGGCGCTTCGTACATCCTGATCTCTGCGTGCAGGCTCTTCAGCTCCATCTCCGCCAAGGCCACCAATTCCTGCCGCAGGCCATCCCGTTCCGCCCCTTCCGCCACCGGAATGTCCAAGACTGGGACGGCAGAATCTTCATCGTCCCAATCCGCCAGTTCGCGTAAATAGGGGTCTGCCGACTGCTCCGCAGCCACATCCGCCGTGCTCTGCGGCCTCGCCTGTTCCTTTGGAGCGGAACGCGCGCGTCCCGGCCGAGCGGCGCTCGAAGAGGGCTGGCGCAGCCGAAGCATGAGCAGGAGGATATCCTTTTCCACCCCGTCTACCTCCTCCCCGAAGGCCTCACGAAATATCTGGAAGTATCCGCGCGGGGTGTAGAAGCGCGGGTCGGCGGCGTTGGTCTCTAGTGACTCCAGAAGGTCAATGCCGGGAGTAAACTTTTCGCGCAGCGACGCGGCCTGGTCCCGGCGGCGCTTCTGGTACTGCTGCATCAGCCGTGCCGCCAGGCTTTGCTGGATGCGTTCGGCGCGCTCCATGCGCCACAGCAGGCGGGCCAACCGCTCCGTGATGAGCGCCTGGAAAGGGTTGGCCGGACGCCACTCCTCGTGCGCGGCATCGATCAGACCGTCAAGCTCCCCCGGATCTTCGCCCAGAGCGGCCAGCGCCTCCCCCCGCGCTTTGGAGTAAAACCCGTGGCGCAGATTGGCGGCGCGACTACGTTCCTTGCCCTCCGCGGTCGCCGCTCCGTGAGACATCCGGCCATTACGCTGGTGCGCCGCCCGATTCTCCTCCGTCATTGTTTGCTTTTGCATGAGAGACATGATGAAACCCTCCTGGGTTCTGGGGCCTGGGGGCTGGGTTCTGGGGCTGGGAAGTGATGTCTTCCCCTGCTCCTAGTACCCAGCGCCTAGCACCCTGTGCCTGACACCTGCTTTTGATATGGATTGCGCCGACCCGTAGTAGAGGTCCGCGTCCGTGCTAGCCCGCTGGCGGGAGCCGGCTTCATAGACTAGCATACAATGGCTATCTTGCTTGTCAAGCGGAAAATATTTTATAGGCTAGAACCCCGTGGGGCGGCCCGCCGTGCAGGGGACGGGAACCGCCACCCGAGACGTGCCACGGCCGTCCCGGCCGTGCCCGAACACGGGCGGGACGCCCGTGGCACGCTGCGTGGGGGGCCGAACACTGTTCGGCCCTACGGCGCGCGCAGCGCGCTGGCAAGGTAATTCAGTGACGCGGCAGCGATGAGTTTGTAGGGAACGACGTTCCGATGCTTGACCTCGCGCACGGCGATGGAATCGGCAAAGACCACGTCCGCGGCCGCCAATGCTTTCTTGTCGGGGAGGGGAAGCAGGAACTCTTGCAGCACGTGGCGGCGTCCGGCGGCGGTGGCCAGCACGCGGTAGGCGGTTTGCAGAAATCCCGCGCTGACGGAAACCACTGCCATCACCGAAGGCTCGCGCCGATTGCGAATCAGTTCCACTTGCTCGTCCGCAGCGGCAAAATCCAGCGGCAGGGCAGGACGGTCCTTGGGCAGCAGGGGATTGACGTCGGGAATCGCATAGTGTGCGGCCACCGCCAGCGCGCCGATGCCCAGACTGGGGTGCTCCGCCAATTCCACCCGCGAACAGGCTTCCACCGGCCAGTTGATTGCCGCACGGATCTCTTCTTGCAGCAGACGGCGCAGCCCCGCGTCAACTTCCACCACCAGAATGTGATCGGGGGGTTCGGCCAGCAAGCGCTCTCGCACTCGTTCGCGCAGGGATTGGAGCGAGTGGCCCTGTTCGCGCGCCACCCGAATCAGTGTATTGATGAGTTCGTCGAGCCCGCTGGCACCGACGGTATGAACGCCTTCCTCCTGGGCTCGAACCGTGACGCGGCTGCCTCGATGTCCCACCAGCCACATGCGCCGGACCAGATCCTGGTAAGCCTCGCTCACCGTGTTGTGATGAATCTTCAGGCGGCGCGCCAGTTCGCGTACGCTGGGAAGCGCCTGTCCGGGTTGCAGCTTGCCCGTGGCAATGTGAAAAACAATCTGCTCCGCCAACTGTTGACGAAGGGGAATTTCACTTTCTTTGCTGATGCGAATGTCCATGATTAATTGGCGCGCGTCGGGTTCCTGCCGTTCCCGCAAGTGTTCTGTACTGCAATAACTTGAATTCTCGTCTCTTTGGCAAACATTTTTTGTGTACATGTTGAAAGTGGGAGGTAGAGAGAAGAGACCCCTCATCCGCTTCGTACCTCAGCACCTTCTCCCCTGGGAGAAGGTTGGTAATTAAATCGCCCTCTCCGAGGGGAGAGGGGGGCGGCCATGCGCCGCCGGGTGAGGGGTCACTTCGTCCGCCCGCGAAGATTTGGTTGCGGCTCCGCCGCACCGCGCCCTTCGTAATATACGCCGCCAGAGTGAGGTTCGGCAGGGAAAACGGAGAGGCCTATTCACCGCAGAGGCGCAGAGACGCAAAGGAAGGACCTTCTCGTTTTCCGACTCTGCGCCTCCGCGCCTCTGCGGTATGACACTTCACAAACTGTAATGCCCTTGGTCGCGGAATGAACCGTTCTCGCTTATTCTCCGGCGTGAGGATGAAAAACATGCGAACCCAATCGCCAATTGCTCTAGAATGGGCGCGGGCAAATGTCCAAACCTCCTGGCCTTCCTGTGTTTTTCGTGCCTGCCGTGACCCGAAGCGCATGACCCAGGCGCCGGGGCCGGATCGGCAAGAAAGCAGGCTGGAGGAGAAGAACATGGCAAACTCGCGCGGCTATTCGGAGGTTATAAAGCATCGGGGATTTGTGTTCCTGCTGGCGGCGCAGGCGATGGCGGTGTTTGATGACAACACCTTCAAGCAACTGCTGATCCTGTTCGTCACTGCGAGCATCCCTTCGCTGGCGACACGGAACCTCTACATCTCCTTGGGCACCGCGCTCTACGTGCTTCCGTACATTGTGTTCTCCTCTTATGCGGGGCAGGTGGCCGACCGCTTCTCCAAGCGCCACGTAATCATCTTCATGAAAGTGGTTGAGGCCACACTGCTCGTCGCTGCTGCCTTCGCCATGTATGCCGGGTACGTCATGGCGATGCTGGTGGTGCTCTTTCTGCTGGGCATTCATGCCTGCTTCCTCGATCCTGCCAAAGAAGGAATTCTGCCGCAGATTTTCCCTGACGAAGCCCTGTCGCGGGCCAACGGACTGATGCAGCTTACCGTTTACACCATGATTGTGTCGGGACCGGTGGCCGCCGGGCTGCTGCTTGACGCGTTTCTCTCCCGGCCCTACATCCCCGTGGCCTTGCTGGCGGGCACGGCTCTATTGGGATTGGCCATGGCCACCGGCATCAGCCGCGTTCCCGCCATCGCCGCCGGTGAAAAGTTCCGCATCAACGCGTTCAGCGAGTTCTGGCATGACTTCAAGGAAATTCGCAGCTCGCGCTCCCTGTATCGAACGGTTTTGGCCATCGCCTATTTCTGGTTCCTGGGCGCGGTCTATTTGCAAAATGTGATCGGTTACGGCCGCGACCTTTTGCATTTGAGCAACACGGGAATCAGCTACCTTACGGCCTCGGTATCAATCGGCATTGGGCTGGGCGCATTTGTAGCGGGCAAACTTTCCGGCGACAGGGTGGAGCTGGGCCTGGTGCCCATCGGCTCCGTGGGACTTGGCGTTATGGGCGTGTTTCTCTACTTTGGCCAGCACTCCATTGCCCAGGTTTTCCTTGGACATTTCCTGCTGGGCTTCTCGGGCGGAATCTTCATTATCCCACTGCAATCCTATTTGCAGGCGCACGCGGGCGAGCACTCTAAAGGGCGGATGATTGCCACCTCCAACGTTCTGACCTTCACCGGAGTCTTTCTGGGCGCCGGGATTTTTGAATTCCTTTCCGGCATTTGCCACATGCAGGCGAACCAGATCCTGCTGGTCATGGCGGTCATTTCATTTGGCGCCACCTGGCACATTCTTACCGTGCTGCCCGACTTCATGATCCGCCTGTGCTTCTTCCTGCTGACGCACACGTTCTATCGCATTGAAGTGCGCGGAGCGGAAAACATGCCCCGCCGCGGACCGGCGCTCCTGGTGTGCAATCACATCTCTTTCGCCGACCCGTTCCTGATTGGGGCCTGCACGCCGCGCTTTATCCGCTTCCTGATGTACCGGCACTTTTACGAGACAAGGGGAATCCACTGGCTGGCGAAGTTGATGGGGGCGATTCCGATTTCAGAAGCCGACAAACCGCGGGAACTGGTGGAATCGCTTCGGGTCGCACAGGGCCGCTTGCGCGAGGATGAGCTGGTATGTATTTTTGCGGAAGGTACCATTACGCGCACTGGAAACCTGCTGCGCTTTCGCCGCGGTTTCGAGCGCATCACGCGAGGCTTGACGGTTCCCATTATTCCCGTTCACCTTGACCGCGTCTGGGGCAGCATCTTCAGCTTTGAGCGCGGACGCTTCTTCTTCAAGTGGCCCCGCCGCATTCCCTATCGCGTTACTGTAAGCTTCGGCGCGCCGCTCCCCGGCGATACCGATGCCTTCCAGGTGCGGCAAGCGGTGATGGCATTGAGCGCGGACGCCTTCGCGCGGCGTGGAGGTTCACAGCGGCCTCTGCCGGTACTGTTCCTCGACTCTGCCCGCCGCAACTGGCGCCGCTTCGCCATGGCGGATTCCACCGGCCGCCAGGTGAGCTTCGGCCAGGCTTTGATTGGCGCGCTTCTGTTCCGGCGGCAGGTTGTAAAGCAATGGCAGGGCGAGAAGATGATCGGCGTCCTGCTGCCGCCCTCGGTGCCGGGCGCGCTGCTGAATTTCGGTATCAGCCTCGCCGGTTGCGTGCCGGTTAATCTGAATTACACCGCGTCGAAGCAGTCGATGAAGATTGCCGTGGAGCGCTCCGGAGTGAAAACGATTATCACTACGGAAAAGCTGCTAACCCGGCTGGGGATTGAAAAGCAGCCCGGCATGGTGATGATTGAAGATGTGGCGAAGAGTTTTACCAGGGGCGATAAACTGCTTTGGGCCGTGATTGCCCGGGTTGTCCCCAGCGCATTGCTGAGGCGCTGGCTGATTCCGTGCGGCGTGAAGCTTGATTCACTCGCCACGGTGATCTTCTCCAGCGGCAGCACCGGGACTCCCAAAGGTGTGATGCTGAGCCATCGCAATATTGTTTCCAACCTGGAGGGAGTGCAGCAGACCATCAATGTAAATCGAAGCGATTGCCTGCTGGGGATTCTGCCTTTCTTCCACTCCTTTGGTTTCTCGATTGGCCTCTGGCTGCCGGCGATTTCCGGATTCGGCGTGGCCTACCATTCCAACCCGCTGGAGGCGCGCAAAGTCGGCGAACAGTGCCGCGAGTTTCACGTCACTATCATGATTTCCACGCCCACCTTTGTGGGGGAATATGTGCGGCGCTGCGAGCCGGAGGATTTTGCCTCCCTGCGTGTGGCGATTGTGGGCGCGGAAAAGATGCGGCCCGAACTCGCCGATGCCTTCCGCGGGAAGTTTCATCTTGAACTCCTGCAAGGTTACGGCTGCACGGAGCTTTCGCCGGTGGTTTCGGTGGAGAATTCCGGATACACCGGCGGCGAGAACAAGCAGGTGGGCGCCAAACGCGGCAGTGTAGGGCACCCGATCCCCGGCGTGGCCGTGCGCATCGTGAACCCGGAGACCTTTGAGACGCTGGGCGCCGGCCAGGATGGCATGTTATTGGTAAAGGGCCCGAGCGTGATGGCGGGCTACCTCGACGAGCCGGAAAAGACGCGGCAGGTCATGTGGGAGGACGGTTGGTACATCACCGGTGACGTGGCGCGGCTTGATGAAGACGGTTTTATCCAGGTCACCGACCGGCTGTCACGTTTTTCCAAAATCGGCGGCGAGATGGTTTCACACATTCAGGTGGAGGAAGCCCTGCACCATGCCCTCGGCTGTATTGAGCCCCGGTTGGTGGTGACCTCGATATCCGACGAGCAGAAAGGCGAGCGCTTTGTGGTGCTCCACACTGACTTGGGAGTGACCGTGGATGAATTGCTGAAGCGGATGCGCGATTCCGGGCTGCCCAAACTGTGGGTGCCGCGCAAAGAGAACTTTTTCGCGGTTCCCGCGTTGCCATACCTGGGAAGCGGAAAACTGGATTTGAAACAGGTTAAGGAAACTGCCCAGAGGCTCGCCACCGCCCAACCCGCCGCTACGGTGGAATAGTTATCACGAATTGTGGAACCTCTTGACGTAAAGGGGTATACTCCTCTGCGGCGTCCCACCCGATCCTCTGGCTGGCGCTCGCAAGTCTTGGTCGGACTGGTCCCTCTCCGGGCCGCTGCTTGCAATTTCGACGTTTGTTCAAAATTAGATGCTCTTATCTCGCTTAATCGTTCGCCTGTGCCTTTGGCTGCTGGCCCACACGTTCTATCGAGTTGAAGTGTGCGGTGCGGAAAACTTGCCGAAGAGCGGCCCGGCGCTGCTGGTGTGCAATCACATCTCGTTCATTGATCCTCTCCTGCTGGGCGCGGCCGTGGGGCGTTCCATTTGCTTCCTCATGCCGCGTTGTTTTTATGAGGCACGTCCCATTCACTGGCTGGCAAAGCATATGGGAGCCATTCCCGTCTCCGCCGCGGACCCGCCGCTGGAAAGAGAGCGGGCGGACCAGGCGGCGCGAGATCGCCTGAGCTCGGGTAATCTGGTTTGCCTGTTTGCGGAAAGTGCGCTGATGCGCGCCGGTGATTTACCGCGCTTTGCCCCCGCCCTGGAGGCTCTTACCCGCGGCTTCAGTGGGCCGGTAGTTCCCGTGCATATCGACCGCGAGTGGGGAAACATTTGCGGTTTCGAGCAGGGGAGATTCCACTTCAAGTGGCCGCGGCGAATCCCCTATCGAGTTACGGTAAATTTCGGTCAGGCGCTCCCGGCAACCTCCCGCGCATTCCAGGTGCGGCAGGCCCTGGCGCTGCAGGCGGCGGAGACGGCGGCCCACCGCGACACGGTGCAGCAACCCTTGCCGGCGGCATTCCTGGATTGCGCGCGACGCAACTGGCGCGGCCTCGCCATGGCGGATTCAACAGGGCGCGAGATCCCCTTCGGCAAGGCGCTGATTGGCGCACTGCTTTTCCGGCGCCTTATTATGAAGCGCTGTTCCGGCGAAAAGATGGTGGGTATGCTCCTGCCGCCCACGGTGCCCACGGCGGTGCTGAATTTCGGCATCGCACTTGCCGAAGGCCGGGTGGCCGTGAACCTGAATTACACTGCGCCGCTGCAGGCCATGGACGCGGCCATTGAGCGCTGCGGAATCAAAACCATTTTCACTTCGGAAAAGCTGTTGGAACGTTTCGGAATCCCCAAGCGGCCGGGCATGATCCTGCTGGAGGAGGCGGCCGAGACATTCTCCAAAGTCGACAAGCTGCTGTGGGCGGTCATCGCTCGACTGACGCCTGTGGGGCTTCTGCGCCGATCCCTGATTCCGCGGGAAGTGACGCTGGATTCCCTCGCCACCGTGGTCTTCTCCAGCGGCTCCACAGGGACACCCAAGGGTGTGATGTTGACCCACCGCAATATCATGTCAAACGTGGATGGCATGCTGCAGGCGGTCAACGTGGACCGGAACGATTGCCTGCTGGGCGTTCTGCCATTCTTCCACTCGTTCGGTTTCACCGTGGGATTGTGGCTGCCCGCCGTCGCCGGATTCTCCGTGGTTTTTCATACCAATCCGTTGGAGGCGCGCACGATTGGCGAACTCCTCCGAAAGTATCGCATCACGCTGATCATCGGGACGCCAAGTTTCATATGGGAGTACGTCCGGCGCCTGGAGCGGGAAGACCTGGCCACCGTGCGCGTGGCCATCGCCGGCGCGGAAAGAATGCGATTGAAACTCGCCGACGCCTTCTGGGATAAATTCCATCTTGATCTTGTGCAGGGATACGGCTGCACGGAAACTTCGCCGGTGGTATCCGTGGAGACCGCCGGGCACATGGCTCAAAGCCGCATGGGCTGTGCGGAGCGGGGAAGTGTGGGTCGGCCGCTGCCGGGCATTGCCGTGCGCACAGTAAATCCCGAAACCTTTGAAAACCTGGAACCCGGCCAGGAGGGGTTACTGCTGGTGAAAGGGCCGATCGTGATGGGGGGTTACCTCGACGAGCCGGAGAAGACGCGCCAAGCCATGCGGGAAGACGGCTGGTATATCACTGGCGACGTGGCGCAACTTGACGAAGACGGCTTTATCACCATCACCGATCGCCTCTCGCGCTTTTCGAAAATCGCCGGCGAAATGGTTTCCCATGTCCACTTGGAGGAGGCGCTGCATCAAGCGCTTGGCAGCCTGGAGCAGCGGTTGGTGGTGACGGCGGTCTCCGACCATAAGAAGGGTGAGCGATTCGTGGTGCTGCACCTCGATTTGGGTTTAGAGGTGGATGAATTGCTTAAACGCGTGCGCTTTTCCGGATTGCCCGCTTTGTGGGTGCCCCGCCGCGAGCACTTTTACCAGGTCGAGGCGCTCCCGGTGATGGGCAGCGGGAAATTGGACCTGAAATTGGTGAAGCAAACCGCGGAAAGGCTCACCGCCAGGGTGGCGATGGCGTAAGCACTTCTTATCTCAGAATTCCACCCCCAGGGTCCGCAAATCACTTTCCATCTGACCCGCATTCAAGAACTGAATTGTGTGAAGCCCCAGCCTCCGCGCACATTCCAGGTTGAGCGAGCGGTCATCAATAAAGACGCATTCTTCCGGCTGCCGCTGCGAAATGTCGAGCGCCATGCGGTAAATCTGCGGGTGAGGTTTGGATACTCCCAGGTAGCAGGAACTGAAGAATGCGGAAAAGTAATTGCGCAATCCGAATTTCTCAATGCGGTGAAGATTCAGCTCGCGTGATTCGTTGTTGAGTGTTGCCAGGAAGACCTTCCCCGCCTGGGCGAGCCTTCCAATGAGGGCAATTGAATCGGGCAGAGCCTCTGACTGCGCGTACATGAAATCGCGCACTTCCTGTTTGCGAAAGGATTGGGGGCGGTAAAAAATGGTGCGATCGAGGTATTGATCGATATCGAGTTGGCCGGCGTCAAATGCCGCGCTCACCATCTGGTTCCGGGCGTCAAAATCGGCCCCATCCAACCCAAACTGCTCCACCAGCCTGGAGCGCTGGGCGTGATCCCAGCCGTTGGTCAGCAGCACGCCGCCCACGTCGCAAAATACCGCGGAGATTTTAGGCACGCAACGCCTCCTAAGGTGCTGATAAGCACAGCAGCAACAAGCTCTTCCGCAGCCCGTTGAGCCTCGCCGGGATGCCGCCCTCCGGACGGCGCCACACTATCCCAGCCATCCGGGGTTGTGGCCCGTGCCGTCGAACATAGTGGAAGTTTTGAAGGGTTCGAATTCGCCATCGCGGCCGGCCGCGGCGGTGCGGGCTGATAAAGACGCGAGTTCCTTCTCCGTCAGTGGGCGGAATGTGCGTGCCGCCATCAATCCCTGCTCCAGCCTTTCGAGTGATTCGCAACCGTTGATGACCACCGATGTGGGCAAATTCATGGCGTAGTGCAGGCACTCAATGGGGGTCACGGTGTTGCTCTTCAGGACCTGCCCATCGCCCATCGATTTCATTCCCAACACGCCGATACCGTGCTCCACCAGCACCGGAACCACTTTCCTGGCGAAGCTCCTAAAGTGCATGTCCATTACGTTCAGCGGCATCTGCACGGCGTCAAACGTGAAGTCGCGCTGGAATGCGGTGTTGAGCATCTTCAAGTGAATGTCGGGATCCTTGTGGCCGGTGAAGCCGATGTATCGAATCTTGCCGGCTTTCTTGGCGGCCAGCGCAGCCTCCAGGCTACCTCCGGGTCCGAGAATGCGGTCGGGATCGCCGGGGCGAATGACTTCGTGAAACTGCAGCAGATCGATGGTGTCGGTTTGCAGGCGTTGGAGCGATTCGTCGATCTGACGGGCGGCAATGTCCTTCAATTGGCCGTCGATCTTGGTCATCAGGAAAACCTTCTGACGATAGCCGTCACGCAGAGCCTTGCCCATGCGAATTTCGCTGGTCCCGTCGTGGTAGTCCCAGCAGTTGTCCATGAAATTAACGCCATTGTCGATGGCCGTGCGAACGATGCGGATGCTTTCCTGCTCGTCGTCCTGGCCGCCGATGTGGTACCCGCCGAGACCCAGCAGCGAAACCCTCTCCCCACTGCGACCGAGCGTGCGGTAGGGCATTTCACCGTCGGCTGCCACGGGCAAAGCAGTCAGGTTGCTTCCGGAAACTGCCGTGCTGGCGCCCGCAACGCCCAGTGTGACCTTCTCCAGAAATTCGCGGCGATTCTGCTTCGAATGGCGCATCGAAGTACCTCCGTATCAAAAGAGTTTGTTGGCCGACCGGAACCCTGCCCTTCGGATTTTAGAGCCTATCATAGCATGATGAATAGAGGCAAAGGGATGGGTGCGCATTACCCCCATTTTTACAAGTTGCACTGCGATACCCGCCTGCATAATATGGGGAGCCTTTCCATTAGATTTTGCAGGAGGCCATCATGCGTATTTTCCCAGGATTGGCTCTGCTTGCAGTTCTATCTATCGGGCCCCCGGCATGGGCCGCTGAAATCGCTCGTTGGGAAGCAGGCAAGGCGGACAAGGCCGGGGGAATAACGCTTGTCAACGCGGTCGGCTCGAAATGGACCCACACGCAGCGGCGCAATTTCCAAGTTGGGGCCATTGAACCCACACACGATTACTACCGCCGCGCAGAGTTTATCGCGAGAGTCAGCATGCCGGCGAACTTCCCGATTTGGCTGATTTTGGAATACCTCGATGACGGATACGGATTGATCTCCGTGGGCCCAGCCGGGAAGCAAGGCTTACAGAACATACCCTGGACGCATCAGTGGGGCGTGGCAAGGCTGAACACGGGCGGGCTGCGGCGCGCAACATTTCGCATCGATGGGCCTCCACCCCATTCCCCATCCGGTGCGGAATCTGAACACGCCCTCGATTTCCATATCAACGGGGTTGAGTATCTGCACGCGATTTATCTGGATGATTTCCAACCCACCATTGAACCTGTCCCCGATGTCAAACCGGCGATCCAATTTCAAGATTCGTTTCAGCGGGACATCAACATCGGAGCCGACTCTCCTCTGGGTCAAGAGGCGGAAGGACTGGCTGCCGTGCGGAACATGGCTCCGCTGGCTCGCGCCCTGGGCTTTAACGGTGTTGAGAGCTACGTGCAATGGAACGATGTCGAGCGCGAGCGTGGTGTTTATGACTGGAGCCACTACGATGGCATCGTAAACGCCCTTCAGAAGTATGGGCTGAAGTGGTTTCCCTTACTGATTGTGGGTTCGGCTTACTCCTTGCCGGACTGGTACCACGATTCAAAGGAAAACGTGCCATTTGAGTGTTTGGAGCACCACCTTACCTACGATGTGCAATCGATCTTCTGCCACTTCCAGGACAGCCACGTCCAGCAATTCCTCAGCGAATTCGGTAAGCACTACGGCGACAGCAAGGCGCTGCTGGGTTTGCGGCTGGGTCCCAGCGGAAATTACGGCGAAGCCCAGTACCCGGCCACGGGGAATATGGCATATCGCAAAGGTGCAGTCCATACGCACATCGGGTATTGGGCTGCCGACGCATATGCAAGTCCGGCGTTCCAGAAATGGCTGGAAGCCAAGTATCACACCATCGACCAGCTCAACGCCGCTTGGGACGATCATTTCACCTCCTTCAGCCAGATCCAGACGTTCCTCCCCACCACTACCCCGGTGCCCCGAAAGCAGCTCGATTTCACCAACTGGTACATGGGGGCGATGAGCGACTGGTGCGGGCAATGGGCGCAGTGGGCGCGCGCCGACATGCCGAACGCATCCATCTATCAATCCTCGGGCGGGTGGGGACCGACGCAAATTGGCACCGATTACACCGCCCACGCCAAGACCATGGCGCAGCTTCACGGTGGAATCCGCTTGACCAACGAGAGTGACAACTACGCGCTGAATTTTGCCATCACCCGCATGGCGTCGTCCGCAGCCCGATTCTACGGCGCGAAGCTCGGGTATGAGCCGGGCGGCTTCGCCAGCATACGGGGAGTGGTGGCGCGCATTTACAACGTTATTACCAACGGAGGCGATCACCTTTTTTATTACTCCGGCAACCTCTTTGGCAACGACCAGGGGGCGGACGCCTGGCGCCAGTATGCTCCGCTGATTAACCAGCGCGCCAAACCGGCAATCGACATAGCCGCGTTCTATCCGGATACCTCGATTGCTCTTAACGACGAGGTGGTTCGCTACCTCTACGCTTCCGCCTATTTGACTCGCGTGGAAGCTATGCGGTCAGTGGTCGACTTCGATTACGCCAGCGAGCAGATGATCTTGGATGGAGCGCTGGATCGCTACAAGGTCCTGATGTATCTCTGGGGATCCATCACGGAAAAGCCGGTGCTGGAGCAGATTGACGCCTGGGTGAAGGCAGGCGGCACGGTGATCTGCGCCAGCCGTCCCCGCGGGCTTCCGCAAACGGTGGAGGGCGATACATCTCTTGCGCAGGCCTGGCAACGGGGCGAAACGGGGAAGGGCCGCGCTGTTTTCTTTGCTGGCGACGCGGAACCCCCTGATGAGTATGTGGAGTTCATGCGCCAGCAACTTCTTGGAATGAAGCAGCTCCGGCCCGAGATTCACCGCGCGCTGCAGATTGAAAAGCCCAAGGAGGTCTATTGGAGTGTCCTCGACAGCGGCAAGCTGGCTTTGTTGAATTTTTCAGGCCATCAAGCCCTCGTCCGTCTTCCCGGAGGGAAAACGTTCGTTGTGCAGCCCTATGGGATTGTGATGACCACGGCTTGGAAGTAGGTCATCAAGGCGCCTGCGGCGAACTCCAAAGCTTCGCCCTTACGCTGGGACAACCGTATATCATCAGACCGGGCGGAGGAGTACGATAATCCCCAAGGAACTGCCATGCCTCTGGAAATGCATCAACTGAAGAAGCTTGATGATTACCGCTTTCTGGTGCCGCGCGGCACGAAGCCGGGAATGTTGACGGACGCGCTGGTCTATACGGACGAACATATGTTGCAGGACCTGCTGAAAGACCTGTCGCTGGAGCAGGCGATCAACGTGGCGATGTTGCCCGGCATCGTGGGGCGGTCGCTGGCCATGCCCGATATTCATCAAGGGTATGGATTCCCCATCGGTGGTGTGGCGGCCACCGACCCGCACGCGGACGGCGTGGTCTCTCCCGGCGGTGTGGGATTTGACATCAATTGCGGCGTGCGCTTGCTGGGCAGTTCGCTCACGCGCGGGGAAGTTCACACCAAGCTTCGCGAACTGGTGAATCAGTTGTTTCGCGACATCCCCTCTGGCGCAGGGCACAGCGGCAACATTCGGATCACCTATCCCGACCTCGACAAGTTGCTTGTGGAGGGCGCCGCGTGGATGGCGGAGCACGGCTACGGCGGCGACGACGACCTGACCCACTGCGAGGAGAACGGCGCCATTGAGGGTGCGGACCCGGGGATGGTGAGCGATCATGCTAAAAAGCGCGGTCTGCCGCAGGTGGGTACGCTCGGGTCAGGCAATCACTTCCTCGAAGTCCAGTATGTGGAGCAGGTATTCGATCCGGGCCGTGCGGAGGCCCTTGGTCTGTACGAAGGTGAAGTGGTGGTGCTCATCCATTCCGGTTCCCGCGGGTTGGGCCACCAGGTTTGCACCGATTACCTGCGGGAAATAGTTCCGGCGATGCACCGCTATGGCATTGATCTGCCCGATCGCCAACTGGCCTGCGTGCCGGTGAGGTCTCCCGAAGGACAGGCTTATCTTGCCGCCATGCGCGCGGCGGCAAATTATGCCTGGGCCAATCGCCAGGGAATCACGCACTTCACACGGCAGGCATTCAAGCGGATTTTCGGCGAGCACGAGGAGTTGCGCGTTATCTACGATGTGTGCCACAACATCGCCAAACTCGAACGCCACCAGGTTGAGGGCCGCGAGCGCGAAGTGATGGTGCATCGCAAGGGCGCCACCCGCGCTTTTCCGCCGGGCCATCGCGAGGTGCCCCAAGTCTATCAGCACGTGGGCCAGCCGGTGTTGATTCCCGGTTCGATGGGGACTTCATCCTACGTGTTGGTCGGCGCGGAAGGCGCGATGCAGGAGAGCTTCGGCACCTGTTGCCATGGGGCCGGCCGCGTGATGAGCCGCACGGCAGCCAAGAAATCACGCTTCGCGCAGGATGCCAAGCAGCGCCTCGAAGACCTTGGCATCATCGTTCGTGCCGACTCACGCGACGGAATTACGGAAGAGATCCCGGAAGCCTATAAGGACGTGGATGCGGTGATCGATGTGGTCCACAACGCCGGACTGGCACGCCGCGTGGCGCGGTTGAAGCCTATGGGCGTGATTAAGGGATAGGGGTTCGGGATTCGGGACACGGGACTCGGGACACGGGAAGCGTGGCCACCGAGTGAAGCCCATGGGGTGATTAAGGGATTGCTGAGGACAACCCATGAAAGTCCTCAAGGTCGCAATGAAGAGAGCTTGTAGCCACGGTCAGTGCCTTCCTGACCGTGGGTTCTTCGTGGAAT
>CAYTMD010000030.1:0-23794 GCA_964438685.1 uncultured Acidobacteriota bacterium
CTCGACACGCGGCCGGAATCGTTCCAGCAGCCGTCCCGTCCGTTTCTGGCAACCGATGGAAATCTCTGGCTGGGATCCTTTGGCTGCGGGCCTTGGTACATTCCCCCAAATGGCCATGCCACAGCGCTGATTGATTGGCATTACAATTTCCCCCTTGACGGATCGGAGGGCTTGTTTCCGCTTGCCGATGGGCGATTGTTGATCGTCGCGGCGAACCAGGGAAGTCTGGTGGTGAAGCCGGCGGATTTGCTGGCGGGTTTTCAAAAGGCTTCAGAATTTTCAACTCTGAACCCCTTGCGCGCGCTCGCACGGGATTCGCGCGAACACCTTTGGGGCATTCTCACCGCCGGCGACAATGCCTTAAGCGAATGGGACGGCCGGCGATGGATCGGGCATCCCCTCCCTTCGACTTTTCCCATCCAGAAATCATGGGACCCCGTCATCGATTCGCTGGAAAGAGTGTGGCTCCCTTTCCGCCTTGCCGGTGGGACCGGCGATCACACACCGTTTATTGCCTGGAGCACCCCCGCATTCTATCCGCCTGGTGGAATTCAGGCGGCAAACATCTTCGGGATAAATTTCGGGACGAGTCCTCTTGTAAGCTATTCTCGTCGGGGAATTATGTGCAGTCAAACCTATGCCAGCGACACACAAATTGCCTGCAATGTCACAATTTCACCCGACGATCCTGCCGAGAGTTTCGATCAGACCGTCACTTCTCAGGGTTACAACGGCGTCCCTTTCGATGATGGTCTAGGGGAAAGTGGCGTAGGCATTTTTGACCCTAAGCACGAGACCTTCGCGAATTACCCGACGTACGATAAAGCGCTGGAAGCGCAACTCCCGCTTCGAAACGATCTGCATCTGCCCGCGAGGTTTTTCAAGGCTCCCGTGTTCGCTCCCGATGGCAGGATTTGCTACCGTGAGACCCGGACGCGCATCCGGTATTTCGATGGCGAACGCTGGCGAGAGTGGTCAACCCAGGATGTTTCAAGCCTCAATCATCTCGAATTCGAGGAGCCGCCCTTCTTCAACCGCGCCGGTAATCTGGCCGTCCGCATTCACGGTCAAACGTGGGAATTCGACAACCAAAAGGGATGGCACGTCATAGCGCCGGAGCCAGCACCCGCGGGCGATGAGGAATCGAAGGCGCCACCTTTCATCCCCAGCCCTTCCGCTTGCGGAGCGGAACATCCGGAGTCTTTGGTACAGGACCGTCTGGGAACCATTTGGTTCGCCTCGCGCGGGCAGCTCTATCGAGCGATTGGCGCACAGTGCGCGCCCCAATTCGCGCCGGATGAGCATCAACCCTTTGTCGATGCGCGCAAACTTCAGGCGATCGTCACCGACCCGCAAGGAAACTCATTCCTGTTGACCCAGGTCGGCGTCGATTACTGTGAGTACGCGATTCTGAAAGCGCGGTTGCCGCTGCCCCAAAGCGTTCTGCATGCGTCCGTGGAGGCTTCGGGAAATGTTGTCCTCCACTTCGCGGCCAAGTCCAGGGGTGCTTTTGCTTTCACCTGGAGAGTGGACGGCGGCCCCTGGAACACGCCCACAAAAAACGCGGAGACCACGCTCGAGGAATTGTCAAACGGCACGCACCGCATTGAAGCTGCTGCGGTGGACAATCGACTGCAAATGGAGTTGTCGCCCGCCACAGCAGTGGTAGAAATCCACAACGACTTGGATGCGCATATCCGCGGGCTCATCCAGAAACTTGCCGATCCCGATTACTCGGTGAGGGAAAAAGCCGTTGCCGCGCTGGTTCGACGTGCTCCGCTCGCGCTTCCCCTGTTGCAATCAGCCCGTGAAAAAGCCTCCCCGGATCAGCGGTGGTGGATTGACGCGGCAATCCAGCGGGTGCAGGAGCAACTTTCGATCCCTAAGAAGCCTTGAGAGTCCTCACGTTCGAAGCCCTCCTATAGCCCATCAATGGAGTATTCCACGGTCCAGCATTAGCAATTGGCCCGTCTCAGGCTTGGCCTACTTGGCTCTTTACAGCGCTTAATAATTATTATAAATTGGACTGGTTAACAGGCCATAGAGGTCAAGCAACATGCTGGTCACGCTCGATTCGAATTTGCGCAAACCGCTGTACTTGCAGATCCGCGACCAACTTCGCGAACGGATCGTGAATGGCGGGCTCAAGGCTGGCGACCGGTTGGAGCCGAGCCGCGAGCTTGCCCATCAGCTTGGAGTGCATCGGACCACGGTAGGCAACGCTTACGCCGACCTTGAATCGGAAGGGCTGATCCAGGGGACCGTGGGGCGGGGAACATACGTGACGCCGCTGGGTGAGAGCTTGCGCGGGCCGCGACGCCCGTCGCGCCGCACCTCCCCCGATCTCTTCTGGGATAGCTTCTTTCCCGACGAGCCCCGCGACGATTCGCTGGGACGCCTGATGGCGAGTTCCGTGGAAGAGGGAATCATCTCGTTTGCCGCCGCCCACGGCGCGGAAGAGTTGACGTCGCCCGACCTGGTGCGCCGGGCGGCCGATGCCGTTCTGCGGCGTGAAGGCGGGCGCCTGGTGCAATACGGTTCCACGGACGGCTATCAGCCGCTCAAGGCTTACCTGCAAACCCGTTTGCGACGCGATGGCATTCCCGTGGAAGTCGACGAAATCCTCGTAACCCACGGTTGCCAGCAATCGCTCGACCTGCTGCGCCGCGCGCTGATCTCACCCGGCGATACCGTGGTGTGTGAGAATCCCACCTACACGGGCCTCTGGAATGTCTTCGATTCGCCCGGCGTAAGGCTGATTGGCGTGCCGGTTACCGCTGAGGGAATGGACTTGGGCGCACTGGAGTCCGTGCTGGAACAGACGCGCGTCAAACTGATTTTCTGCGGCCCGACTTTCCAGAATCCGACCGGCTTTACCATGCCGCTTGAATCCCGTCAGAGGCTGTTGGAACTTGCCCAGCGTTTTCAGGTTCCCATCGTGGAGGACGACGTTTACGGTGTGTTGCGATTCCGCGGCCGGCAAATCCCCCCACTGAAGGCTCTCGACGCGGCGGGGTTGGTGGTCTACCTGAATAGTTTTTCCAAGGTGGGCTTCCCGGGCCTGCGCGTGGGTTGGATGGTGGCCTCGCGTCCTGTGATCGAACGCCTGCGGTGGGCCAAGCAGCGCGCCGACCTTCACACCAACCTGATTGGCCAGGCAGTGCTACAGGAACTGGGAGTCCGCGGCTTGCTGGACAAATGGATTCGCAAAAGTTGCAAGGTCTATGCCCATAGGCAGGATGTGCTGAGGCGTGCCATTGAACGGCATTTCCCGCCGGAGGCGCGGGTGTTCTACCCGGATGGCGGCATGTCAGTCTGGGTGGAACTGCCGGCGTTTCTGGATGCGGCGGAACTTTTGGTGAAGGCGCGCGAGCGGCGCATGCTGTTCGCTCCGTCGCGCTACTTCTATTTTCAAAATCCCAAACATAATGCGCTGCGTATGTGCTACACGGCGCTGCCAGATGATAAGATTGAGAAGGGCGCAGCCATTCTTGGCGATTTATTGAAAGCGGAAATGCGCCGGGCGAGGAAGGGACGCTCTCATTCCCCGGTAGGCGCAAGCGTCGCGTTGGTGTGACGGCGTGGGTCAACTTGACGTAACGGCGGCATGCATCGTGGTAACGGAAGCAAGGAATAAGGAATATGGGAGCCATTGAAACCAACCAAATTGCGGAGCATCGCAACGCCCCACTCGAAATGAGCCCGGAGGAATTCCGCGCGCTGGGTTATCGCCTGGTCGATCGGGTGGCGGAGTTCCTGGGTTCACTGCCCCGCCGGCGTGTAAGTCCGGGTGAATCGCCGCGTGAGATTCGAGCGATACTGGGCGATTCGCCTTTGCCTGAGAAGGGAACTGCCGCCGAGACACTGCTGGACGAGGCGGTTCGTCTGCTGGTCAATCATTCGCTGTTCAACGGCCATCCACGTTTCATGGGGTTCATTACTTCGCCCGCCGCTCCCTTGGGCGCGCTGGGAGAATTGCTGGCCGCGGCCGTCAATCCCAACGTGGGAGGCTGGGTACTGTCACCGATGGCGAGCGAGATTGAGGCACAGACGATCCGTTGGATCGCCGAGATGATTGGCTACCCGCGCGAGGCCGGCGGGATTCTGGTGACGGGTGGCACGATGGCGAATTCCGTGGCGTTCCTGGCCGCGCGCAAAGCCAAGATTCCCTGGGACGCTCGCACTCATGGCCTTGCCGGCGGCGGCGCCCGGCGCATGCGCGTCTACGCCTCCACGGAAACGCACACGTGGATTCACAAGGCGGTGGATCTCTTTGGCCTGGGGCTGGATTCTATTGCCTGGATTTCCGCGGACTCTGACCAGCGAATTAACACCACCGAGTTGCGCGAGAGAATTTCCGCGGACCGGGCCAAGGGCGACCTTCCCTTCATGGTGATTGGCACTGCCGGTACGGTAAGCACCGGCGCGGTCGATCCCTTGCCGGAAATCGCCTCGATTGCGCGTGAGCATGGGCTATGGTTCCACGTTGATGGCGCCTACGGCGGCTTTGCGGCGGTTGCTCCCAATGCGCCGGCGGATTTGCGCGGCATCAGTGAAGCCGATTCCGTGGCCGTGGATCCGCACAAATGGCTCTACGCGCCGCTGGAGGCCGGTTGCACTCTGGTGCGCGACCGCAATGCCCTGCGCGATGCCTTTACGCAGCATCACCCTTCCTACTATAAGTTGCTGGAGGACAGGGAAGAGACGCTCAACTTTTTTGAGTATGGGCCGGAGAACTCCCGCGGCTTTCGCGCGCTGAAGATCTGGCTGGCGCTTCGCCAGGTGGGACGCGAAGGTTATGCGCAAATGATTGGCGACGATATTCGATTGGCGAAAGCACTGTTCGAACTCGCCGCCGCCCATCCCGAGTTGCAGGCTTTCCGTCAGGGATTGAGCATTGCCACCTTCCGCTACGTTCCCCGCGATCTGACGCCCGGCGACGCGAACGTGGAGGAATACCTCAACCACCTCAATAGTGAGTTGCTGGGGCGCTTGCAGGCGAGTGGCGAGGCGTTCCTGACCAACGCGGTCATTGGCGGAGCTTTTGCACTTCGCGCCTGCATAGTGAATTTCCGGACTTCACTTGCCGATATTCGAGCGCTGCCCGGTATAATTACGCGCTTGGGCGCGGAGTTGGACACGGCCCTGCGGCCGAAGGCTTTACAAGGTAACATAGCCTAAGACAAACCATCTTGAGTTAATAAGGAGTAATTCCATGTGGGAATATGATCAACCAATGAAGTTGAAAGTGGGTTTGGCGGAAATGCTGAAGGGCGGCGTCATTATGGACGTCACCAACGCGGAGCAGGCCAAGATTGCCGAGGATGCGGGCGCCACCGCCGTTATGGCTCTGGAGCGCGTCCCGTCGGACATTCGCAAAGAAGGCGGCGTGGCCCGCATGGCGAATATCAAGATCATCAAGGAGATCATGGACACGGTGACCATCCCCGTGATGGCCAAGGCCCGCATCGGCCACTTTGCCGAAGCGCAGGTGCTGGAAGCCGTGGGCGTCGATTACATTGATGAGAGTGAAGTGCTGACGCCGGCCGACGAGGAACACCACATCAGCAAGTGGGGATACAAGGTTCCGTTTGTGTGCGGGGCGCGTAACCTGGGCGAAGCGCTGCGGCGTATCGGCGAAGGCGCGGCGATGATTCGCACCAAGGGCGAAGCGGGATCGGGCAATATCGTGGAGGCCGTCCGCCACATTCGCGCCATCACCAGTGAGATTCGCCTGCTCACCACTCTCCGGGAAGAGGAATTGATGGCAAAGTCCAAGGATCTCGGCGCTCCCTATGATCTGGTGAAGTGGGTCAGCCAGAACGGCAAGCTGCCGGTGCCGAATTTCTCCGCGGGTGGAATCGCCACTCCGGCAGATGCGTCGCTGGTGATGCAGCTTGGGGCAGAGGCTGTGTTCGTGGGCTCGGGCATCTTCAAGTCGTCGGACCCCGCCGAGCGCGCCAAGGCCATCGTCCGCGCCACCACTCATTACAATGAACCGCTGGTCGTGGCGGAATGCTCCGCCGAAGTCGGCGAGGCCATGAAGGGACTGGACATCCAGAAGATCGACCCCAAGGAATTATTGCAAACGCGCGGGTGGTAAACTGTGCGGGCCGCGTACAGGGGAGGAGATTCGAATGCTGGTTTCTGTTACATGTCCGCTGCTGCGGGGGTTAGCACGGACATGGATGCACGAAGTCAGTCAAAGAAGGTCGAAAAATTGCTGCTCGGTTAATCCGGCCCGTTTAATTTGGGACCGAAGAAGAAACGGCGAGACTTCGCGATGCAAAGGGATAACGAGGATGGGAAGACCGGGTTTTCTGAGGGTGACGTGGCTGCCTTCGGGCTCGCCAGCAACGAACCCGGCTCTTTGAAAGGCACGAACCGCCTTGCGTCCGGGAATTCCGGCCAAGCGCGTCACACGCGAACCTCAACCTGGCTGGTGAGCACTTCGGGAAGCGCAGCGATTTCATCTGCGCGCGCGACCTTGAGGTAGGCAGCAATGGCCTTGCGCACATTCTTGAGTGCTGCTTCGACAGTCTTACCTTGAGACATGCAGCCAGGGAGTTGCGGCACGTCGGCGACGTAGCCTTGGTATTCCGGATCAAAGATCAAGTTCACAAGGAATTGGCGGGTTTGAGCCATGCAAGGATTCTACAACAAATGCAGTCGCACGAAATACGAATATCTTTTCTTGTGGGAGTGAGGGCAGGACAACCAATCCTTCGCCACGGACAGCGAACGATTGACAACTAACAACTGAAAGCCTCTTTACCAATGAACAATGGTCACAAACCCGTAGGAATTCTCGCCATCCAGGGCGATTTTTCCATGCATGCCAAGATGCTTGATGTTATAAAGGCGCCCTGGAAACTGGTCAAGCACTCGGCCGACCTCGATGGGGTAAGTGGACTCATCATGCCGGGCGGCGAGAGCACCACGATGTTGAAACTCTTCGAGCTTGAGGGCATCGGCAAGGCCATCAAGAAATTTGCCGCCCAGGGGAAACCCATATACGGCACCTGTGCGGGAGCGATACTGCTCGCGAAAGAAGTTTTGAATCCGCCGCAGGAGAAGTTGGGCCTGATTGACATTGCCATTGAGCGCAATGCGTACGGGCGCCAGATCGATAGTTCCATCCAGCCGGGAGAGTGCCCCGATCTTGCCGACCATCCGGTGGAGATGGTTTTCATCCGTGCGCCCATCATCCGCCGCGTGGGTAAAGGCGTGCGCGTGTTGGGCCGGTGCGGAAACTTGCCGGTCCTGGTGGAGCAGGGAAACATTCTGGCCGGAACGTTTCACCCTGAGCTGACGAACGACCCGTCCGTGCATCAATACTTTGTGAACAAATTATGCGATTAATTGATTTGGCGATTTATCGATGAATTGACCCTCTTCGATTGTCATGGTGGGCAGAGTCGTCCTGCTACCTGCATTCAATCGCGAAATCACTTAATCACCAGATCACTAAATGACCTGATCTCCCCATGACCCAATCCAACAATCCTCCGGTAAAGATTCTGTTTGTTTGCGTCGGCAATGCATGCCGAAGCCAGATGGCTGAGGCGTGGGCAAACCACTATGGCAAGGGTAGAGTGGAGGTTTACAGCGCCGGCTCGCATGCTTACGGCGCAATTGTCGATGAAACGTGTACCGTTATGCGCGAAAAGGGCATTTCCCTTGACCGGCAATGGTCAAAGGGCTTGAGCGAAGTTCCCCTGGCGGACATGGACGTGGTGGTTAGCATGGGAGAGGAAGTTGAATGCCCCTTGCCGGCGGGCTTCAAAGGGCAACTGATGGGTTGGAATATTCCCGATCCCTACGCGCGGGGCATGGGAACATTCCGCAAGGTTCGTGACATGATCGAGCAGCAAGTGTGGTGGCTGCTTTCTGACCTGCTTGCTCCCGATGTCCCCATGTAATGGGCGCGGCGGTAATCAGGGCAGCTTCCATTCCATGATAAGATAACGCGTTGCAGGCGATGCGAAGGCTCGCGCGAACATCGGCTTGCCCATGAGCATGGAGGAGGAGAATCACAATGGGATACTGTCGGGAGGAAGCCGTGAAGAAAGAGCATCCGGACAATTACGACGCGGAGTTGTTGCTGCGTCTCTATGATCTGCGGCGCGAGGCCAAGCTGCGGCAGGGGCGCGAGTGGTTCACGCGCGAATTCCAGGCGAAGACCTTTGAGGATTACCTTGCGCAGGCCCCGATGGGTTCGGAGAATAGCGCTCTATTCCGCATGACCATTGGCTATTGGGATATGGCCGCTTCACTGGTCAACCACGGGCTCATCAATGAAGACCTCTTCTTTGAAAACACGGGCGAGTTTTGGCTTGTTTGGGACAAGGTCAGGAACGTGGCGCCCACGCTGCGGGAGAGAAACAAGAACCCCATGGTGTGGAAAAACCTGGAAACACTGGCGGAAAAGTACGAGCAGTGGATGGCGAAGCGGGCTCCGGAAGCGTTGGATTCTCTGCGCAAGAGATTGGCAGGCGGCGCGCCCAAGAAAGCGGAATAAGCGCACTACATTTGCGTCGTGCTCAGCGGACCCCCTCACCCGTCCTGCCCCGGCTGATGAAAACGCCGGATGCAGTCCACCCTCTCCCCCAAAGGGGCGAGGGCAGTTAAATTAAATGGGGGATTATTTTCCCATACGGCCTCGTTTCCCCAAAACAAACGGGGCCACTCGTCAAAAAAACGCGGGGCCACGCGCAGATAACGCACGCGGCCCCAGAGACTTTGTCTTGAAATCTAAAATCCAAAATCGAAAATCCAAAATCCTAATTGGGCAGTTTTACAGTTACGGTTTTGACCTCAGTGTATTGCTGCAAGCCGTATTCGCCCAGTTCGCGTCCGATGCCTGATTGTTTGAAGCCTCCGAACGGGGCCGCGGCGTCAAAGACGTCGTAGCAATTCACCCACACCGTCCCAGCCCGCACGCTGTTGGCAATGGAATAAGCCTTGCCGATATCGCGCGTCCAGACCGCAGCCGCCAAACCATATTCGGTGCGGTTGGCGCGCTCCACGACCTCGTCGATCTCGTTAAATTTCAGAATGCTCATGACCGGTCCGAAGATCTCTTCCTTGGCGATCTTCATGTTATCCTTGACGTCGGCGAAGACCGTGGGCTCAATAAAGAAGCCGCGATCGCCCACGCGATTGCCGCCGGCGAGCAATGACGCTCCGTCCTTCTTCCCCGCATCGATGTAATTCATCACTTTTTCGAATTGGATATCGTCCACCTGGGGACCTTGTTCATTGGCGGGATCGAAGGGGTTTCCCACCTTGCGAGACTTGGCGCGCGCCACGCTCTTTTCCACGAACTCGTCATAGGCTTTGGCTTCCACAAACAGGCGAGAGCCCGCGCAGCAGCACTGGCCCTGGTTGAAGAAGAGCGCGAAATGGGCCCCTTCAATGGCCTGGTCCAGATCGGCGTCGGCAAAAACAATGTTGGGACTTTTGCCACCCAGTTCCAGGGTGACGCGTTTCAAATTGCTCTTGGCGGCTGCTTCCATAATCAGATGGCCGACTTCCGTCGAGCCGGTGAAGGCAACCTTGTCAATGCCATGGTGCCAGGCGATGGCGGCGCCGGCAGTAGGCCCGTATCCCGGCAAAATGTTGACGACTCCTTCCGGAAAGCCCGCTTCCACAATCAGTTCGCCCACGCGCAAGGCCGTCAGCGGCGTCTGTTCCGCGGGTTTCAATACCACGGTGTTGCCCGCCGCAAGCGCCGGACCCAGTTTCCATGCTTGCATCAGCAGGGGGAAATTCCAGGGGATGATCTGGCCGACTACGCCGACGGGTTCATGCCGGGTGTAGCAAAAATAGTTTCCCGCAATGGGAATGGTCTTGCCTTGGATCTTGTCCGCCCAACCGGCATAGTAACGATAGCAACCGATGGTCAGGGGCAGGTCGGCTGCCTTGGCAACGTGATAGGGCTTGCCATTGTCGAGTGATTCGAGGCGCGCCAGTTCGTCCGCATTTTTCTCAATCAAATCGGCGAGCCGGTGGAGCAACTGCCCTCGTTCCGCAGCCGCTATCCGGCGCCAGGGCCCCTTTTCAAAGGCCGTTCGAGCGGCATGAACCGCCCTGTCCACGTCCGCTGAATCGGCTTCCGCCACGGAGCAAATCTCCTGCCCAGTCGCGGGGTTGATGGTGGCAAAAGACTTTCCCGAAGCACTTTCCACCCATTGGTTATTGATGAGAAGCTTGGTCGCCCGGACGGCAACTTGCGACTCCAAGGCAGCAGTTGTGGTTGCCATAGGTTCCTCCTTCAGTCTTGAATTGAAAAAGCCCGGGAATATGAAAATTCAATTGAACTAAAGGCGGATTGACGCCGCCACGTGGCGGGGTAAACCCGCTGCTACGTCAAACCGCGGAAATCATCGAGGCCCAGCGCCCAAATACGCCTCCAGCGATTTCCTGCAACCCCGGCAGGTACCGTGGAGTTTGGGCCGCAATTTGGGCAGCGTCCCCGCCCGCCTCTGCCAGTTCATCCGCAAAATCCAAAAGCATTTGCGCGATTTGCGCTTGCGTCACTTCAAGATGGCACAGTATTCCGTATGCGTTCTTGCCATAACGGAATGCCTGGCACGGAGTTTGCCTTGACGCAGCCAACTTCGTCGCCCGCTTCGGCAGCGAAAATACGTCACCGTGCCAGTGAAAGGGCCAAAACTCGCCGGTTACGCCCGAAAAGACTTTATCCTGAGTGGCGTCGTCTGACAGCGTAACGGCGTGCCATCCCAGTTCCTTCCTATCGCCCCTGGTCACGTCCGCACCCAGCGCGGCCGCGAGCAACTGGCTGCCCAGGCAAATCCCCAACACCGGTATTTCCCGCGCCAGGGCGGATTCAATCAGGCGCATTTCATCGCGCAGAAAAGGATATTGGGCCTGTTCGTAAACGCCCATGGGCCCGCCCATGACAATCAGGCCCGCTGTGCCGCCCATCTCGCGCGGTACCACTTTGCCGATATGGGTTTCGATGTAATTGAACCCAATCTGGTGACCCCGCAGCACATCTTCAATTGTTCCCAGGGTTTCAGCGGGAGTGTGTTGAAGGACCCAAACGTTCCGCACGTCGTCATCACCTTTCCATCAGGGACTGAGGCAATCAATTTCATGGTGTCTGCCCCTTCGGTGGGGTCATCCAGGTAAGAACCTCTGCGGCCGACACTACCGCCTGAAGTGCAAGAATTAGAAGGATGGAAGCCCCCAGCACGATAAAAACTAGCACCGTTCCGTGGTAATGACAACCCTTTAGCGAGGGGCGAGATATAAATGTGGCACGCTATGGGCCAGCCGGGTGCCCGGAGGGAATATCGAGCAGCGCGTGCGAGTCGTCGGCATTCCTTCGGGGGGGGATCCGGGCTTCCACTTTTATGTCGCACTCCTCTGGTTCAGCTGCGACTGCGCAGGCTTATTAGGCTTTAGCCAGGTAAGACTCAAATTGCTTCTGCCAGGCTTCGGGGGTGGTGTGGATGGCGCGGCCCAGGAACGATGACCGCAGCCGCACGAGCTCCGGAAGTTTGCGGCAGGCAATGGCGTAGCGGCGGAAGCGCGGCTGGATGGCCAGGGAATCGTCCGGCAGGTAAATGGGTTCGCGCCGGAAGTTGAGCATCACGATGGCGCGATTCAATTGCCCGATGGCGGCTTCAATTATCGCTGCGCTTTTCGATGCGTCCTGAAGCTGCGCCGCCTGCTCCGGTGGCACGAGCCGGAAGAAATAGGTGGCGCGGCCGGACCGCGACGTCGCTTCCCAGGCCACAAGGTTGCCGGGATACTTCGCGCCGGGCTTCGCCGCCAAGGGCAGAAAGAACCAGTGCAGGATCGGCGGTGCTTCATCATCCGCGCCGTCTTCCTCCGAGTTGGCTTCCGTATTGGATTCGGCAGAGGCATCATTCGTTCCGGTCTCGCCGGCCTCTACCGGAGAACCACCCTCATCCTTGCCCGGCTGGGTCTCCTCTTCCTTTTCTGGCTGGTCCTCACTTTGGCGCAGCAGTTTGAAGCCTGCGTAATAATTCCCCATCGGCACATGTGCCAGCAGGGCATCAAAGTAAGGCTTCAATTTGGCGTCCACCACGTTGGTGGTCAGCGCCGCCTCCGTTTGGGGATGGATACTACGCAGCCTGGCAAGTGATGTGGCGCGCCCTTCTTTCATCAGTGCCGCGGCCTGCTGAAGCTGGTCGGGATTGAGGAAGGGAAATATGCCGTGGACCGTCTCGGCGCCCTTTTGTGCCAATTCATTCGTGGCGGTCGTCAGCCGTTCGCGAAATTCTTCCGTGCGCTTGGCGAGCTTGGTGAATGCCATGCGCTGATCCCCTGAATCTGCCGTCACCGTCCAGGTGGCTTCATCGAAGTTCACCGCGTCGACATCCGCGAAGCGCCATTGCAAGCCCGTAGCCTGGGTGGGCAGCACGGCGAGATTGCTTTTGTAGAGGCGAATTTCCGCCGGGCTGGTAAACGTCCGCGTTGCCGATTGCAGCCGTACTGTCCCGTCGAACCGGGTGATCTCCTCCAAGTCTTCCAGCAGCAGGCATTGCAGCAGGCGCTTCCGGTACGCTTCCAGCAGGTCATAGCAAAGATTCTGGAAGGTCTTGCCAAATTGATTCAACAGGATCTTCTTGCCGGTGTAGAGGGTCAGGGTCAGCTCGTATTCCCCGGGAAGGAACACGTCGATGTCGCCGAAGTCGAGAGCCAGCGGCGCGCCGGAAGCCGGAGTGAGCGTCAGCGTTTCCGCCTCAAACGCAACCCGGCACGGGCCCGCCTGTTGGGCGGACCCGTCAGAATTCAAGTACTGAAATTTTCCCGAAAAGGTTGGCATGTTCAATCCAGTGCCTGGTGGTTAGTGGCAAGTGTTTAGTAGTCCGTTCACGGGATCTCCGAGTTCAGGAGTCCGATGGACGCCATCGGATTCCGCAGATCGGACACCCGGTTAAGTGGTCTTCTGGCCGCACTCCGGGCAGAATTTAGTTCCCGCCTCAAATTTTGTTCCGCAGCGTGCGCACTCATTCTTGGGATGAAGTGGCTTACCGCACTCGGGGCAAAACTTGGCGCCCTGGGTGCGAGCGCCGCAACTGGGACACAGGGCGGCGGCTTCGGAAGTGAGGTCGAGGTCCTTGGTCAAATCCTGCGTGCGCAGCTTTTCATGCACTTGCTCGACAGCGATTTGGGACTGTGCCGCGGCGATTTCGGTTTCGATATTCGGCGCGCAGTCATAGCAAAGGCCGCGCTTCTGGTTCCAGCACATGGTGATGCAAGCCCACTTGGCGCACTTGGGGCATTGGCGGAAGTTGGGTTTCACTTCTTCCACCGCTTCCTGAAATGCCTTGTCGTGGCCTGTCCCCTGCACGGCGCGCTCAATTTCATACGCACCTGCGCTGGCCCGCCCAAAGACGCCTCCAAACAGATCGCTGGCGGCGCGCAGCGCGCTGCCCGCATAGCCCGTCATCGAGGGTTTAAACCCCGTCATAAACCCGTTCCCGCAGCGGTCGCAAAAGAACTCAAATTGAAATCCCTTGTCTGTCGAATGGTCAGAGTGGTTCTTGGTAAATTGAATGAGCGCCATGAGGAGTCTCCGTTGCCTGTTTTCCTGTGGAATTAATAATGCCAAGTGGCGACGGCATTGTAATGCCATTGATGCCGCGGTTTCAACAGCGCATCGGCCGTGATCTACGGCCTCCATTAACGTTGACATGTCCTTCCACCTTTGTGTAAACTGCGTGCGCAAAGGCTCAACCGGAGTTCATTGGAAGTGCTGAGCCCCTCATTAAGAAGTTCGACTCATAAAGCCAGGAGAATTGTTCGGAATCTCCGGTGCCAAGAACCAGCCAAACGCTGAGCCCCTCATTGGAATAGAGTAAGCGTACGAAGCCTTGACGAAAGAACTTTGGGCGAGAAATTGGAGGATGGTTGTGTGTTCACTCCCGCTTTCGCTTACATTGACGGTACTCGTGTGCGCGGGCCGGAGTGCAATGCATACAGCGCATCCTTATTCCGTGAGGTAGTTGCTCTGTGGAGGCGACCCTATGCGATGTACTCAATTGAATCTGCCGGCTCTTTGCGCCCGCCGTTTGCCGAAACCGCGGCCGGATATAAGCGCGCCGGACCTATTCGACCCCCTGCGTTCCCTTACCATGACGCGGCGCGGGTTGTTGGGCTGGGCAGTGTCCGCAGCCGTGGCGATACCCCTGGGGTTTGCCGCCGACCCTCCCCCCTTCCAGTTGGTGGCGGGGAACAAGCGCGTGGTTTTTCGGACGGGAGGGAGCGACAGGTGGGTCATTGATACACGCAGCTTCGCAGGAAGTCCGCAGCTCAGTACTACGCAACATAAGGATGCCATCCGCATTGAGCTGAAGGACGCGCGCTATCCCGGAACCCGGATCCCTGCGGACTTCATCTGCGATTTAACACGCCGCGCGGAAGGTTGGCAGATGCACCTGCAGCTTGAATGGGGTGGCTTTGAGAGCCGGACGCCCTTTGCGAGTTGGCTGGAAGGTGACGTGCCTGCCCGATCGCGCTTCGTGATGAACAGCCATGTATGCGATCTGGGGTCTTCAGCCGGCGTTCTTGTGGCGGGCCAGGCACACGCAGAGTTCTTCCCGGATTGGCGTTTGTATTTGAGTGGTCACGAGGTGGCCAAACTGTTCGGCGTAGGCGGTGGGGCCGCGTCGGACTCGCTTGCGGTGTCCCTGCTCGCGCCGGGAAAGGCCAGTATTCTCACTCACCCACCCGAACGCCGCACTCTCCTCGCCATGCAGCGTAGGGAGCTTGCCTGGCCCCTGCGTCCCGATCCCGGCCAACAGCAATCCTGGGAATTGATTGCGTCAGACGGTTCCTTCGACTTGATTCACATTGAAACCGGCGAAAGCTCCTCTGGCGAGCCTTGCCGAGCGTTGCTGGCGGAATCCCGCGGCGAAGGCCCCTCGTTCTGGTTCGTGCCGGGTAAGCACCTCGGGGGTGACAATAATCCTGCACAGCGCGTGGGATTGCGCAATGCCCGCTACACCATGACATTCGACGGCGGCCACGGTGAGTCATCCTTTGTTGCTGACTATGCCGCTGAGCCCGCATGCCTCGATGCGGATGGCTTCAGCTCTGGAAGTGCAGGCAGCGCCGGCGCAGAGCGTTTTGAGTTGACGATGTTGCGCGGGGAAGTTAAGCAGCTTCGCTGCACGCCGCCGCTACAGATTAAACCTCGGGTAGCTTAAATTCACCGCAGAGACGCAGAGGCGCAGAGAAAAGCCTTTGTCTATTCAAATCTCCGTGCCTCTGCGGCGATATGCCCTTTAGGAATTCTCTTACCGCCTCTTGTGTTCCCCTGCCTTCAGGTGTATACGTCGAGCGACAATACAGAGCGACATAAATTGTAGCGTCGATCTCCGCTCGGCGGCGGCAGCCGGAGACCGCCGCTACAACCGGATGCGCAAACATTTATGTCGCTCGGTATAGATTCTCAATCTACGCAGAAACGGAATAGCAAACCATGGACGCATCGATGCCTGTAGCAGTGCCAATTCCTTACAAGAGCCGGCGTGGGTGGCTCATTGCTTTTGGGGTCATCGAAATTCTGATAGCTTGCGGATTTCTTCTGATGCTGCTGTTTTCTGCATTCATGTTACTGGGGCCAATGGCAGACAATATGCCGAAAGGCGCATTTTCCCCTTCCGTCCTGATGATCATGGGGGGCTTTCAGTACGGGCTTCTGGCTGCTGCGTTTCTTACTGGCGGGATCGGTTCGATCCGGTGCAAGAATTGGGCCCGCATTTTCATGTTGGTGGTCAGCGGCCTGTGGCTGGGGATCGGCCTTTTGACCACGCTAATGATGGCGTTGATGGCCCCCATCATCATGCGGCAGCAGCCTGCGAGCATCTCACCGGGGGCTCAACACGTCATCGTGGGGGTCATGATCATGTTCATGGCCGCAATCATGGTGATACTCCCAGCGATATTCCTGTTCTTTTATTCGCGAAAAAGCGTTAAGGCAACGTGCCATGCAAAGAAAGGGGCGCAGCCGGCGACGCCCGGGATGGAAGCTACTGCCGCCCGCGGCCTCCCAGTGCCGCTGGTGATCCTGGGCGTATGGCAGGGCCTTGGCGCCTTATCGATATTCCTAATTCTCTTTATGCGGGTCACACTGGTGTTTGGTGTCATTTTGCACGGAGTAGCGGCCTGCCTGGTTATTCTGGCATTCTCCATGTTAAGTGGCGCCGCCGCATGGGCCATCTTCCAGCGCAGGCTCATTGGCTGGCAAATCTGTTTGTTTAATACGATTCTTGGGACAACCTCCATGGTGGTTACTCTCGCTCGCCGCCCTGACTGGATGCAACTCTACCGGGAAATGGGGTACGGCGACCAGATGCTTCGCACCTACCAACAAATCCCGCAATTTCAGTGGATCATGTGGGTCGGGACGATTGTGGGGATGACGGGGTTCATAGCATTTCTTATCTATACGAGAAGGTTCTTCCCCACGGAGGAGCGGGTGGCCGCGACAAATTCGTAATTTGCGGTCGGTATTGACCCCCTCACCCGCCCCGCCCCGGCTGGTGAGTACGCCGGTTGCGGGTCACCCTCTCCCCCAAAGGGGCGAGGGCGGTAGATTCAAAATAGTGCACTCCTCCGGCCTTGGCCTCGTTGTGGGGGCGAGGGCTGTAGATTCAGAATGCTCACACCCCGGCGGTGACCACGTTTCCCGGATGCGCGTTTAACGTGGCGCGCGCTGCGACCATCTGGCGAAAGCGCAAGTGGCGGATGCGCGTCAACTCCACCAGTGGCCTCCACACGAAGTTCACCAGATGATGCTTGATCAACAGATGCCAGAAGCGGTTGGAGCGCTTGTAGAGGTACGACATGGCCAGGTACGGCGCGACAGCGTGCCAATCCTCCGGGCGGCGGCGCCAAATGGAGGCGTGCGAGAACAGGCGGGCGTAAATCCACGCGTAACCTTGTTCCAGTTCCTCCGGAGTCATTTGCTTCGGGCGGAAGACGGCGTGCCCGGTATCGTAGAGGCTCCAGTCGCGGTGCAGCAGACGGCCTTCCGCTTCCATTTGCCGGAAGAGCGGCGTAGATGGGTATGGCGTGAGAATGTGGAACGTGGAGCACTCGACGCGGTTCCGCTCGATCCACTCGGCTGTGCGCGCGAAGACATCCTTGCCATCATGGTCGAATCCCAGCACAAACGAACTATTCACCTGGATTCCATGATCATGCAGGATGCGAACGCGGCGGGCGTAGTCGGCTGTCTTGGGAGTCTTTTTGCGCGAGTCGGCCAGGTTTTGGTCCACCAGCGACTCGAAGCCGACGAAGACTCCGGTGCATCCGGCCAACGCCATCTCACGAATCAAACTGGGATCATCCGTGACATCAATTGAAACTGCGGCGCTCCAGATCTTCTTGAGCGGTTGGAGGGCATGACACAGCGCGCGGAGATAAGCCGGGCGCGAGCCCAGATTGTTGTCAACAAAGACACCGTAGGGTTGTCCGTCAGCCTCGAATTCGGCGGCGATCTGTGCCGGGTCGCGCATCCGATAGGGCATGCGCAAACCTTCGGTGGCGAGATAGCAGAATCCGCAGCGGTTGTGACATCCCCGAGTGGCGATGAGGCTGGTGGTGGTCAAAAAGCTTCGGCGTGGCAACAGGGACCGCCGCGGGACCGGGTCTTCACCATAGTCGTTTTCGTAGGTTGCCATGTAACGAGGCTGCAAGCATCCGTGCTCCACATCCGCCACGATGCGCGGCCAGATTTGCACGCCGTCTCCCACGGCCAACGCGTCCGCGTGCGGGGCGCATTCCTCGTGGCAGGAAAGCACGTGCAGTCCGCCCAAAACCACTTTGCTGCCGCGCTGCCGGTACCATTTGGCGAGTTCGTATGCCCGCCGAGCGAAAGTCAGATGAACAGAAATCCCCACGAGTTCCGGCATGGGATCGAAAGGGGGGCGGCCGTCCAGAAGGTTCTCGTCCCAATATTGCACCCGCCAGTTTACCGGCGTGGTGGAGGCAAAGCTGGTCATGGCCAGGGTGGGCGTAAGCACGTGTTTCCCAAAGCTCGCGTTCGGGTCCTTGGGGTAGAAGGGGTTGATTAAAAGCGCATACCGTGGCTCCACTGGACCGGCTGCTGCAGCATGATCGAGATGCGGCGGCTGGGTCATTTCTGCAGGGATCCAGGGACGGCGCGGGACGAGAGCAAATGGGGAAGGTAGGCTTTTCATGAAAGTACTTTATATTACAAAGTACTCTTCGTCAATTTATTTTTGGGCGAATTTCTCGCGGGCAGGGGTTGGCGGGGAAGAAGCCAGTCATGGACACTTTGACCGTCGGCTGCTCACGTTGAAATCAGCATGCAAGTGGTATCCCATGCTCCAGTAGGGGCGGGTAATACCTTGTCAAGCAAAAGTCCAAAGGAGTGGGGCTTGCGCTGACGCTGCATTGCGACCAGAATAACCAGTTCAGGCAGAGATGAAGATTATTGGGAGGCGAAGATGACAAGTCGTCGATGGTGCGGGCTGTTGCTCGGGGGGTTGCTGATGGCGACGCAAATGGCGCGGGCAGATCAACCGAAGCTACCTCATGTGGATTTTACCGATCAGAAACTGGAGAACGGCCTGCGAGTGATCATCGCAGTGGATCGCACCGCGCCCGTTTTTGGCATTTCCGTTACATACAACGTGGGATCGCGGAATGAGCGCCCGGGCCGCACGGGTTTTGCCCACCTCTTTGAACACATGATGTTTGAAGGGTCGGAAAATGTGGGCAAGGGTGAGCATTTCATTCTCGTCTTCAACAACGGTGGCAACATGAACGGCACCACCAACGAGGATCGCACCAATTACTTTGAAGAGCTGCCGAAGAATCAGTTGGACCTTGGCCTGTTCCTGGAAAGCGACCGCATGCGCGCCCTGGCCGTCAACCAATCGAATCTGGACAACCAGCGGAATGCGGTTCAGGAAGAGCGGCGGCTGGGCGAGGACAACCAACCCTACGGCCATGCCTACCTGGACGTTGATAATCTCGCTTACGATAATTTCGCGTACAAGCATTCCACCATCGGGTCAATGGCAGACCTGAACGCGGCTTCCGTCGACGACGTGAAGGAGTTCTTCCGCATCTACTACGCTCCCAATAATGCGGTGCTGACGCTGGTGGGGGATCTCGACCCTGCCGCGACTCTGGAAAAAGTGAAGAAATACTTCGGCAGCATTCCCTCCCAACCGGCGCCTCCTCCGGTGGACATGATTGAGCCTCCTCATTATGGTGAGCGGCGGGAGACCATTCACGATCCTCTGGCACGAATCCCCATGGTACTGATGGGTTACCACATTCCGCCCGGCAACACCCCGGAAAACACTGCCATGCACGTGCTGGCGAACGTGCTCAGCCAGGGAGAAAGCTCGCGCTTTTATTTACACCTGGTCAAGGAAAAGCAGTTGGCCACCCAGGTTGTTGCCCAGGCTGATGAGCGCCGCGGTCCGAGCATGTTCTATGCTTACGCCTTCGTGCGGCCGGGGGTAAAACCGGAAGATTGCGAACGCGCCATCAGGGAGGAAATCGCCGCGGTGCAGAAGGACGGCATCACGCCCGAGGAGCTTGACAAGGCGCGCCTGCAGTACCTGCGCGGGCAGATTCAGTCGCGGCAGTCGGACCTTTCCACCGCCATGCGCCTCGGCCAGTACGCCGTCTATTTTGGCGATCCCAACCTGATCAACACGGTGGTGGATGAGTTTGACGCTGTCACCGCGGACCAGGTGAAGGAAGCCGCCCAAAAGTACCTGATTCCAGAGCAGCTCACGGTTATCACGGACCTGCCGGCCGGGCAACAGCACAGGGCGGCAAAAGCTCAACAGGAGGCGAAATAACTATGAAGGCAAAACACACTCATTCCATCTCCTTGCTTGCGGCGGTTGCGGCTGCCGTGGCGTTGGCCATTCCCGCCTTCCCGCAGGAACAGCACACGGCTGAACTCTCCAAAGTGGTCCGCCTCAACCGCGCTCCGGTGAGTAATGAAGCCCTCAAGGTCACATTGCCGCGCCCCGTGATCACCAAACTCCCCAACGGGCTTACCGTGATGGTGCTCGAACGGCACAAGCTGCCCACCGTCAACATTGTTCTCCACTTTGGAACCGGTGACATGTCAGACCCCCGGGACCAGGCGGGGCTTGCCCAATTCACCATGGAAATGCTTCGTGAGGGAACGACACACAGAACAAGCGGGCAATTGGCGGCGGATGTTGAGAAAATCGGCGCCACGCTGAATTCCTCTTCGGGATTTGGGTCCACGGCCTCCAGCGTAGTGGCTTCCGGCCTGTCTCCCAGCACCAGTCAGATTCTGGATTTGATCAGCGACGTGGTATTGAATCCCACCTTCCCTCAGGACGAACTGGAGAAATACAAGGCGCGCCAACTTTCCATGTTGGAACAGGAACGGTCCGAGCCCTCGACGCTGGCCGATGAGCGATTTCACCAGGCGCTGTACGGAGATTTCCCCGCGGCCGTCACTCTGGCCACGCCGGAATCCATCAACGCCATAACGGCCGAACGCATGAAGGCGTTTCACGAACGCTACCTTGTTCCCAGCAACGCCCTGCTGGCCGTCGTGGGCGACGTCAATGCGGGCGAGTTTCTAAAACTGGCGTCGAAGAGTTTTGGCGATTGGAAGGGCGGCGTGGTCCCCGCGACTGACTGGAGCCGCCTGCCTCCGCCCACACCCACGAAGATTTACCTGGTCGAGCGGCCCGACTCCGTGCAGACGAATATCGTTGCCGGAGATTACGGGGCGCGTCGGACCGATGCGGATTACATCTCGCTTTACGTGATGAATCGCGTGCTGGGCGGCGGCCCCCAGGCGCGGCTGTTCCTGAACCTGCGTGAAGTTCACGGTTACACTTACGGAGCATATAGTGGTGCGGGCGACGACAAGTATCGTGAAGCGTGGGAGGCGGACACCGAGGTTCGCAACGCCGTGACCGATGGCTCCATGGAACAATTGATGTATGAGTTCAAGCGCATCCGGGATGAAAAGGTTCCGGAAGCGGAGCTGAATGAAGCGCGGCATTCCATTGTTTCAAGCTTTGCCCTGTCGCTGGAACAGCCGCAGCAACTCTTGTCGCGCTGGATTATCGTTCAGGATTACGGATTGCCCATGGATTATTGGGACAAGTACCCGGTGGAGGTGGCCCGGACAAGCGCCGACGCCGTCCAGGCCGCCGCGAGGAAGTACGTGGACCTGGACCACCTGCAGATTGTTGCTGTGGGCGATCCTAAACAACCCGGCAACGACAAGAATCAGACCATCCTTGAGGTGTTAAAGAAGTATGGGGCCGTGGAAGTTTACGATGCCAATGGGAAGAAGGTGGAGTAGAACAGTTGGCCCGATGAATGTCTGCTGGCTTCAGGTGCTCGCAATCTGATATAAAACGCTCTTTGCCTATTTTCGATACCAGGGAGTCTCACATTGCTTAAGCCAATTGCCCTTATAACGTTAACCCTCCTGGCAGGAGGCACATTGATGGCGCAGAACAGTTCCACACCTTCACCGATCGTGGACCGGGTGGGGCAGACGGGATTCGTACAATTGGAGGCGGAGAGTTTTAAGGATCTCACCCCCAAGCAGAAGGCCTTGGCCTTCTGGCTTTCGATGGCGGCCATCGCCGTGAATCCCATCGCCTACGACCAGAATTCATCCTACGGACTGGAACTCAAGCACCTGCTGGAACAGATCCTGACGCATCCGCGCGGCATCGATCCTCCTGTCCTCAAGAAGATCACCGACTACACCAAGCTGTTCTGGGCGAACCACGGGAACCACAATGCCTTCACATCGCAAAAGTTCCTGCCGGAGTTTACGCCGGAAGAGTTGCACGCGGCGGCCCTGCAGGCGCTGAAGAACCGCGCGACATTGGGACCGCAAACGAAGCTGTTGAAACAGCTTGAAGACCTGCGACGGCCGATTTTCGACGGCGACTATCAGCCGTCCCTCACTGTGAAGAATCCCAAGAACGGTGAAGATCCCCTCACGGTCAGCGGCAACAACCTTTATGAAGGCGTGACGATGGGGGATCTGAAGGACTTCCATGATAAGTACCCGCTCAACTCGCGCCTGGTAATGAGATATGGCAAGCTCGTGGAGCAGGTTTACCGCGCGGGCGGGGCAGGGAGGGTTGCGGCGGGTCTATATGCGGAGGACCTGGGGCGTGCGATTCGTTATCTGACCATGGCGCTTCCTTTCGCCGATGCGCCCATGAAAAAAGTGCTGCAGGATTTGATTCGTTATTACCAAACCGGCGACCCGGCGGACTGGCGGCAGTTCAACATCGATTGGGTCCACGCTGACAGTCCGGTGGATTTCACCAACGGATTCATTGAGGTTTACAAGGATCCGCGTGGGTTGAAGGGCGCCATGCAGGCGTATGTAACCGTGGTGGACGAAAAGATGAACAAGCTGATGAAGGAATTCGCCGCCAATGCCAAATACTTTGAGCAGCGAGCGCCGTGGGACGACAAGTACAAGCTGGACGCGCCGCATCCGCCCATCGTGAATACAGTCGAGGCGTTGATTGAAACGGCCGATTTCGATGTGACCACTATCGGTGAGAACCTTCCGAACGAGGCTGAGATTCACGATAAGTACGGCAGCAAGAGCTTCATCTTCTCCGGTTCCATGCGCGTCTTGGGAGCGGCCCGGGGCGCAAAGGTGAGCAATGAATTCGCCTATTCCGAGGAAGAACGCGCCCGCGCGGAGAAGCATCAAGCCTTGGCGAACGATCTTCTGGTGGCCATGCATGAGGTGCTGGGGCACGGATCGGGAAAGATGAATCCCAAGCTCACACAGGAACCGGCTGTTTACTTGAAGGAGTATTACTCCACGCTGGAAGAGGCGCGCGCCGATCTGGTGGCCTTGTGGAACTTCTTTGATCCCAAGTTAATCGAGATGGGTGCGATTCCCGACCAGGAGGTTGCCAAGGCCGCTTACGATACCGAGGCCCGCGCGGCGCTGGCACAACTCCACGAGTTCCCCACTGGCGACACTATTGAGGAAGACCACCGTCGCGGCACGCAGTTGATTGTCAATTTCATTCGCGAAAAGACTGGCGCCATCCAGCCGGTGGAACGCGATGGCAAAGTCTACCTGGTGGTGAAGGATTATGACCAGATGCACAAGGGAGTCGGGATGCTGCTGGCGGAATTAATGCGCATCAAGGCGGAAGGCGATTACGACGCGGCCAAGGCGCTGATTTCACAATACGGCATTCACTTCAATCTTGCCTGGCGCGACCAGGCGGTGGAGCGTTACAAGAGCCTGGACCTTCCGACCTTTTGGAGCGGCATCAATCCGGATCTTCTGCCGGGCAACAGTCCCACAGACATCAGGATTGTCTATCCGCGCGACATCGTGAAGCAGCAACTTCACTACGTATCGATTACGGGCCATTAGCCAGGATTATTCATGAATTTTCCGGAACGAATGCCGAAGGGAAAGCGTTTCACACAGAGGTCACGGAGTTAAAGCACAGAGAACTCGGAGACCTCTCGGAGGTTTCTTTGTGCACTCTGTGATTCAATCAATCGATAATGCCAGCGGGCGCAAACTCCGCGAACTCCGTGTGAACCATCTTGAATCTGCTCTCCCTCCTGCCATTTCACCAATAAACCGGGCTAGAGCGGGAAAATTGGTGGGGGCGGCGAGCTTTTCAACCGTACCGGGCGCGGGTGCGGTATGCAGTGGCGAGATTTTCTAGCAACGCTTCGGGGTTTCGCGCATCATCCGCGCTGAATGCCAGGCGCCCGGAGAGGCGATTGA
>CAYTMD010000030.1:23894-26375 GCA_964438685.1 uncultured Acidobacteriota bacterium
TCGGGGTTTCGCGCATCATCCGCGCTGAATGCCAGGCGCCCGGAGAGGCGATTGATGATCTTTCCTACGGTTTCCGTCCGCACTCGCGAGGCAAGCTGATTCCGTCGCAACAGGAAGGCTTCAATCAATTGGAATTCCTCCGCCGTAAGCCGCGATACGTCATAGGAAGATGTGCCTGAGGCCGCCGCCAGATCCCACCGGCCTCCCGTTTCAAGCACCGCGGGTTTTTCATGCACGACCACCGTGCCGGCAACGTAATCGCCCAGGCGTTTGCTCTTCGTACTGAGCAAGGCACTGACAATGCCCACGCCATACAAGGCAGGAATGCTGTCGACAATCCGCAGCAGGTTGCGTGCGACGGCCTCGTAGGCGGTAATGGGCCGGCCCGAGTCCTGGATGACCCGCAACCGCGTCAGGCGCTTGCCGGGCGTCTGCCCGTTCCAGATGGCTTCGAACAGCGCGAAGTATCCCGATTGGAGAAGGAACGCCCCGAACACCACCACGGCCAATGTCCATGCACCCTTCGTTGGCATCTTGGAGCCTCTCGCACCCATGGCGGCGGCGATTCCAAAAAGGACCAGCCAGGCGGCAATTTGAAAGAGCGTATCCAGCGCCAGCGCCAGAAACCGGCTGCCGATTCCAGCGAGTGGAAACTCAAGAGGGATCTGTTCGGGCGTATCGATAATCAAGTTATCCATGGTGTTCATCATGATTAGCGCACGCTGGCTGGCAAAACGCAAGCCGTACTGGGACCGGCTCGAAGCGATTATCAAGAAGGCCGGGCACCGTGGAGTGAGCCGTCTTGACCACGCAGAACTGCGGGAACTGGGATTGCTCTACCGCCAGATTGCGGCTGACCTGGCTTCCGTACGCGAGGACCCGTTAAGCCAGCCTTGGGCGGTCTTCTTAAATCAACTTCTGGCGCGTGCTCACAATCTTATTTACATGGGACGTGGCGCGCCAAAGCGCGGTCTACTGCGATTCTACAGCGAGGACTTCCCCAGACTCTTTCGCCAGACCTGGACCTATTCGGCGCTAGCTTTTTCGATCTTTTTGGCGGGGGCGCTGGCGGGGCTCTTCGCTTGCCTCGCCGATCCTTCCTTTCAACGATTTTTCCTTGGTCCGCAGATGAGCGACACCATCGACCGGCGCGAAATGTGGACACATTCCGTCCTTACCATCAAGCCGCTGGCTTCAAGCACCATTATGACCAACAACCTGAGCGTTTCTTTCACCATGTTTGCGGTTGGAATTATGGGCGGTATTGCCACGGTATACCTGTTGGCGATGAACGGTGTGCTGATCGGTGTCATCGGCGCGGCGTGTTGGCAGGCTGGCATGGGCCTGCAGCTTTGGTCCTTTGTGGCTCCGCATGGCGCGTTGGAATTACCCGCAGTGTTTATCGCAGGGGCTGGCGGGTTGCTTCTGGCGCGCGGCTTGTTGTTCCCGGGAGAACTCCCCCGGCGCGAGTCCTTGATCGTGTATGGCGGTCAGGGCGTACGCCTGGCGTTGGGGATTATTCCGCTGCTGCTGGTGGCTGGGACGCTGGAAGGGTTTTTCTCGCCCTCTGACCTTCCCGTGGCGGCCAAGTTTGCCTGTTCAGCCGCTGCCGGTGGTCTGCTGATTCTTTACCTGACCAGGTGTGGACGGGAAAGACCGGATGAGCCCGGCGGCGCGGCGGATTCGAAATGACGCGGGGAGCACAGCACGGCAAAGCCGCAACCAGAGGCGGGCCATGGCCTACCTGCCCCGATCCATCGGGGTCCTGGCCATGCTGGGGCACGGGCGGGACGCCCTTGGCACGCTGCCCTATGCCGGGCGAACCCCCAGCTCCACGCTGACAATGGTCACGGCGTTTCCATCGCCGTCCTTGGCGTTGTTGTTAATCAGGAGGGTATTCCACCCGTCCTTGATTTGCTCGGAATCGAGCTGGAAATTGAGCCCCAGGTGGTCGCTGGTATGCTGTGTGTAAGGGCCGTTGGGAAACAGCAACTCTTGTGTCTCGACTCGTTCGAACACCGGCCAATTTTCATTGAAGCTCACCCCGAGGCGCGGCGGATGGGGATGATTCTCGATGACCACCTGGGCGATCAATTGCAGCTTCCGGGCGGAGGGCTCGGCACACATGGAGAGCCGGAATTCCTTACGCCATTGTGGTTGGAGAACCGCCGGCAATTGCTCGGGAAGCTCCACCACCTTTGTCATCCATGTGCTCGGCGTCGATAGGCAATAGTGCTTCGGCTTGCCCCGCAATATCGCAAGATCTGCGGTACCGTTCAGGGCCGCATAGTCGCAGCGCAGCCCGGGAATTCTCCCCTGATCGGTACAGAAGAAATTGAATTGTTCGATTCCATGAACACCCATCGCCAATTTACCCGCCGCGTTGGCCCACAGCATCGGTGCGCTGGCGGATAGCAAACGCATCCCGGGATTCTGCGAGCCCAAACCGGATGGCATTGTCGACCGCGCCGCAAGGCTGGG
>CAYTMD010000031.1:0-25810 GCA_964438685.1 uncultured Acidobacteriota bacterium
GCCATCATTATGGACGGCAGCGGACGCTGGGCGACGGCTCGTGGATTGCCGCGCGCGGCGGGCCACCGCGCCGGACGCGCCGCGGTTCGACGCGCGGTGGCGGCGGCCCTGGAGTGTGGCATTACCGTACTGACCCTTTTCACCTTCTCCACTGACAATTGGGGCCGGCCGGAAAGCGAGATCTCCGAACTGATGGGCACCTTTGAAGACTTCTTCCGCCTTGATGCGCCGGTGCTCGCGGCTCGGGGCGCTCGCGTAACCGTGATTGGGCGGCGCGACCGTCTTCCCGTTTCCCTGCTGGAGGCCATTGAGAACGCTGAGGCGGCCAGCCGGGCGGCGGGAAAATTGCACGTTCGCTTCGCCATCGATTATTCCGGCCGGGATGCGATCCTGAATGCCGCACGCCGGTTGCAACAAACCGATGACGACTCCGCCGAAAGCTTTACGATCCTTTTGGCGGAGGCGGAGCACGCGGAGGATCCCGCACCTGATGTGGATCTGCTGATTCGCACGGGCGGCGAGCAGCGCCTGAGCAACTGTCCGCTGTGGGAGATTGCCTACGCCGAGTTGTATTTCACTCCATGCCTGTGGCCCGACTTCGGCCCCGCCGAGCTTGACGCCGCCATGCAGGAATTCCATACCCGCCACCGCCGCTTCGGCCGAATCCCGGCTGCGGTGTCCTGATGCGTAAATTCCCTTTTGCGGACCTCACAGCGTTATTGTTGCGTCTGGGTTTCGTCGAACGAATTCGCGGCAGTCATCACATCTTCTGGAAAGATGGCGCCGAGGAAATCCTGAACTTGCAGCCCAAGGGCGGCAAAGCCAAGCCCTATCAGGTGAAATAAGCCCGGCATGTTATGCTGAAATACAGACTGGGAGGCGGGGCAGATGCCTAAGTACGAAGTAATCATCTATTGGAGCGAGGAAGACAAGGCATTCATCGCCGAGGTGCCGGAACTTCCCGGCTGCGCGGCTGATGGAAAAACCTATCGGGAAGCCTTGGCTAACGTGGAATTGGTCATCCGGGAGTGGATCGAAACCGCCAAAGAACTAGGTCGCCAGGTCCCCGAACCCAAAGGCCGCTTGGTATTTGCTTGACGCGCCAGTGCAGTTTTCATAATTCCGTCTCCTGCCTTCTGAGCTTTGACCTCTGCCTTCTCCCCGAATCATCCTTTATACTTTGCCCTTCTTCCTTACGAGCAGGCTTCAGAACCTGCGCTTAACAGTAAACAATTGCGCGCGGGTTATTTCCTTTCTGGTAAAATCCCACCCAATATGGCCGGCCTGGAAGAAGACAAAGAAGCCGATAAGCCTGAGTCGATTGCTGAACAACTGTGTCCGGTGCGGATGCATAACGGGAAGCCCTGCGGACGGCCAATTCTCGCCACCCCTTTGGGTATGGATGAGGAACCTGTTTGCTTGATGCACTGCAAAGATCCCAACAAAAGCAATGCCGGGTTCCAGGAAGAGTTCGAACGTATTCTCAGAGATGCGGCACAGGGGGACGCGGATTTTACTCGATTTGTTTTTCCAAACGCGGACTACACTGGGCGAGAATTCAAGGCGAAATGCACATTCGGCTTTGCCACATTCACGCAAAAAGCCATCTTCAGCGCGGCCACGTTCGTGCAGAACGCTTCTTTCCACGAGGCCAAGTTCGCGCGTGAAGCATACTTTTCCTGGGTCAAGTTCTCGCAGCAGGCCTACTTTCACAACGCCATGTTCATGCAGTATGCCAACTTCAGTGGGGCCGAGTTCATCCAGGACGCGGTCTTTGTCGAAGCCACGTTCATGCAGGATATCTCCTTAGACGATGCCTCGTTCACGCAGAACGCATACTTCAGCAGGGCAACGTTCAAACAAGACGCGTATTTCACCAGGGCCACTTTCACAAGAGAGGTGTATTTCGACAAGACGGCGTTCGAGAAGATTTCAGAATTCTCCGGAGCAACCTTTGAACGGCGGGCGGAGTTCCGTGGGACCCGATTTCGAGATAACAATGAAGCCCAACCCGGCCCTCTGTTTAGCTTGGCACGATTTGAGAAGCCGGAGCTTGTGCTGTTCTACAAAACATACCTTGGCCAAGCTCTCTTTCACAACTGTGATGTCTCAAGGGTTCAATTTTCTAGTGTTCAATGGAGGGGGAGGCAAGAGAACAATAAGCGGATGGTATTTGAAGAGGTCCTCGATACCAAAGGTGAAGCTGTAGGAGCCCTGCGCACCGACGACGACAATCCCAATGAACGCAATTACGACCTGATTGCCGAACTCTACCAACAGCTCAAGAAGAATTACGACGACAAACGGGACTACTGGACGGCAGGCGATTTCCATTACGGCGAAATGGAAATGAAGCGGCTTTCGAGCCCCTGCCGCAACCCCGTCCTGCGGTGGCTGCACCGCAATCTTGGCTTGGCGGCTTGGTATCAGTACGCGAGCGACTACGGTGAAAGCTACGTGAAGCCGTTCCTTCGCCTGCTTCTTGTGCTTGCACTTTTCGCCATCATTTACCCAGCCTGTGGCCTGCACCGCGTGAGCAGCGAAAAAGGATCACCGCCCAGACCGGTGGTGCAAACAAGCGCTGTTACGACCGATACAAGCGAGATCAACTACGCGAACTTCTTCCAATTCCTAACCGCGTATCAAAATGGCAACTTGCGCGGCACAGTCGGCTTCTTCGTGCAAAGCGCCATGACCTCGGTGAGCGCGGCAAGTCTGCGGCGCGATTTTGCCGATTACGAGCCTCAATCAGTATTGGGCCGATTCGCCGCCCTCGTCGAACTCCTGCTCACTTCAACTCTGGTTGCCCTGTTCCTTCTCGCCGTCCGGCGGCAATTTCGCAGGTAGGGCGCGGAGCAGAGAGCGGCGGAGCCACAACCAAATCTTCGTGGGCGGACGAAGAGACCGCTCACCCGACCTCGTCTCTCGGCCACCCTCTCCCCTCGGAGAGGGCGTTTTAATTACCCTCCTTCTCCCGGGGGAGAAGGTGCTGAGGTACGAAGCGGATGAGGGGTCTCTTCTCTTTACCTCCCACTTTCAACAAACGAACAAAAATGTTTGCAAAAAAAACAAGAATTTACGGTATTGCAATACAGGGGCCCCGCCGTCAAAGCCACGGCGCGATGGAAGAGCCGCAAGACTGGAGGGCGGGCCTCGCGTTGCATTTTCAATTGGGGGCGGTTCGCGAACCGCCCCTACAATAAATCCTCGATTCCCCGCCACGCCTGTTCCACCAGCCCGTGCGTCTCCTGGGTCAAGCCCCATGGCAGAGCGCAGCACGGCCCTACAACTCATGCGGGGCACGGCCGGACCGCGGCATACCCTTCAGATTGGCGCCAGCCGGCGGGGGCGAAAAGCCGCGGACCTTCAGGGCAGGACCGTGCCCCACGCGCTTTCCCGCAGCGAAAGTTGGTAGCCTCTAATGCTGGTAGATTGATCTTGACTTGCATAGCGTAGATCGATATACTTACCGGGTGTTACCGTGGGGTGCAGCCATGTCCGCGCGCAAGTCTCCTGCCTTCTCAAAGCCGAGCCCATCCAGCCTGCGAAGTCCTCAGAACAAAATTCCGGCGTTCATGATCCGAGGGACGGAGAGGGCAGAAGGCAGTAGGCAGAAAGCAGAAAGCAGTAGGCAGTAGGCAGTAGGCAGTGGGCAGTCGGCGGAGAGATGACCGCTGAACGTAGTTGGCCAACAACTTTCGGCTGTAAGCTGTCAGTTCCAAAAGGATGGAAGATTCTGGCCTGCGGGTGATTTACGATTGACGATTGTTGATTTGCAAAGTGCCCAGAAGAGCAGTGACGAGTCCAAGTGACAAGTGACGAGCAAAAATGCGGGAGAACTCGAAATTCACAAATCACCAATCGCAAATCGCCAATCATCAATGGCCCGACTCACCAACACGCTGGTCAAGACGTGCCGACCTGAAGGTCGGCGCCGCCTCAGCGTCCGAAACGGGGCGCTGACACAAAAAAGATGTTTAAATATGACGATCGAAGCTGGAATGTGTATGAAAACAAATAAACATATGACAATATGTCCAGCGATAAAACAGGCTTTTTGCACGAAAATGCACGCGTTGCGTGCGGATCGACAACAATCCGTCGGGCTTTGTGGCCGAAAATGCATAGGTTACGCGATAAATCGGGGCGAAGGCTGACCCAGAATCAGCTCATCGGCTCATCGGCCCATCGATTCATCGGAGGAGCACGGAGTTGGTCTTAGATGGCCTAATGATCCGGTGGCAGGATGGCCCGGCTATCGCAGCTTTCCAAGATGTACTAGAAACAAAAGGGGTTAGTCGTTTACAGTACAAATGTCTGAAAGCCATATCTCGTTCAAATCAAAGATAGTTAGCCTGAAATACCGGAACCGGGGAGAAATAGAATGGCGTGTCCTTCCAAGATGTATCAGAAACAAAAGGGTTTAGCGATGAATCGCGAGAACCTTGCAAAAATCTATGTAACTGAAATAAAAAGACTTAGATGATTCTATGGTGAGCCCGGCCGTGAAAAAAAAGGGGAAGAATTTTGGGCAAAATTTCTTTAAGTTGTTGAAAACACATATAGAAAAAATGCCCGCTTTTCGCCTTTCCATGATATTCATGAAAACAAACGAGTTAAATCATTCTTTCCAAGATGTTACTGAAAATAAGGTAGTTAGCAAATAACATGGGCGAAAGACGAAATACAGACTCCGAGGTCATCAGGAACATTGATGAGTAACGAAAGACAGAGTCCGATGTCCGCAGTCAGAGGTCATCAAGAACAGAGATGAGTGACGAGAAGAAAAGTCCTAAGGCGGGCGCGGCGGGATTCTTCGCTTCTGCTCGGGGTGACAGCATAGGGGGTAATTCCGGAGTGGAGGAAGAGCAGACAACGCCGGAGGACAACCCCCCTTGTGACACACTTCCCCATACCGACTATCGGCAGTTTATGGTGAGAGGATGAACCAATTTTCTGGCTACGAAGGTCGCCAGTCGCGCGCCACTCAATCATCCGATGGGCGAAGGGCAGGATGTTCCCTATCTCCCACGCAAAGGGCGGCAGGTTTAAGAATCAATTTTCCCATGACAGAGGGCTTCATTCTGCGGCTGATTATGGAGTAATCTAAGAGTTCACCTTTTGGGCAGGGGGCTGACAATGACATCCGGATTGAAGGATAAAGTAGCCGTGGTTACGGGCGGGTCGCGCGGGATCGGCTTCAGCATCGCGCAGGCTCTGTTGGTGGAAGGCGCAAAGGTCTTTATTTGCGGTCGGAATCAGAAGTTCCTGGATGCTGCTCTTGAAAAGCTCCGCACATCGGCCGCGGCGAATGTGGATGGCTCGTGTGCCGACGTTCGCGTTTACGATGACTGCCGAAAGCTGATTCGCGTGGCGGCGGAACGCTTCGGCGGCCTCGATATCCTAGTGAACAACGCCGGCGTGGGCATCTTCAAACCCGTCGACCAGCTCAGCGTGGAGGATTGGGACACAACGATTCACACCAACCTCTCCGGCGTCTTCTATTGCTGCCGCGAAGCCGTTCCCCTGATGCGCAAACGCGGCGGCGGATACATCTTTAATATCTCGAGCCTCGCGGGCGTCAATCCCATGCCCAGCGGGTCCGCTTACAACGCTTCCAAGTTCGGTCTGAACGGATTTAGCGAGGCCATGATGCAGGACGTCCGCTACGACGGCATTCGCGTCAGCTACCTGATGCCGGGCAGCGTGGATACGGATTTTGCCGCCGAACCCGGCGCCAAGGCCGGAGAGAAGTGGAAGCTGACCGGCGAAGACATCGCCAAAGCGGTGGTCGATCTGTACAAGTTCCCTGGCACGGCTTTGGCCAGTCGTATCGAGATGCGGCCGTCACAGCCACCCCGAAAGAAATAACCAAAAGTGTCGGACGATGCGTGAAAGCGTGCGTGGCGTTGCCCAATCTCCCTGCTCCACAATTGGCCTAAAGGTTCCGGCCCAAGGGACCGATGGAAGAGGTGAGGCCCTTGGAGCGTCCAGGTGAAAGCTCCGGTTAGGACGGCGCCGCGTTGCTTGGCGCGGCCTTCCCAGCCAGGGGCCCGGGTACGATCAGGAAGATCGGAACAGTGCACCTCTCGGAGGCGTGGAAACAGTTATGGAAGCTTTACAGCGGGACCTTCTTCCCTGGAGCGAAGAGTATCATGTGGGCATTGCCTTTGCCGATGTGCAGCACAAGCAGTTGGTGGATATCATCAACCGCCTCTACCAAGCCTTGGTGGACGGCAAAGCGCGGCCCGTCATCGGAAGGACGTTGGACGAGCTCATCCGATACACCACGGCCCACTTTGCCGCCGAGGAGAAGGTTCTGCAAAGCTGTGAGTACCCGGACTTCCCTGCGCACCATTCAGAGCACGAGCGCTTGGCGTACGCCATCCTCGAGTTCTACCAAAGACTCATGAGTAACGAATTGGGAATGACCGCGCAGTCAGTGGACTTCCTGAGGGACTGGCTGGGACAGGAGATTCTGGATGTCGACATGAAGTTCGCCCCGTTCCTAAGGGGCAAAGGCGTGCCTTAAAGACCGGTGTCAGGCGCCAGATATCAGGTGTTCGGGAGAAGGCAATCCCTGGCACCTGATACCCGATACCTCGAACCTATTCGAGTGGGATTTCCTTCAGCACGTCATCCCAGTGGCCGGTAGTCAGCTCCCATCGCCGCTTTTCCTGCCGCGCGAGCTCCTCTTGGTCCGGGTAAAGCTCGCGTTTGATTTGTGGATCGCGATAATGGGCTTCTTCCAGCGCCGCCCAGTCGCGCCAAACCATCACGATCTTGTAATCCCACGCCGGGGTCTCCGCGTGGAAGCGCCGCTCATAGAGCAACTCGCTCTTTAGGATGCCTTCCTTGATGAGTTGTTGCAGAATCGGATTGTGATTCTTCTTGTAGAGCGCCAGCCATTCCGCTCCGGCGCCCGGCGCCACCTTGTAGTAATATTCGATTACGAGTTGCGTTCCGCCGTGCTCGGTTCCTTTGGGTTGCATCGTCGCTCCTCTCATTTTGGTCTTGCTTGGAAGTATCAAAGCTGTGACTTCGCAATGCAAGGTGTGCGTTCCAATTGTATTCCAAATGCGCGGAACGGATGGCAGTCTCTTCCCACGAGGCAGGTTCACGCGGATGCTTCACCGGGCACGTTATGTGCTCAGCGGTGCAATTCCACCACGTCCCTGTCTTCGAGCACATGGTCGCGGTTCACCATTTGGCCCTCGAGCCGCCCTTCTCTCCACAGTCGGGCATACTTGAGTTGGGCCAGAAAATCCTGATGGACGTGTGCGGCAAGATCGATCAGGCGCGTACCACGCTTGAGGATATACGGCGCCACGCGCTCCAACTTCTTCCCCGGCGCCTTGGTGTAGACGCGAATGACCGCCAGCATTTCGAACACCGCATGACGAAGGGGTTCCAGGCCCTCGCCGGATTCGGCGGACACGCGTGCCAATTCGAATCGCTCTCCGTACAGGTCACGCAGAATGTCGAAATTCTCCGGAGCGCCACTCGCGTCGATTTTGTTGGCCACCAGCAGGGTGCGCTTGCGAAGCCAACCGGTGGTGTAAGGCAGTCCGGCTTGGTCGAGTTGTACCTTGGCGTTTGCGATCTGGGTGAGGGTTGTCTCCAGATCCTCCAGAAGGTCGGGGTCACTTAGGTCGACTACCAGCAAGGCGGCGTCGGCGTTGCGGATGATCTGGTAAAGCCACGATTCGGGAAAGTCCGGATGCACCGGAGGCAAATCCACCAGTTGCACTTGCACGTCTTCAAACGGCATCATTCCCGGCAGCGGCACGCGCGTGGTGAAGGGGTAGTCGGCAACTTCGGGCATTGCGTGGGTTAGGCGCCGCACCAGCAACGACTTGCCGCTGTTGGGCGGTCCCACCATGGCCACTTGCCCGGCGCCTTCTTTCTCCACACGATGAATGATGTCAATGCGGCTGGTGGGCCGGCGGGCCTGCTCGGCGCGCAACTTGGAGAGCCGCCGCTTCAGGTCCGCTTGCATCTTCTCCGTGCCCTTGTGGCGCGGAATCGTGGCCATCATTTCTTCAATGGCCGTGATTTTCTCCTCTGTCGACTTGGCGCTCTTGAAGCGTCTTTCTGCTTCCAGGTAAACGGGGGTAAGGTTTGCAGGCATGGCAAGTCACCACGAGGGTGGCGCCTATTATGCGCCAAAGTGCTGCTTCGAACCAAGGGGGGGGCTTGGAAACAGAGGTCTTGCGGCACCCTAGGGGTTGCTGTATACTGATGTTTCCATGTTCCAAACCCACGCCAGCTCGTTTATGTACTTTAGTTACCGGTATTGGAGTTTTTCTCCAATCCGGTAGAGTGGCGTTGGTCAGAACGAAAAGACATTGTCGCAAGGCCAGCCCGCTCCCAGTGAGTGGGCTTTTTCATTTAAGGGGAGGAGGAACGCGATGATCATTTCCATGAAACCGGACGCGACCCAGGAGCAAATCGATCATGTATGCGAGAGCATCCAGGAGTTTGGATACAAGGTCCACTCCATCCAAGGTGAAGAGCGCGTCGTCATTGGAGTAATCGGCGTGGGAGATGTAAGCGACTGCCTGGAAGCGATTGAGTTGGCTCCCGGAGTCGCGAGCGCCGTGCGGATCTCGTCGCCCTACAAATTCGTGAGCAAGGAATTCAAACAGGAGCGCACTCAGATCCCCATCAACGGCGTCTCCATTGGGGGCGACCAATTCGTTGTGATGGCGGGACCATGCTCGGTGGAGAGCGAGAAGCAGATTATGGAAGCAGCGGAGTTCGTGGCTTCCGTGGGAGGCAAGATCCTGCGCGGTGGCGCCTTCAAGCCCCGCACTTCCCCCTACGACTTCCAGGGAATGGAGGAGGAGGGGCTGAAGTTGCTTGCCAAGGCGCGGGCGGCAACAGGCCTGGCCATCGTAACCGAGGTCATGAGTGAGCAGGACGTCCAACTGATCTCTGACTATGCGGACATTCTGCAAGTGGGCGCTCGCAATATGCAGAACTTCGCCCTGCTCAAAACTCTGGGCAAATCTCCGCGACCTGTGCTGCTGAAGCGCGGTATGAGTTCTACCATCAAAGAACTGCTGATGTCCGCCGAGTACATCACCGCGCACGGCAATCCCAACGTGATCTTGTGCGAGCGCGGGATCCGAACCTTCGAAACTGCGACGCGCAACACCTGCGATATTTCCGCTGTGCCGGTGCTGAATGAGCTGACTCACTTACCGGTAATTGTTGACCCCAGCCACGCGGCAGGCCGCCAAAGCCTCGTCCCCCCCCTATCCCGTGCCGCCGTCGCTATCGGCGCGGACGGCCTGATTGTGGAAGTACATCCTTGCCCGGAAAAGGCCAAGAGCGACGGCTCGCAATCCCTCAACTTCCAGCAGTTCCGCTCCATGATGCAGGAGCTGAAACCTTACCTGAACATTTGGAAGGAGACGCGGGGCAAGCAAAGCACCGCGGCCAAAGCGGCCGTATAAATGTGACCGGCACACAGAGAACTCGATGTGAGTTTGTAGCGCTGACCTTGAGGTCAGCACATGTTTTGTAGGGCCGAACAGCCTTCGGCCTTTGAGTGCCGACCTCAAGGTCAGTACCTTCCGGCATGAATGTTGTCTCTACGATCTACCTGCTAGAAAATCAGAAATTGCACCACGAAAAGCGCCGCGAAAATGTATGTGAGCGGAGGGCACTCGCGCCATCGGCCCGTGGCAAGCTTGGCGATGGAGTAGGAGATCAGCCCAAAGGCTATGCCATCGGCGATGCTGAAGGTCAGCGGGATTCCCACCAGCACCAGGAATGCCGGCAGGTATTCCGTAGGGTCATCCCATTGGAGCTCGCGCAGCGGTCTGAGCATCATCGATCCCACGACGATCAGCGCCGGGGCCAGTGTAGGATAGAATACGGTTTGCCCCACCTTGACCCCGCCGCCAATCATGGAAGCCAATGGGCTGAAAAATAGCGAAGCGGCCAGCATGATTCCAGTCACGACGCTTGCCAGACCGGTACGCGCGCCATCGGAAACCCCCGCGGCGGATTCAACGTAGCAAGTAATTGTGGAAGTCCCCAATGCGGCGCCTAAGGAGGTTCCCACGGCATCGGCAAAGAGGGCGCGATCCACCCGCGGCAACTTGCCATCGCGAACCAGTCCGGCCTGATGCCCAACACCCACCAGCGTTCCCACCGTATCGAAAAGCGCCAGATAGAAAAGCACAAAAATAGCTGACCCCAAGCGCGCCGGTGAGATCTTTAACAGGCCCGCCAAATCGAATTTCCAAAAGGTCGGCGCCAGGTGAAGTTGCATCGAAAACAATCCGTGGTAATGGACCAAGCCCAGGAGTGCGCAAATGGCGGTACTCGCGAGGATACCCAGCAAAATAGCGCCGCGCACGCGGAAGCTCAAAAGCACAACAATGAGTAGTAGCCCACAAACAGTGGCGAGCACAACCGGTTGGCGCAAATCGCCCATACGCACCAACGTGCCGGGAGAAGCTACTACCAGTCCGCCATATTCGAGTCCAATAAACGTTATGAAGAGGCCGATTCCCGCGGCGATGCTGCACTTCAAGGAATTGGGTATGGAATTTACGATCCGCCCGCGCAGTCCGGTCAGGGTAATGGCGACGAAGAAGATCCCTGCCAGCAGCACCGCCGCCAGCGCCTGCTGCCAGGTCAGACCGAATCCCAGGGGAACAGCTCCGCAAAGCGTGTAGGCGAAGAAAAAGTTCTCACCCATTCCCGGCGCGAGCGCCACGGGGTAGTTGGCTACAAACCCCATCAGCAGCGTGGCGATGGCGGCGGCCAGACAGGTGGCCGTGAGTACGGCCTTGAAGTCCATTCCCGCTACGGAAAGCACGCCAGGTTGCACGAAGATGATGTAAGACATCGCCAGAAACGTGGTGAGGCCACCCAGGATTTCGCGTTGAAAGGTAGTACCATTCGCATTGAGTTGGAAGAATTGTGCGATCTTGTTCTTCATCCCTTTCCTTCCATAATGCAGCCGAAAACTTGCCAATGCATGCCAGCGCTTTTCGGCACGCCGGAGGCCAGGCTGGGGAATTCTAACCCGGGACTGTCAGCGCGCTGGGACAAAATTGGGGACTTTCCGCGCACGGAGAAATCCGGGCTAATCGCCTTGGCTGGAAACAGCCGGATGAATCAGCAGGAATTTGGGTTGCCTCTCGTGGAGATCGTATTCAGACGGGGACGGAACAAACGATCAACTGCTTCGGAGATTCTGCGCCGAACGCGGACTCATCGTAATCGCCGTACTTTGCTTCGATACGAAAGCCGTTGTACTTCAGCAAAGAGACAAGTTCCTGTGGGAAATAGACGCGCACTGCAAATTCTTCCACCAACTCCCTGGCTTCGCGGGGCATCTTGTGATACCGACGAATGAGGTTGACCTGGCGGACCGTGTCGTAGCTATTACTCTCCGTAACCACCACCATCCCGCGCCCATTGTGAGCCGGGTAGCGCGCGTGGGGGAAGCGTTCTTTCGGGTCGCGCGAAAGAATCTCCAAGTCCGGATTGAACAAGTCAATCACGACTTTCCCTTTCGGAGTGAGGTGCCGTTTCACACAAGCGAAGCAGGCCTCCATATCCTTGGTTTCCATGAAGGTGGAAATGGCGTTACCAGGCAGGATCACCAGGGGAAATCGTGTTCCCAGGTCAAACTCCCGGATATCGTGTTTGACCCATTCCGCGGAAAGGCTTAAGCGCAGGCATTTCCGCGCGGCTTCGCGCAACAGGGCTTCCGACGAATCGATTCCCGTGACGCGGAAACCGGCCCGGGTCAAGTGGAGCGAAACTCTTCCCGTTCCACACGCCAAGTCCAGGACAGGCCCGCCGTATTTGCGCGCTTGGCGAACCCAGAAGTCCAGGTCGGCAGTGAAGTTTCGCCACTTCAAATCGAAGCGGGCGCCTTCGAAAAACGAAGGCAGATTAGCCGCTGCACGCACCGAAGTCATAGGGAAACCAACCAATTCCTTTTCATTCCAACCCGGATACGGCCGACTTCATCGTCGACGTCCCCGCAGCGAACACGGTTAATTCAGTCTTTCACAGTTTGGTTGTATCCGCAACGCCTCCACGGTAATCATTATCAATCGTGCGCCTGTACCAGCAGCAGGTAATACTCAAACGATATATAGCGCCGATATAGTAACCAGGAATTCACGCATTTCGCCTCCAGGCAGGGGGGCTCCAATCGCCGCACGCTCCAGCGCGGCAAAGGTTATTTTCAATTGCCCAACAGCTTCGACAAGCTCTCCAATTGCCGGGGATTCTTTTGCAGCATCAGGCGGCGCAGGCGGCGGAACTCATCACGGTCAATCCGCTGCACTGTGCCGCGGCCGCGATGGGGACTGAAGGCGAGAATGTGGTCGAGATCGGGCTCGCGCTTGAGGGGATTTTCCAGGCGTACGGCCTGGCGTGGCGGACAGAAATCAATCAGCGAACCCAGGCCCGTGTCACGGCCATCGGAGGCGGCGCGGGCTACACCTACAACCAGCTTGCGGTCGACCTCGTAGCAAAGGAAAAGATCGCCCCGCTTCACTTCTTCGCGAAGGTATCGCAGGCTGGAGGCGCTGCGAATCCAGCCTTCATCACCCATCGGGCACACGCCCCGCTTGCGGGAGCGGAAGTACTGGTCAAATTCCCATCCGCGCTTCGTGTTGATCTTGAAAACCCAGACGTGCATGGGTGCAGCTCCGGTCGATTGATTCGGTACTACCCTCAGTCGTCAGTCATCAGTTTTCAGTTATCAGTCACTGCTCATTCGTTATCGTTGCCCTGAAGTTGCCGGCCCCACCGTGCTGCTTTGACCGATGGCTGACAACCGACGACTTATGACTAACCTCAGACTTCCATCACCCGCACAGTGCCCGTAGACGTCGAGATCGACTAATTCAATTATTTGTCAACAACCACGAGCTTGTGATTTCTCATCCCCAGTGTCAGGCGTACCTCTCCTTCGCAGTTTGACCCACCGCTGTTCTCGCTTATCGGCCAGATTGCCGAAACAAACCTAAGGTTCTCCAAGTCCAGTCCGTTCTTATTTGGATGAGTCCCGCATCCTGCTGGCAGGATCTCCTTAAGCGAGCGGGCGATCGAGTCGTTGAGTACAGTCATCAGAAAATCCGGCGCGCCGTGAGCGAAAGTCCATGCGCCATCGATAGTTAAATCTCCCGTTCCTGGGACGAGATCGTGAGTGAGGAGCACCTGTTCGCCGTCAATTTCGGTGAGGTAGGCGGGTTTGATTTGAAAAATAACTCCGTTGGGTCCCACGGGGCCTTCCTCTTCGAAAATCATGCAGAATTCACTCGGCTGCCGCTCCACCAGGATGCGTTTACTGCCAATCTCGTTCGCAAGGGCAGGCGCCCTTTGAGGAACGGGTCGGATATCCTCGAGAACTTGGTAGATTCTATGGCGGAGGATTGTACCGATGAGGCTGGTTTTCGTACTATTGGTAAATGAGCCGGGCGGCCATCCGGAAATATCGTCATTGAACTCGGCTGGGTTTTGCGCGCCGGAGAAATAACTAAGCTGATGACACGACGGTGGGTAAAACTCTTGGCCATCGTAGACGGACCACGGATCTCGTTGCGGGCTTTCCCGTCCACGATCTTGACTGGTCGCCGGAGGCGGCGCTAGCAATGCCATGACGGCGAGCAAGCAGATCAAACATACACCCACGGGCTGCAAACGGCGGTTTGAGCGATCCATAGAGTACCTCGCGCAATGGCGGGAACTAATGGCTTTAACGCTTCCGGAAAGCCGCATTATAGGATCAATCCGTTCAGTATACTTCACCTGTAAGGAGCGACGGAGGTAGAGTCGAATCGCCTTCCGTCCAGAACTGGCCGATTTGTTAAACCTCTACCACTCGCGCGGTACGCACGGCGGGGATGGCGCGAATTTCCTGCAGCACCTCGTCAGGCACGTGATTATCAACGTTGACCAGGGCGATGGCCTGCTGGGCTTGTGGGTCGCGCCCCAGAGTGAAGGTGGCGATGTTGATTTTGCGGTCGCCGAGAATGGTGCCCACCCTGCCGATGACTCCCGGCACGTCCTGGTTGCGGATACAGATGATGATGCCCCGCAGGGGCGCTTCGATGTCGATATCATTAAGTCCCAGGATGCGGAGAACGCCCCGCACACCCACCATGCCCACACCGGTTGCGGATTCGCCCTCGGTGTATATTCCGATGCCCAGTGAGTTGGAAAACGTCGCGCGCCGGGCGCTGCGCTGCTCCACCACTTCCACGCCACGCTTTTGGGCGAGAGCCCCGGCATTGATCAAGTTGACCTGTTGCGAGAGTGCGGGGGTGAGGATTCCCTTCAGCACCGCATTCCGCACCAGGTGCGTGTTCAGCTCCGCCAATCCACCGTCGTAACCGATCCGCACCTCGCGGATTCTTTCTCCGGCAAGCTGCGCCAGAAACGCCCCCAGTTTTTCGCCGAGCTGGATGTAGGGCTCGAGTTTCTTGAATTCTTCCGGTGAAACCGACGGAAGGTTCACGGCACTGCGCGCCACGCCAGTGAGCAGGAAGTCGCGCACCTGCTCCACGATGCGAATGCCCACGATTTCCTGGGCCTCTTCCGTGGAGCCCGCGATGTGCGGAGTGGCAATCACGTTGGGATGACCAATGAGTTTCGCGTTCGTGGGCGGCTCAGCCTCAAAGACGTCAAGTGCTGCCCCGGCCACCAACCCACATTCCAGCGCTGACAGCAAATCGGCCTCATTGATCAACTCGCCGCGGGCGCAGTTTACGATGCGCAAACCAGGCTGGGCAAGCGCCAACGTTCGGGCATTGATCAGATGGCGAGTCTCGGGCGTGGCGGAAGCGTGCAGGCTGATGAAATCCGATGACTTCAGGACTTCCTCCAGCGAGGCGAGCTTCACGTCCAACTCACCGGCCTGGAGTGAGGAAACGTAGGGGTCATAGGCGATGATCTGCATTTCAAAGGCCTTCGCCAGACGCGCCACGTCCGATCCGATTTGGCCCAGGCCAATCAAGCCCAAAACCTTCCCGCGCAACTCCATTCCTTCCAGCTTTTTCTTTTCCCACCGGCCCTGCTTCATCAAGGCATCGGCCTGGGGAACGCGCCGGGCCATCGCCAATAGCAACGCCATGGTGTGTTCAGCCACGCTTACGGCGTTGCCCCCCGGCGTATTCATTACCACCACGCCTTTCTGGGTGGCGGCGTCGAGATTGACATTGTCCACGCCCACGCCGGCGCGGCCGATCACTCGCAACCGCCCGGCACCCGCCAGCAGTTCAGGGGTAACCTTGGTGGCGCTGCGCACAATTAGGGCATCGGCGTCGCGAATTTCTTCCGCCACCTTGGCCCCGGCTTTCTTCGGCAGAAAGACCACATCCCAGGATTCCTGTTCACGCAAGATTTCCACGGCATTTTTCGATATGTTGTCAGCAACCAGAATTTTCATAGATAAGTTGTCAGTAGTCAGTGGTCACTTGCGGCACCACCGTTTGACTCGCTCCTTTGCAGCGAAGAAAAGGCTCACCACAGAGCGCACAGAGACCACAGAGAAAAGCACCATTGCGTCCGCGGGTAGACATCACTCTTCCTTTTTTGTTGACCCAGAGTGTTTTCTCCGTCTGCTCTCCGTGACCTCTATGGCTTTCGTGGTGAAGTCCTTTTTGGGTTGCGGCACGCTGGCTCAATCGCCAATCTCCGGTCTTTAATCCAAAATCAAAAATCTAAAATCCAAAATTGCCTTACCCCGCGTGCCGCAGATAAACCTCCTGCACCGCCCGGACGCTGGAACCGAGTTCCACCTTCTGACCCAGTTTCAACAGCACGATTTCCAGCGCGGCGAATACCGCAAACAGGTCAGTGATGTCGTAATAACCCAGGTGCGCCAAACGGAAGATCTGGCCCTTCATGCTGCCCTGGCCGTTGGCGATAATTGCGCCGAACCGGGTGCGCAATTCCTTTACGATCGCGCCTGAGTCCACGCCCGCTGGCGCGCAAACAGCGGTGGCGGCATTGGCGGGTGAAGATTCGGCAAAGAGCTTCAACCCCAGCGCCTGGGCGGCGGCGCGCGAGGCTTCCGCCAGGAGCGCAGCATTGGCAATCAGGTTTTCGCGCCCAAGTTTCTTGATGTATTCAAGCGCAGCGTTCAGGGCGATGATGAGTGTGGTGGCGGGAGTGTACGCAGTCTCGCCCTTCGCCTGGTTCTTGCGCTCCTTGGCAAAGTCAAAATAGAAGCGCGGCAGTTTGGACTTTGCAATCAGGCCCCACGCTTTTTCGCTGACGCTGGCAAAAGCCAGTCCGGGCGGAATCATCACCGCTTTTTGCGAACCGCCGATTACAATGTCGAGCCCCCACTCGTCGATGCGCAAATCCGAAGTACCAAGCCCGGTAATGGCATCCACCACCAGCGCGGTTTCAGGATGGTTCTTCACAACCTCGCCGAGCGCGCACACGTCGTTCATCACCGCGGTTGAGGTTTCGGTAGCCTGGATGCATACGGCGCGGAACGGCCCGTCGCTCGCAAGCTTCTGCTTCATCGCGTCAATGTTCACAGGCTGGCCGTAGGGAGACTCCACCGTTACAGCTTCGATTCCAAACGCTTTTGCCAGTCCCAGCCAGCGCTCCCCGAATTTCCCGGCTGTGCCTATAAGCATGCGCTCGCCGGGCGAAAGCAGGTTGGCTACGGAGCCTTCCATGGCCCCGGTACCGGAGCTCGCGAAAATCAGCACGTCGTTCCGGGTATCGTAGTAATACTTCAGCAAAGCGAGCGTTTCCACCATGACCTTGCGAAACGCTTCCGTGCGGTGGTGAATATTGCCCGCCGCCAACGCGCGTGCCTGCGCTTCCAGCAACAGCGGAGTTGGACCGGGAGTGAAGAGTCGCTCTTTAACGATACCGAGCATGACTATTGTCCTCTCTTGGATGGTAGATGCTCCGGAAAAACCAGGGGGGAACATACGAGGTTTGCCGTGAGACCTGATCAGTTGAGTTGAAACCTGCCAGAATAAGAAAGTGACCTTTGGATGTCAAATTAATTTCCCTTATGGTTGTCATAACTCCTCCGATCATCCACGGATCGGATCATCAATGAATCGTCATCGGGCCATATGATACCAAGCTTGCCTAAATTACGATTCGCGAATTTAGTGCTGACCGGCGGCTCCGCACAGATGCCCATGCGCCTGTGGCGCACCACTGACGATGAAAATGCGCGAAGCAACTTGGAGTGCGGCCGCGAAGCCGCCGCCTTTCCATGGACTTGATCTGAAATTGCGAGATGTCAGTGGTAGTTGGTACTACAGCATTCCCCTGCGCTCGCTGCCGCAACCGCATTCCAAGGCGGTAGCTGCTGCGACCACACTCCAAGGTGCCTTTGGGACAGTTATTTTCATGACAGCAGGGGGCAAAGCCCCCTCCATCCCCATGTTCTCCACCTAATTTGGACAAGCTTGACGATCTTTCGCCCGCTACGCGGCCTATGATGCCGGGCAGTGAGTGTAGCGCGGACCTATTGGGTTGGTCCGCGGCTTTTTGCCGTCAATAGGGGACGAACCGCTGAGATGGGACCGCCGGCTCCCGCAAGTCCCTTCGGGAAATCGCCGACCCCAAGGGGTAAGGGTCTGTTCCCGTCCACCGACGATTTGACTTGACACAGACTAGTTTGTATTGCAAACTAGTATTCGTTCTTACCTGCTTCAATGTGCAGTTATTTTCCGCGAAAGGAAGGGTGCCATGGGTGACGCTATCGGCAAACATTTTCAGCCTTCGCTTAAAGATCTGTCAGAGCTGGAAAAACTGACGCGAGCGTACGGGAAATTCTCCAGAGATTCGATGGGATTGGGTCACGTCCTCGGGGGAGGACTGGTATTCATGTCCGCATACCTGCTGGACCACCATATTCATCTTGGGGTATTCGGTCGGCTTCTGCTGGGGCTGGGGCCTTTTATCTGGATCCTCGGCAAGGAGTGGCTTCGAGAACATTACTACCAATTCAGCGGCAGAGTGCAGCAACGGAGGAGAGGGTGGGAGGACATAGTTCTCGCCTTGCTTACCGGGATAACGGGATTATTCAGCCTGACGGCCAGCGGCTTTGTGATCCATGGCCTTCTGCAGGACTTCTCCTGGCGAATGGCGCTCAGCGGCTTGGCTTTCGTCGTACTATTGCTCCCGTTGCCGTTCATTGTCTGGCGATATCTGCGCGCTCCCTATGAGTTCGTGGTGGGAGTCTTTCTCTTTATGCTCTCGGCCATCCTCCTCAGTGGCACATCACTACCACCGGCCCACGGAAGGGCTGAAATTGTGTATCTGTTCGCGGACCTTGCTCTGGTAGTTGCTCTGGTGATGGTTTTGGTGGGCTTTGTTGAGCACATGGAATTTCTGAAACTGCGGCGGAAGATCCACGCCCTGAAGGAGGCTGCATGAGGGCGGACCTGGAAGGCTTCTTAACCCTGGACCGCGTGGTGCACGAACCCGCGCGACTGGTGATCCTGACGGTGCTGGCGCAAGCCGAGGAAGTGGAGTTTAAGTTCCTGGAGGCGGTCTCCGGACTCACCAAGGGGAATCTCTCCAGCCACATCGGCAAGCTGGAAGAAGCCGGATACCTCGTCGTCAAAAAGTTCTTCCGCGGCAAAGTTCCGGCCACATCGCTAAAGATCACACGCGCTGGACGCAGCGCCCTAAAGAAGTATCGCGATCAGTTGAACCAGGCTCTTCAAGGCAAGGAGTGAGGGCGGAATCCCAGGCTGAGGCTGGGATGGATTGCCCCTTGTGGGCTCTGGGCCGTTACCCGTCCTTAAGATCGGCAGACGTTCAGCCGCGGCGGCCTCTTGCTATCCGTGGGAAGGGCCCACAATTCTTGCCAGCGCGTAGCTGGTGCTGCGGCCACCCTCAGGATTGCGGACGAGTATCCCACCCTGGACGAGTGCGGCAATGTCGCGCAGGGCTGTGTCGTGGGAACACTTTACCAGCTTCGCCCATTTTGAGGTGGTGAGCTTGCCCTCGAAGCCGTCAAGGAGCCGGTTGAGTACAAGCCGTTGACGTTCGTTTAACCGAAAATCTCCGACCGCTTCCCAGAAGCGAGCCTTGGATAAAACGGCTCCAAGATTGCCTTGCGCGACTTCGATGGCGCGGCTGAGACAGCCCATGAACCACGCCATCCAGGGAGTGACGTCCATCCCGCCCTTCTGTGTCTGTTCCAGAATGTTGTAGTACGCGGCGCGCTCCTGCCGGATCTGGGCTGACATGCTGTAGAAGCGCTGGGAGCTTCTTTCCGAGCGTGCCAGCGACATGTCGGCGATGGCGCGCGCAATGCGGCCATTCCCATCGTCAAAGGGGTGAAGGGTGACAAACCACAAATGAGCTATCCCTGCCCTTACCACCCCATCGCTTTCCTCGTTTCCATTGAACCAGGCAAGGAAGCGCTCCATTTCCGCGTCGAGCCGGCTGGCGGCGGGGGCCTGAAAATGGACATGCTCCCTTCCCACCGGCCCAGAGACAACCTGCATCGGGCCGCCGCTGTCATTCCTCCACGCGCCGACCCTGATGGGGCGCATACCGCTGTGCCCGGTCGGAAACAGCGCCGCATGCCACGCGAATAGCCTCTCTTTAGTGAGCAGCTTTTCGTATTGGCCCGTGGCGTCCATCATCATTTCCACGATGCCTTCAACGTTCCGATCCGCAGGTTTGAGGCCGCCAATATCCATCCCCAGCCGGCGGGCAACGGAGGAGCGGACCTGCTCTGCGTCCAGTCGCTCGCCTTCGATTTCGCTGCTCTTGAGTACATCCACGGTCGCGGTTCCGAGGACAACCTCTTGGCGGAGCTTAAAGCCCAGGCCTTCCATGATGCCCAGCAATCGGCCCTGCTCGCGATGAACCTCGGCCAGTTGCGCCGCTAACTTCCCACGATCCCATTGAAATCGGGGCCAAGCCGTTTCTTCATAGATGTATGCACTCATTCTACGCACTCCATGCGTAGATTATGGCGGCTAATCTACGCGGGAGTCAACAACATTCTACGCATAATATGCGTCGAATAAGTCAGCTAATCGCCGCACGGTTGAACTTCAAGGGGGCTCAAAAACTCCAAGCCGCCTCGTCAGCCACGCTTGGTGGGGAGGAGCAACTCACGCAGGGCAACGGGGGTTTGCACGGGCGGATGGCAGGCGGTGCCTTCGCACACCAGGGCCACAGGTACGCCGTCGAAAGGCAGTTCCGGCAGCGTGGCGGCCAGGCCGGCGGGCAAGTCGCGAGCTTGAACAATGCCCGGCTCAAAAGCAAAGACACGTTTGCCGGCGCGAGGAGTTTCATAAGCGGCGGAGAGAAGGTCCATGGTGCGGTCATCGTCGGCCCGGCCCACCACCACCACGTCCAATGGCGCGCGCAGGTGATGGAGCAGCGCCAAACCGTAAGTGGCCGCGAACAATCCATACTGTCCCGCCTTGGGGGCAAACAACGCGAGCGTGGCTGCTGCCTTTTCGCCATAATCTTCGCGGTCAGCGAGCACATCCAGGCGGTCGAGCACCATCGCCGCCACCGCATTCACGGCGGGCGTGGGAGAATCCTGAAATGGCTTGCGGGAGGTGGTCAGGCTGCCGTGGCGGTCGGAAAGGTCCTGGGCCGTGTCGAAAAATCCACCTTCTTTGACGTCCCAAAAGCGGCGCAGGGTGGTTTCCATCAATTCCAGTCCGCGCTCAAAGTAGAAGCGTGTTCCCGTGATCTCGTAAGCATCAAGAAGCGCGGCAATGATGAACACCTGGTCTTCCAGCAAGCCCTCGATGCGCGGTGTGCCGTCCACCAAAGTGTGGAACATGCCTTTTTCGCGGTCGTAAGCCTTGGTCACCAGCAGATCGAGAGTGGCAAGGGCGCGGTCGCGTTCACCCCGTAAACCCAGAATTCGGTACGCCTCCAACAAGGCGGAAATCAGCATTCCGTTCCAACTGGTGTAGATCGATTTATCAATGAAAGGCGTCTGCCGTTTGGCGCGTGCGTCCCGCATTTTTCGCCGGGCGCTCGCCAGCAGTTCCGCAACCTTTGGTTCCTCAAGTTGCAAACGCGCGGCAATGGCGCTGACGGGTTGGTCAATAAACAGCACGTTTTTCGCCGGATTGTGATGCATTTCACCTTGGGCTTCAACATGGTAGTAAAGGGCGGCAACGCTGGCCTCTGGCGCGTCGAGGACGGAATTCAATTCATCCAGGGTCCAGGTAAAGTAGTCGCCGTCATCGTCAAGGCTGATGTCCGCATCCTGACTGGCGTAGAAGCCGGCCTCCGGGTTCGATAGCACATTTTCAAGGAATACGAGAATGCCCAGGGATATTTCGCGGAAGAATTTGTTGCCGGTAATCTGGTAGGCGCGCAGGTAATTTCCCAATAGTCCGGCGTTGTCGTAGGACATCTTTTCAAAGTGGGGCACGATCCAGTGCTCGTCCACCGAGTAGCGATGAAAGCCTCCGCCAATCTGGTCGTAAACACCGCCCTTCCCCATATGTTCAAGGGTGGTGGTTACGATGTTCAGCAACCAATCCTGACGCACGTCGAGATTGACTTCGAGCAGCAGATCGATGGCGCTGGGGTGGGGAAACTTCGGGGCGCTGCCGAAGCCGCCGTTTTGGGCATCGAACATGCCGCCGATGCTTTCTACGATGGCCTTCACAACCTTTTCGTCGACGGCCTCCTCACCTGCTTTAAGGCTTTCCACACCGGTGAGGGCCTCGGCGATCTTTACTGCGCTTTCAAGAATCTGGTCGCGATGCGCCCGGTAGTTTTGCGCAATGACTTCCAGCAAGCGCTTCATGCCCGGGCGCCCGCCGCGATCATCCGGGGGGAAGTAGGTACCACCAAAGAACGGCTTGCCGTCAGGGGTAAGAAAAGCTGTCAGCGGCCATCCGCCCTGGCCCGTCAAGGCACTCACCGCCACCTGGTAGCGGGCGTCAATGTCCGGGCGCTCATCGCGATCGACCTTTACGGGAATGAAGGACTCGTTGATGACGCGCGCCACCTCGGCGTTTTCGTAACTCTCGCGGTCCATCACGTGGCACCAGTGGCACCACACCGCGCCAATATCGAGCAGGATGGGCTTATCCTGCGCTTTCGCCTGGGCAAAGGCGTCGCCATTCCACTCGCGCCACAGCACCGGTTGATGGGCGGCGGAACGCAAATAGGCGCTCGCGGCCTTTGCCAGTTCGTTGCTGTGGTTTTCCATGTTCCCCCAATCCATGAATGGAAGCGCAGCGCGGGCCTGCTCTTTAGTACGAGCTTTCCTGCCGGGCAGCCTCAATCATCGCGACGACGTTCTCCCGAGGCGTGCCTGTTTCCAGGAAGTCGGAGGCGGCGAAGATGTACCGTCCGCCGGGCTTCCCAACCGCCATGATCTGGCGGGCCCGGTCCGCGACCTCAGCGGGGGAAGCTGTCTTTAAAAAGTGGATCTGATCGAGGTTGCCGAGCAGGCAGATTTTATCGCCTAAAGCGGCCTTCGCCTCCGCCAATTGGTTGTCGCCCGCCGGAGGTTCCGAAACAGTCTCCCACAGGGACATGCCCATCTCACGATAGTTGGGGTACAAGCGTTTTGCCCGGCCGCAGTTGTGGTAGATGGAGTAGGCGCCCCCCGTGTGGATCGCTTCGATGACCTGCTTTTCGTATTCCTGCACGAACTCACGGAAGAAGGCGGAACTGACGGTGCCCGCGTTGGCCATGTGTCCCTGTATGCCGATGCAGTCGGCCCCCGCTTCGGCCAATGCCAGGCTGTATTCGCACTGGGCGCCGGCGATGCGGCTCATGAACTCGCGGTAGGCGGGTTCGTCTTCACTGGGAGCCATGAAGAGAGTCTCCACGCCCCGCAGCCCGGCCGCAAAATTGAAGACGCCGGCAAATCCGAACGGCGCCAGAACGCCTCGGTCCCCCACAATCCGCCGCCACTCCGCAACCACTTCACGCATCACGGCGCGCCCCGCGTCATCGAGCGCCGGAAGATACTCGAGAAAGATCTCCACCTCCTCGCGCGTCTCCAGCAGATGCTTGGTGGTCACACGCATCACCCCGGCGGTGGCTACCCCTGCTTCCTCCACCGCCTCCTCCTCGAACAGCGTGCGGCGCGGCGTGACAATCTCCAGGCGGTAATGGGTGATTCGTCCGTCAGAAGACTCCCGGGTGCGAACCTCCCAGTTCGGATAGCTCTTGCGAAAAAAGTGCGGACGCAGGAACTTGAGGTGCTTTGCCATCAGGTCAAAATCCAACTCGTTCGCGAGTTCCACGGCATCCACGACGCGATCGACTTTGGCGCGACCGGGATAGTACCAGGAGAGATACTGTTCCTGCACAAACGGCGATACCGGCACGCGGTCCGCTATCTTGCCTGCGAGGGTCAAGAGCAGGCGTTCTCGTGAGGTCAACATGGCTTCTTCCTAAATGGGCGCGGAGTTATCCGGCAACGGACTGATCACTCGACGGCGCCAAAGATGATTAACGTCTGTTCTTACTGCAATCGCGGGCCTTGCGGGGGGGTGCGCCCTGGTTCGGGATTGTCGAGCGGCTTGCGGCCAGTAAATCCCTCATCGATACCGTGCCAAAAGTCGATGTGATCCTCACCAAGTTTCCAGCAAAGGTAAATCTCTTCTCCGTCGACGAGACTGGGGAAATCCACCAGGCCGACGTCGAGGTCCTTCACCAGAACGCCGGTCTCCTGAATTCGGTTGACGATTCCCACCAGGCGCTCGGCCACCTCGTCGTGCTCGGATTTCTTCCGCAACAGATCCGCAAGGGGAGGGAAGGTTCCGCCCATCAACATGATGCGCGATGCAACCTGCGCCAATTCGTTCTTGAAGGCCTCAATCTTCTGCTTCTCGTCCCGCGCTTCCTCAAGCCAGGGGGTAATGGTACGCAGAAGTTCTTCCGCTTCTCGACGATCAAAGTATTTGTCGGCCATATTGAGCTTACGGCTCACAGCCCACAGCTTACAGTCCTTAGACGCCGTGGTTAGTTGGGATCTTCCCGCGATCTGGTTCCCAGCGACTACCCCACCTCACAGCTATCCCCATCCGACTGTCGGCTGTTAGCAGTAAGCTATCGACTTACCTTATCTCCAACATACGATTCAGGGCAACCAGCGCCCATCGTTTGGTTTCGGGAACAACGCTAACGCGGTTGACTACCTGGCCAGACCGCAGACTTTCCAGCGTCCAGCATAGATGCTGGGGCGAGATCCGGAACATCGTGCTGCACATGCAGACACAGTCATCCAGCGAAAGTACGAGCCGGTCAGGATGCTCCTGAGCCAGGCGGCGAATCATGTGAATCTCCGTGCCCACAGCCCAAGCGCTGCCGACGGGAGCTTCCACGATGCGCTTTATAATGTATTCCGTCGAGCCCACCTCGTCTGCCGCCTGGCAGACTTCCCACGAGCATTCGGGGTGGGCGATCACCCGAATGCCGGGATGGCTCATGCGCGCACGCTCCACGTGCTCGGGACGAAAACGCTGGTGAACGGAGCAGTGGCCCTTCCATAAATAAATTCGTGCGGCCGCGATTTCGCGGTCCGTCAGGCCGCCGTTCTCTTCCGCCGGATTCCAGATGGCCATCCGGTCAAGCGGAATTCCCAACCCGTAACCTGTGTTGCGTCCCAAATGTTCATCCGGCAGGAACAGGGCTTTTTCCCCGCGGGCCAGCGCCCATTCCATGACCTTGCGGGCGTTGGAGGAAGTGCAAACCGCCCCACCGTTCTTTCCCACAAATGCCTTGATGGCCGCAGTGGAGTTTATGTAAGTGACGGGCACGATATTGCCGCCATTCACCGCGGTAAGCGCTTCCCAGCAAACCTCCACTTGCTCAAGGTTTGCCATATCGGCCATGGAGCAGCCGGCGTTCAGGTCCGGCAGAATCACTGCCTGGTGATCACCGCTCAAAACATCGGCACTCTCCGCCATAAAGTGTACGCCGCAGAAAACAATGTATTCGGCCTCGGGGCGGCCGGCGGCAAGCTGGGAGAGACGCAGCGAATCACCCCGGTAGTCGGCAAACTTCACCACCTCGTCGCGTTGATAATGATGTCCCAGAATCACCACTCGCGAGCCGAGATCCTGCTTGGCCTGGGCAATGCGCTCGTCAAGTTCGTGCGCCGGGATCTCAGCGTAAGTCGCAAGAAGCGTGTCTAGAGTTGCGGTGGTCATATTTGCCCTAATACTATTTTAGCCTAAGTACAGGCATTCGGGATACGGGACACGGGGTTCGAATCCCGGAATCCGGAATTCGCAATTCGGAATCTTCTTTCCCGAAACCCGAACCCCCAATCCCGCGTTCCGAGTTTTCAACCGCCGATATAAACCATGGTGCGCGAAGGCTGAACGAAATCCGGCTCATTGATCCGGTGGCCGGGTTCCTTCTGGTGCACAACCTTTTCCATGAATCCCGCGATATCGTGGTCGGTGGCGCCGTTGCGAACGAGGTGGCGCACGTCGTGCTCGCGCAGCGAAAACAGGCACGTGCGTAATTTGCCATCCGCGGTCACCCGGATGCGGCTGCACTGCCCACAAAAAGGAATCGAAACCGGCGCGATGATTCCGAGTTCGCCCTGGCCGTCGGTGAAGCGATAACGCAAGGCCGTTTCACTGGGGGAGTGGCGGGGAATTTCCTCCAGCGGAAACACGGGCTGGATGGCTGCCACAATCTCCTCGGCCGTCACCACCAACTCGCGCTTCCATGCGTGGTCCGCATCAAGCGGCATGAACTCGATGAATCGCACGACAATGTCGCGGCGGCGGGCCAGGCGGGCGAATTCCACAATCTCATCGTCGTTGAACCCGCGCACCAAAACAATGTTCACCTTCACCGGGCGCAA
>CAYTMD010000032.1:0-25086 GCA_964438685.1 uncultured Acidobacteriota bacterium
CGCGCAGGTGGGGTTTCTGCTGTTGGCTCCCGAAGGAGCGTAATAGCCGAGTGCATTCAGTTCCGGACCTTGTACAGGGTCGTTAAAGCTATAAGCAAGCAGATTGGTTCCCGCCGGGATGGCACCATTCAGCAGAGCCGTCGGGGTGCTCATGAGAGGCAGATCGCTGGCCGGAAGCGTATTCAGGAGGTCGGCGGTGATGGCATTGTGAGTACGCTGGCCAACATAGCCAACCTGGAAGAGCCAGCCCTTGTATTGGCGCTGGACGGTGAAGTTGTAATCGTAGATGCGGGGAGCCTTACCGAAGTTGGGACCCATGGCCTGCGGTGTTCCTGCGCCGAAGTTATCGACGCTGGGAGTCAGGTTAGGACCGGCGACATAGCCGGCTGCCGGGTAGACTCCGGGGGTGCCATTGGGGTTCTTATCCCAGGAGAACGCCGGGTCGAAGCCGTCGCCGGGTTGGCTGAACGAGGTGCCGCCCTCGCCATCCGTGCATCCGCAACCGCCGTTACCGATGCCCTCATAGATAAGGCCAAAGGCGCCGCGAATTACGGTGTTGGGTGACGCTTGATAAGCGAAGCCCAGACGGGGTCCGATATCGGAGAAGTCAGTGGGATAGGGACGGAGTGAACCCGTGTGACCTGGGCCGTTGCCCATGAACTGCATGGCGCCGGGAAGGTTGCCGGCGGCGGCATTGGTCAGGGTCGGGTTGAAGGAAGAGTAGGTGCCGTTCACATAGTGCCAGCCAATCGGAACCTCATAGCGGATACCCAAATTGAGGGTCAATTTGGGCCTGATCTTCCAGGCGTCCTGGAAGTATCCCGCCGTGTAGGCATACCGGATATTCGCCGCAAAGACGGGCAGTGCACCCTGGCTGGCGGCGTTGGGAGTGCCCAGCAAGAAGCTGGCAAAGGCATCCCCCGTGTTGCTGCTTCCGTTCTGGATCGCGGTCTGGGCCAGGTTGAAATCGTAGATTCCGTTCGTCGTGGACCAGTCATTGTTGAGGGTCGCGGAGCGGCGGATTTCCCAGCCCATCTTGAACTCGTGCTTGCTATGAACCCAGGTGAGACTCTGCCCTTCCATGAGGATGTGGTTGCGCTGGCCGCCATCGTTGACTTTCCCCTGGTTCATGCCCCAACCCGTGTAGGAGTTGGTCTGAAAGACCACTTGCGGCGTGGCGTCCTGGTTGGTCCCGCACGCAAGTTCGGTGAAGCCCAACTTGCAGCCATAACCGTTCTGGAGGGGATTGTTCCACTGCTGGTTGTCAAAGTCAGCGCTCCAGTAAGAGTGGAGGATGATATGGGGATTGGCCACCCAGTCCCAACTGGCGCGAAATTGATGCGGGTCGGTGGTGCTGGTTAGCCCGTTGCTAATGGGGCCGGGCAGATACTGCACCAGAGCGCTCGGCTCGTACCGGTGCGTCTCGAAGAAGGAAAAGTGGTGATTGGTTCTAAAGGAGTGATCGATCTTGATCGACCAATCCTTATCCGTTACGACGGTCGTCTGGTTAAAATAGTAGTCGCCCGCCGGGCTAGCCCCACCGCCCCCCGAATTGGCACCGGGGATAAAGGGAAGATAGTTCTTGGAGATGTTGCTGAAGCGGGTCGTGGGGATAACGTTACCCGTAAATTGGCTGCGGACGCCGGGGGCATTACCATTGAGTCCCGTGGTGGCAGGGTCGTAAATGGGGTTCAAACCCGCAAAGTTGCCCTGGATCTCGGCGGCCGTGGGTACGGTCTCACCGGTGTTTTGCGCCACAACCGCAGGCTGCCAATAACCCTCCCACGTAAAGAAGAAGAAGGTCTTGTTCCGCCCATCGTAAACATGGGGGATCCAAACGGGGCCGCCAGCGGACCCGCCTTCATCGTTATAGCGTGTCTTGGGACGGCAGGCATAGGTCTGGACCTGTCCGAAACAATGGAAATTCGCAGCGGTCGTGTTCGCATTGCCCGCGAACGAGTTGGCATTGGTGAATTGCCGTTCCCAGTTATAGAACATGGAACCGTGGATATCATTGGTCCCCGACTTGGTGGTGAACAATTCCAGGCCGCCGCCCGTCCGGCCATTTTCAGCCAACATGCCGGAGGTCACCAGCTTGGTTTCACTATAGGGCTCCATGCCAGGGAAATAGAACGAAATTCCCCCGGATTCAGGACTGACGATGCTGCCGCCATCAATCATGACTTCCGTGCCGCGGCCGGCGGAACCGTTGATGGTGGCCTGACCGTTGCTCTGGTAGCTGGGCATATATCCCATGAAAGAATTCGCCAGGCGCATACTACCGCCAAACCAGACCGGCAATGAGTCCAGCGTCTGCGGGCTCATGTTCATGCCGATGGTGGCACTGTTGGTGGTCAACACCGGCGCCTGCCCCTTCACTTCCACGGTTTGCTGAACCGTGCCCAACTCGAGCCTGACATCAATGGTCTCATTCAGTGCAAGGCGAACTTCAATGCCTTCGCGGACAAAGGTCTTGAATCCCGCCTGCTTCACCATGATCGTGTAAGGACCCGGCTGCAGGAGGGGGAAAGCGTACAAACCGGCGGCGGACGTTTGTACGTTGTTCACGACCCCGGTATGTACGTTGGTTGCCGTTACCTTGGCAGCCGCGACTACGGCCCCGTTCGGGTCGGTGACGGTTCCATCAATAGAGCCGCCCATTTGCGCCAGCACTGCGATCGGCAGGGCGCACAGGAACGCTAGGACCAAACAAAGGTGCTTCACTAACCTCATAGGTGAGATCTCCTCTCGTACTTCGAATAGTGAATCATACTGCCTGCGGTTTCTGAGGCCTCCCGACAGGCCGTAAAGAAAAGCACCGGCTTTTGCCAGCGCGAAGGTAATCCAGGCGGTACCTTGGCGCGGCAACATTGGAACCATAGATTCGGTTGCCGCGCTGGGGACACAGCAATGGGCTAAAACTGCTGCTCCGAGAATAAATCTCGGCCTCCTGTCTTACTGTAAGGGGACCCAACTGAGACTAGACGCTAAGGCTACCAAGTGGAGAAAAATCGCGACGTATTACATTCTTGTTCCGGTGGCAGCAACGCCCCCGGAATTCAGACGAAACGTCGCGAAACAATGGGTGCATTAAAACAGCCACATTGCTTCTTGTCAAGTACTTAATCTAATATAATTTCAACAAATGACAATTTGTCAGTGCTCACAAAACTCATTGATGGAATGTGAAATAGATTCAAGACGCCTGCGGCGAACACGGCAGAAGGGGGCGCATGGTGGTGCGCCCCCACAACCTCAAAGTGCAGTGTCTCCCTATTTCGCCACCATTCTTGCTTTAACCACAATCCGCACAGGTCCGAGCAGGCCCGATTCCATCAAGGGATCGTCCTTCGTCCAATGCCGGAATACGGTAAACGTGTGGCGGCCGGTGGGACTCGGTTTATTGTCCAACAGCCATTGCGGGTACTCCGCCAGTACTTCATTGCGGCCGGCCGGTTTCCATTCGCAGTCGGGGGCCAATTGTTCGTCGCCAATCAGCCGGTTGATCCAGAGGTTAACGACATTGACCTCCAGATCATTTGAGCCGGCCCTTAGAGCCTGCGTAATATCAGTGCTGAACGGCGGCTTCCAGAGAATGCCGAGATCGCGGCCATTCAACTTTACCTGGGCGATTACGGCGACACGGCCCAAGTCCAGGCAGAGAACCCGGTCAGGAGCCAGCAACGCCTTGGGGATTTCGATTTTGCGATGGTAGGTTGCGGTGCCGGAAAAATACTTCACCCCCGGGTTGGAGTGGTCGGTCCACGAAATGAGGTGAGGCAGGGTGACGCGCTCCGGTGCGCCCCAACCTTTGGGGAAGGTAATATCCCAAGGCCCATCGATGTTGATCGGGATGGGCACCGCGGCGATCTGCGCCTTGAGCTCGTGTCCGGCGGCAGTCTTCAGCGCGTAACTTCCCGGTTCGGCCACTTCAATCGAGTATTGCCCCGCCTTGTTGGTTTGAACGGCGAAAGTCTCATGCTGGATTTGGATTTCGGGAACCGGTTTGGGTGCGAGCCCCGAAACCTCCACGCCATCGCGCCGCATTGAAATGATGCGGTCCGGACGCGGCTGGTCCTCCGCGCGGAAGATCACAAACACCGATCCGCAGGGGTCCAGGCTGATCGGGATCTGCGTGCCATACTTCACGTCGTCATAAACCAGCACGGGTTCAATTCGCCCCGTGTCGGGCCACCAGAGCTCCGGGCGCATTCCCTTGGGACGGAAGGTGCAAAGGAACCGGCGCGCATCCGGCACGCCGCTCGCCACAAAGTAAACCTCATTTCCATCAATGCTGCGGTGGATATAGCGAATCTGGTCGCCCACCGTTGTCTGATGGCAGGAAAGGTCGGGAGGCGTGTCCAGCTTGCCAAGCAATTCATCAAGGGGCCGGCCCCACACCACGGTGCCCTTGCCATAAGGGCTATCCATAATTTCAACGCCATCGCATTCGCCCCAGAGTTCCGCGGCCATTCGCTCAACTTCGCCGTCGCAGTGCGGATAGTCGGCCAGGCTGGGGGAAGCGGTGGGACGAGGCCCGACCACGGTCAAACCATCGGCAACTAGTTGTTTGATCTTTGCCAATACGGCCGGCCGCATGGTGCGTGAGGGAGGCAGAAGCAGAATGCGATAGCTCATACCGCTGGGCAGCACCAGCCGGCCATCGCGCACCGTAGCCTGTTGAAAGGCATCGGTGGGAAGGCAGTCAAAGTCATATCCCGGAGGGATGGGCGGCGACATCTCGGAGCGTTTGGGATACTCATTCGGCACAATCTCCGTGCCCAGCCGGGCGATGTCAGCCACAAACAAGCCGCTCTGTAGCAGGGATTGACAGCGCGCCAGGTAAGCCAGCCATGCGCGGGATTGTTCCCACCAGGTATTGGTCCGCTCGTAGTGGATTCCGTAAGGGCCCATGGTCATGCCGGGCGCATGGTTCAACCAGGGCTGGGCGGAGTAGCGGTGAAATACAAAGCGATTGATGCCCTCGGTGAATGCCGTGTCGCCAAGCGGCTTGAGCCGGTAGGGATAATTTTGCCACTTGCCGTTCTCCGGAGTAGCGGTAAAGGCTTCCGCGGCAATGACCGGGTGGCCGTAGACGTGTCCGGACGAGGCCATTTCCTTAACCCAGGGATCGATTCCCTGCCCCGTCCAGAATTCGCTCATGGGCACATCGGCGCGCCCGCCATAGGGAACTTCATCCAGCGGGCCGGCACTGTATGCTTCAATCGACAGGGTCAGTCCGTGCTGGTGGCAGATCTCGCGCATATGTCCGGCATAATTTTCAATTACCATGTCGCCCACAACACGCCGAAGGTCCCACAGGAAACGCTCGGAAAGGTCGGCACTGCCCACCGCGCGGCCGGTGAGAACGGGAAAGTACGTCAACAGGTCATAGCCGCAACGCTTCTGAAATTCCTGGCGGAAACCAGGCGTCCAATTCTGCGAGCCCACCTCCCAACTGTCGATGTGCGACATGGTCAGTGATTTCGCACCCACGGCCGACTGGTCCGCCAGCAGCTTACTCATCAATCCTTCGAACTGCACCTCAATAGCTTTCTTGCTGAGCTTGTCACACTCAAGGCCCATGCTCTCGGCGGGAGCCGGATGGTTGTTCTTCCCAGTGGAAGTGTTGCCGTAGCGAACCACCGTCCACTTCCCTTCCGGCACATCCCAGTTTAAATTGCCGCTGCCATCCATCTTGGCGGTGATATCAATTACCTGATCGGCAAGAAGCGTCGCCGAGGGAGGGATGGGCGGCTCACCATGGTCAATGTCGTGGCGATAGGTGTAGATCGCCTTGGCGGAAATGTCCTCCATGCGTGGTTCCGCGTGCAGTTCCACGATGCCAATCGGAAATCCATCCTTGTATTGCCCGTAAAAGAACGGGCCCTGCGCTGGGATGTGAATGCGCCAATATTTGGCCGTCACCTTCTCAAAATTCGTCGAACTCACCGGCCACCAAATCACCATGGAATGGATCGTGCGGTAATTCACGCCATCGTCAGAGACCTGCAACTCCGAAATCAGGCGGCCTTCCCATAAATCCAGCGAAACCGTCAGGGCCTGCGCCGTGAAAGGCTGGGGGAAATCAATGTTGATAAATTGCGGCTTGCCGTGGGGAGCCAACGGAATGCGCAGAACTTTGCCGGGATTGCCGTCAAGCAGCGTGGCGTAATCAAAAGGCTTGCGATCGATGCCGTAAGTCATGGTCGGCGAACATTCCGCCATGCGCACGCTTCCTGCCGGACTGGGAAACGCCATCACGGCAATATCCTTGTAAAAGCCTTCCTTGGTCGCAGGCTGGGCAAGCGATCCGGTAAACTTCCTCGGGCCCTGAAGCGTCGTTTCGCTGTAGACAATCATCTGCATCGAAAGCTCGGGGGTAATCCACGGGCCGCCACTTCCGCACCAGCCGCCATCATTGTTCATGTTGATCGTGATGCCGCAACGCGTGGCCTCGGTCATCGCGTGCTGGAGCATTTCCCGCCACAAAGGGCTGAGGAAACGAGCGGGACCTTTGGGAACATACTGATCGACTTCCATGTAGATGACGCCCTTAATGCCCACACGCTTCATGGCCTCGAAATCAGCCGTGATGCCTTCCTTCGTCATGTTGCCGTCAGACACGAACCAGTAAACCCAGGGCCACGCGCCATCCGGAGGTTCCAGAAACGCCCGCTGTAAGGCGTCGGGGGCACCGGGTGTTCCATTGCCAAGAAGACTTTGCGTATTGCTCAAACCGGAAATGGCCGGCACTGCCATTACCCAGGTAGCGGAATCTTTCAGGAATTTTCGCCGATTGTAACCACTAGCCATGAAGGCACCTCGTAAGCATTTAAGTTCGGAGAGAGAATTAAGACGATTTCTCCGCGGGCGTTGAAGCGGGGACAGTGTAACAGGGTGCGCGCCCAAACAGAATATGGAAGTCGACGGAAGTGCGGTGGAATTTCGAGGCAAGGGAGGGTTAGACAGAATGTCACAACACCGTATGAGGCTAAATACGCCGTGATGGACATCTTCTGTGTTTCAAGACACAAAGAATTGACAAGGGCGGAAAGAGGCATTATCACAGATAGCGCTGAATATGTACCTTACAATGCTGTTTAATGGTTTATAAGCCCTTGTCAAGAAAATGGAGGTAGCAGTGCCACAAGCAGAAAAAGCAAAGGTGGGAGTTTTCGGAATTGGCCTGGCGGCATACTGGCCGCAGTTTCACGGACTCAAGGAACGGCTGGAGGGTTACCAGCGCAAAGTGGAATCGCGCATTGGCGAATGGGCCACGGTGGTCAGTGCCGGTCTGGTGGATGATGCCCAGAAAGCCCACACCGCCGGCGCGGAATTTCGCCAGGCAGGTGTCGATTTGGTTTTCTGCTATGTCGGAACTTACGCGACCTCATCACAAGTGCTGCTGGTCATTCAGGAAGCAAAGGCCCCCGTCGTGGTGCTGAATCTTCAGCCCGGAGCCGCTCTGGATTATGCCCACACCGACACGGCCGAATGGCTGGCCAACTGTTGCGCGTGCTGCGTTCCGGAAATTGCCTGTGCGTTTGCCCGCGCAGCCATTCCCTTCCGCCAAGTCACCGGCATGCTCGATGCGGAACCCGATGTGCGCGAGCCCAGCGATTCAGCATGGGCAGAAATCGCCGAGTGGTGCGCGGCCGCCAAGGTGGTTCACAATCAGCACCGGGCTCGCATCGGCTACCTTGGGCATCCGTATCCCGGCATGCTGGATATGTACAGCGATTACACCCAGCACCATGCGCAATTGGGAACGCACATCGAGGTGCTGGAAATGTGCGACCTGGATGCGCGGGTGAGCGCCGCAACCGAAGCCGAGATCGCGCGCAAGATGGAAGAGACTCGCAGCATTTTTGATATCAGTGAAGACAGTCCCTCCGACCCGCTCGCGAAGAAGCCCGCTCCGGAGCAGATGGATTGGGCCTGCCGCGTCGCCGTAGGGCTCGATCACCTGGCCGAGGATTTTGACCTTAACGGCTTGGCCTATTACTACCGCGGAGTGGCCGGCAACATTTACGAGCGGCTGGGCGCCGGCCTGATCCTGGGATGTTCACTGCTGACAGCACGCGGAATTCCCTGCGCGGGCGAAGCGGATCTGAAAAACTGCCAGGCCATGAAAATTATGGATTTGCTGGGAGCGGGAGGCAGCTTCACCGAGCTTTACGCCATGGACTTTCGCGAGCGCTTCATCCTGATGGGCCACGACGGCCCGTTCCATCTTGGCATCGCCGATGGCCGGCCGATTCTGCGCGGGCTCGGGCTGTACCATGGGAAATCCGGATTCGGCATAAGCGTGGAAGCCAGCGTCCGCAAAGGCCCCATCACCATTCTCGGACTCACTCAAACGCACGACGGCCGGTTGAAGCTTCTCGCAGCGGAGGGTGAGTGCCTGCCCGGAGAGCGCCTCAAAATCGGCAACACCAACAGCCGTCTGCGATTCGCGCTGGATCCCGCACCCTTCATCAATGCGTATTGCAGCGAAGGGCCCACGCACCATTGCGCGCTCGGCGTGGGGCACGTGCTCGGAAAGATTGCGAAGGTGTCGTGGCTTACGGGCCTGGAGCTAAAGGTTATCGGCGCATCAACCGGCCAGTAGAATTCCGGCTTCAGCGCGATGTAAGTTCAATTTGACCTTGCGGGCTGGCGATGCGCGCGAACAGCCCTGGTTCTTCACTTCGCTCTACGGCGACGTCAACACCCAGGGTTTGGCAGATGCGAGCCAGCTCCTGCGCATCCGGTGATTGCAGGTGAAACCTCGCAAGAGTGCATCCTGACGGCGCGTCCGCGGCGGGATGCACAGCGTCGCTTCCCCATTCGATAAAGAACGGGAGCAGGCCGCCGCGGTCGTCCCGCAAGCGGAATAATTTCCAGCTCAGCATCTTCCCATCCTGACGCGAGCGCGAACCATCGTGCGGTCCGTCAATGGGGATGCCTGCCGATATTGCATGTTGGGCGAGTGCTAAAAGATCCGGCGTGTGCACCGCCCACGCAATGAGCCGGGGTTCCGGCATCGTGAGTATTTGACGAAACCATGTAGGTGAAGTTTGTTGCGGATCGGGCGCGATGATTTCCAGGTAGCAATCCGGCCCGAGCGCGAGCAGAGCGTTGCGTGTGCCACGACCGGGATGAACGCCGCCGAAAGCAGCACGCACCCCCATCCGCTGCTCCACCCAGGCAATACCCCGGTCAAGGTCATCAATGCCGAGGATAATGTGGTCGAGACCCGTTTCCATGGAGTGTCCTTCACCAGTCAACGCAGCAAATGTAGCGCGGACCTCCGCTCTTGAGGTCCGCGGCTCTTCCATTGGAAAACCGATTGATTTCAATTGCGGACGCACTCTCCGCGCTACCTTATCTCGTCACCCTACATTCACTCAATTTGTGCATTAAGAACCGCGGACCTCAACAGCGGCGGTCCGCGCTACGATCTCTGTCAAAGGAACGTTTTCAGCCGCTTCAGAAAATACTGGTAGCTCTCATACGGCGTATCGGGTGTAGCGCTGTGGTCAAGCATGGGGAGATACCCGCCCTCATCAATGAGAGGCTTCACGCGCTCCAACTCCTTGTCGATGGCGGCATGCCCTATGGTCAGAGGCCGCTTATCGATGCCGCCCCACATGCGCAGGTCGCGCCCGTATTTCTTCCGCAGGGCGATCACATCCATATTGGCCTGCACCTCGAAGGGGTATAGCATATCGATCCCGGATTCCATCCAAACCGGAATCAGCGGATCGATGTTGCCATCGCTATCGAGCCCGAACAGGTGCACGCCATGGGCGCGGCCGAAGTCAACCACCTTCCGATAGCGCGGCAGCATGAACTTGCGCCCCAGTTGCGGAGAGATCAGAGGGGCGGTGTGGTAGGCCATATCCTCCCAAAATCCAAACACGTCAACGTCCGTCTCTTCCAGAATTTGCGACAGCATTCCAATCAGGAAATCCGCGTCCGCGTCGAGCATCTCCTCCACGAAGGCAGGGTCGTCATAGAAGAGTGTGCAAAGGCGTTCCACGCCCACCAGATTGCGCAGCGGGCCAAAGCATCCTCCCCAACGGTCGGCGATGATCACAAAGGGAAAATCGCGATTGCGCAAGGCGCGCAGCCGCTGACGCCAATCGGGTCCAATGCGTTGGGTGAGATCGGGCTGCATTCTCTCGCGCCAGTACTTGCGAAAGTCTTCGCGTGTTTCCACTGGATAGCGAATGAATTGTGGCATGGAGCTCAACGGGTTGTTTTTGAATTCCCGCATTACGATACCTTGCGGGTCCACAAAAGTAATGTGCTCGTCATCTTCCGCCAGCACCTCCCGGGGAAATGGAGGTTGGGGCCAGAACCAGGAGAATTCCACCAGCCACTTGTCACAACCGAAGTCGGTTTTGCCCTCAACGTACCCGCCTTCCTTGCCCCATCTTTCCGCGGTTTCAGGCCACGTCGGCCACATGAATTCATAGAGAGGAGCGCGATCAACCGATTGGTATTTCATCGTGCCTAGAAAACGTTCGCGATCGTTCATTGGGTTCCCTTCAAGATCAGTCAGGATAAATTCGGCGGCCCGATTATGCCACAAAGTGGAGGCTGGGGAATTTTGGCGGACATAGATGTGCAGTTTGCTGGCGGATTGTAGCGGCGGCTTTATGCCGCCATTCAATCGCAACGGCGGCTCTACGCCGCCCGATGGCGGGGTAAACCCGCCGCTACCTCCCATTAAGCCGCGAACTTATATCCCTGCCCGTGTACGGTGAGAATAAACTTGGGCTGTTTGGGATCGTTCTCAAGCTTTTGCCGCAGCCAGGCCACGTGGACATCCACGGTTCGTGTGGATGGAGCCGATGTGTAGCCCCAAACTTCTTTCAAAAGTTCCTCGCGGCTCAGGGTCCTGCCCCGATGTTCGAGGAGATAACGAAGCAGTTGGAATTCCTTGGTCGAAAGCGCCGCGGGCAAACCATCGCGCAAGACTTCGGTGCGCCGCATATCGATGCGCAGCGGTCCAAACTCATAAAAGTCCGGTCCTTCGCCTCCCGCTCCTCTGCCCCGCCGCAACAGTGCTTCGACGCGCGCCAAAAGCTCCGCCATTTCAAACGGCTTGGTCAGGTAGTCATCGGCTCCGATCTTAAGTCCCTTAACCTTGTCGGCCACCTGGGTGCGTGCGGTGAGCATCAGGATAGGCGTGGTAAAACCGCGTTCCCGCAGCTCCCGGCAAATCTCAAAACCTCCTTTGCCCGGCAACATAACATCCAGAATGATGAGCCCGAAACGGCTGCGCGCAGCAAGCTCAACGGCATCGGTTCCATCGTAAAGCGCCTCCACCGTGTAGCCCTCGCTGCGCAAACGGTCGCTTAGCGTGAGCACCAGTCCTGGCTCATCTTCCACCAACAGGATATGGGAATTCATGTGAGTTGCGGTCCTTCCTTGGCACATCGTCGAGATTAACACACGCAGTTAACTACCGGAGGCGGCAACATTCACTTGGCAGCAGGAAAATGCAGTGTGAATGCACTGCCTTCGCCTACGCGGCTCGCCACGGTCAACTTTCCCCCCATGGCCTCCGCCGCTTCCTTCGCCAGGCTGAGTCCCAGGCCGGTGCCGCGCGCTTGGGACGCCCGGGCGGCATTGCCCCGGTAGAAGGGTTCGAAGATGTGGGGAATCTCACTGGGCTCAATTCCCTGCCCTCGATCCTGTACGGTTATCAGAACCTCTCCCGCCTCATCACCCGACCCCGGCTGAGCCCGGACCGCCATCCAGCGCCCTCCCGCACCATATTTCAAAGCATTGGTCATCAGATTTTGCAGGCAGCGGCCAAGTGCTTTGGGATCGGCCATGACGGAGGGAAGGCCCGGAGTGACTTCTTTTTCCACCGTAAATCCGTTGGCAGAGGTGAGATGGGACAGCTCCGCAACCGCGGAATCAATTGTCTCCGCCACCGGAACCGGGCGGGGCTCATACTGCTGCTTGTCGTTGCGCGTGGCGGCAAAGAGCAGGACCTGCTCAATCATTGCGGCAAGGCGATGGGTTTCATTGCGGATCAGCGTGCCATATTGTTTCACCTGGGGCTTTGCATCCACCACACCATCGGCAAGATTCTCCGCCGCCGAGGAGATAACGCTCACTGGTGTGCGCAGTTCGTGCGATACCCCGGTGACAAAGTCCATCTGCATCTTCGCCAGCCTTCGGATTCTCTGCGTCCAAATCAAAACCAACGCCACACTGGCAGCGAGAACCAGCAATACTCCGAAACCCAGCAGCAGGTCCCGTCGCCAAACTTTCGCCACCGCGTCGGCCAGGGAACCGCCCGGGTGCCGCACCAGCAGACGCCATCCCGCCGCGGAAGCATCAGCAAGAATCGGCGCGGCATTAAAACCACGTGCGCGCGAGGGAAAATCGGGCCCGCCTCCCGGAAAGGGGAAGCGAGGCGCCATTCTATCGCGCCTGCCCGTGTCACCCGGCTCGCCGGGATTTCCCTGCCGGAAATCATATCCCCGCGGCCGGCGCGGGTTGAACAAGAGCAACGTCTCGTCCGGCGAACTTACCAGGTTAGGGGAAGGAAGGGATTGCGAGTGGAATATGAAATGAGGGGGATTCGCACCATCAACGACGGCCACATTATAGAGAGGACCGTCCGTTCCCCCAAAATACCTCTGGGCAAGTTCCAAGAGGAAACGCTGGAACACATCGTGGTTCAATTCCACCACCATAAAACCCACAGGCGAAGGGTCGGGTGGACGCTCGCTTCGGTTCCTGCGATCGCGCCACCCCGGCAAAAAAATGGGTCGCACCATTGCCAGCGTGGCGCCCTGAACCCGCCATCGCAGGCTCATCCCACCAAAGTCTCCACCCCGGTTGGATTGAGGAGCGACGAGAGCGGAACTGTCGCAGGGTGCGCCCAGCCGCGCCGGGCAAGCCGTTGCCGTAAAGGTCTCTTCCTGCGGATTGAATTGGAGGAAAGAATAGCTATTACCTTTATCCTTTTCCCACAGATAAAAGTTGGCCACCAATTCCCGGTGGTCGGAAGAGCGCCCCCAATCCCCGCAGTCCTGCGCGTAGATATCCTCAACATCCGGAGTCTCATCGGGCCGGGGAATGGTAAAGCTGGTGCAGACTCCGGCCAGTTCGCGGCGGAAATCCTCGCGAAACCCGTTCATGCCGGCTTGGAGGGCCGCATGCTTCCGTTCCAGTTCCGCCGTCCGCACCTGGTTGCTCCATCGAAATTGTAAAATCCCGAGCACCACCAGCAGTGCGCTAAGACCGGCGATAATCCCCAAAGGGGCCAGCGACCGTGGGGGTTTGATGGCCATAGACTTATTATACGTTTCAGGTATGGGTTTCGCTACACGCAACGCCAATGTATCTGCGCCTCGAGCCATCGGGTCTTCTAAAACCAACCCTGTGGCCACCCGCCAGCCCGGATTTCAGACCACGTTTGGACGTCGGCGGAAAGGCAGGGTTCAGCTAAGCTGAAACTGCGGATCCCGCTTCGTTCGCCCCATGTCCCTCACAGCGGATATCGGGGTCGCCACAGGGGCAGTATCCATCCCGTAAGACCATATGCAACAGGCTCCGCGGGTCGAATCTTAAAGCGCGGGTTCACAAACTTCTATTGCCCTGTTATAATTCTTGATGTATCGTTCTCGACGGACGAGTCTGCGTGAGTTGAGATGGTTGCAAATCTGTCCTGCGCATCCGATTAGAGCAAGAGAAGCCGTGGCAGGAAATGTTAAGATTTTTTAACAAACATTTACCGCCCTCTTTCAAACCTCAACGAGGTAAATGCGCATCTCAGCGTGCGGTGGTATAAAAATCGTACCACCCTTCCGAGGGATTTAGCGAGGCGGTGACTTCTCGTGATCGCCGGTAGGAAGCGTTCAGTCCCAGCGCAGGTTTTACTGCTGATGTTGCGGCCAGCGGCGCCAAGAAAGCGAATTTTCCGCCGCGTTGTTGCTGCGGGGCCGTAATCAGGAAAGCGTTCTGCCGTTCAGAACAAGCCAAAGTTATGGGGGCGCGCACTATCAGGTAGCATTACGATAGACGCCTGCGCTGCACTCTGTATCCAGGCAAAAATCTGAGACGAGAAGCACGAACCGATTTCACCCTGTTTTGTTTTTAGAGGTTGCGTCCGAGAGCAAGTCGAACGCTTAGGTCGAGATGCGGAGGGGGAAAGGCACTGAGCGGAAAGCGCTCAAGGCCCAAGCCCTCACCCACCGGCAGAGGAGTTCGCCTCGGGAAGAAATTTGCTTGGGAAGGGGACACGTGAAGTGAGGCCAATTTACACGTTCCTGATCTGTATCTTTTTGGTAGCACAATTGGGGATGGCGCAGGCTACTCCCGAAACGAAATCCGCGGCATCGGAAAAGACTGCCAGCAGCAGTGACAGCGCCAACGCTACCGGGCCCACCGCCTTCGTGCAATTCGCGGGGAATAATTTCAATATGGCCACAGTTGGCACCTGGGATTTCGATCTCGGGTACAAGTTTAACGCGCATGTGTCCGCCGATATCGGTTTGCCGCTCTACTCCGTTCGCACGCCATTCTCCATCATTGGAACCGCTGACTGGCGTTACACGACGATCATTGGGGCGCCGTATATTGATGTGCGTTACGACACCAAGCACAACGGCACCAACATCACGACCATCCTGACCGGTGCGGGCGGGTTTAACATGGTCAAAACGTTTTCCAATGGCCGCATGACGGTGGATTGGTTCAACCACTTCGACCACCCTTACCAGATTGGGAACTATGATGTCTTGTTCACGCCCTTCCTGAATTTCGGCGGGGGCACGGGCACGGTTGACCGCCAGGTCCTGCCGCGGCCTTATGAAATGGCCCGCCCCTACGAGACCCTGGGCGGCATTGGAAATGGTGAAATCGGCGCGGATTTTACCATCATGAAGCATTACAAACTGGAAGGGTCGGCTTACGGCCTCTCCCCGGTGGGAAAGCAAAAAATCTTCAGCCGGATTGTTTCGCCCGATTCACTTCTCGGTGGCGATGGACACCACAACCGCTATTGGGATCAATACTTCGAGACGGGCGGCCAGTTGGTCAACACTCTGGGCGGGGGACCATCGAGAATTGCCCGTGACAATGGCTATTCCATGTGGCTTGAGGTCACCAAGTACAAGAATCTGAGCGTTGAACTCGGCTTTAACCGAAGCGTTCGCTACGATTATGGTTCCGCGTTCATCATGCTACGGTATAACTTGACGGGTATTTTGCGGAGCTTGACAACTGGCGAGTAGCTTCCCATCGCCAGAAGTTGCAAAGAATCAAGATAATGATTCCGGCGGTCGCCCGTCGATAAGCCGCTATCCAACCAACCGAGCGACCCCGAAGTAATGACAAGAGGACCTTTGAAAACTGAGAGCCGGTTCAGATCATCCCTCCTTCCTTTGGTGGTTGGAATTTGCCTGTTGCATTCCAGCCCTGGGTGGGCTGGCAGTCCCGCTTCGCCCAATACGACTTATGTACAGTCCGCAATCCGCTCATCTGATCTGCCGCTGAGTTTTGAGGCAAACCAGGGGCAGGTGGATAATCAGGTCAGATATCTGGCCCGTGGCCAAGGTTACACGCTGTTCCTTACCTCCCATGCAGCCGTCCTCGGCTTGCGAAAAGAGGGCGTCGGAAAGCCAACGAAATGGGTACGACTGGCCTTGCAGGACGCCGCCACCGCGCCCGAAATCGCCGGAGAACAAATGCTTCCCGGCGAGAGCCATTATTTTGTGGGGAACGATCCCTCGCAGTGGCGGACGAAGATACCAACCTTCTCCCGTGTCCGCTATCAGCAGGTTTATCCTGGCGTGGACTTGATTTATTACGGGCGGCATGGACGGTTGGAAAATGATTTCGAGGTCAATGCGGGAACCGATCCCGGCATGATTTCCTGGCATGTAGAAGGGGCGGATGGAATTCGCGTCGACCCGGCCGGGGATCTGGTCATGACCGTGGGGGCAAGCGAAGTGCAACTCCAGCAACCCCGGGCATACCAATTGGATGGCAGCCAGCAGCGGGATGTGCCCGTCTCCTATCGAGTTCACGGCCAGAATGTTAGCTTTGCACTGGGCAAATACAATCGGAATCAGAAACTGGTGATTGACCCCGTCCTGACCTACTCCACGTATTTGGGCGGCACAGGGGGAGATGTCGCTTACGGCGTCGCTGTCGACTCGGCTGGCGAAGCGTATGTCACCGGCGTCACCGCGTCCACCAACTTCCCCGCCAGCTCCGCAGGCTTTCAGTCGACCTACGCGGGTGACGGCGACGTTTTTGTTACCAAGTTTACTTCCGCCGGCAACGGTATCCTATTTTCGACCTACCTCGGGGGCTCGGGGCTTGAGACACCAGCCCAGATTCTGCTTGACGCATCCAAAGACATCTTCCTGGTTGGAAGCACGTCTTCATCCAACTTCCCCGTCACATCGTCGGGATTTCAACAAACTTACGGTGGGAACCAGGACGCATTCTTGACCGAACTCAAACCTGACGGATCCGCCTTGATTTATTCCACTTACATCGGTGGTACGGGGGCTGATTTTGGCACGGCGATGACCCTGGACGGCGTGGGCAACGTCTACGTGGTGGGTTCTACCCAATCAAAAGACTTCCCTACCAAGAATCCTCTTCAGCTTGGCAATGTGGGTCTTTCGGACGCATTCGTGACCGAGATCGACCCCTACGGAAAGTTAGTTTATTCCACCTATCTGGGCGGTTCGTTAGCCGATTATGGCACTGGTATCGCTGTACAAAAAAGCGGCAGCACATGGAATATTTACGTCTGTGGGTACACCTCGTCGACTGATTTCCCCACCCAGAGTGCACTGCAGAGTTCGCTGAGTGGCGGTACCGACATTTTCATTACGGAATTCACGCCGGGCTCCAGTGCCTTGCTCTTCTCCACTTATTTGGGCGGCTCCTCCAATGACAGGGCGTTTGCCATGATCGTGGATGCCAGCGGGAACATCTTCCTGACCGGCGACACGCAATCCACCAATTTCCCCGTCACGGCCACCGCGTACCAATCTTCGGTCCTGGGCACGGCAAATGCCTTTCTTACCAAAATAGGCCCCGGCGCAACAACCCTGGTTTACTCCACCATTTTCGGGGGCAGCGGAACCGACCAGGCGACATCCATGGCGCTGGATGCCGCGGGAAATATCTACATCACAGGTTTTACGCAGTCTGGCAATTTCCCCCTCCTTAACTCTTTCCAGAATGTATTGGGGATTTCGGGGGCCGGGACCTGCGGGTCAACAAATCTCGTCAATGTCACCGCGGGGACGCTTTGCGCAGACGCCTTTGTGGCAAAATTCGGACCCTCGGGCATCCCCGTTTACTCTTCCTTCCTGGGGGGAAACGGCACGGATTCCGGCCAAGGTATTGCCGTTGATTCCGCCGGCGCAGTATACGTTGCGGGCGGCTCCACCTCGACGAACTTTCCCGTCACCTCCGGGGCCTTCCAGTGGCTTTACCAGGGTTCCACCGTTAACGGCAATGCCTTTCTGACCAAGATTACTCCCGAGGACGGTCCTTCCCTCGCGTTAACACCTCAGCAAATCAACTTTGGCAATCAGCCGATTCTAAGCACCACCAACCCGGTTACGGTAACTCTGACCAATGAGGGCAGCGCGGCCTTTGGTATTGCCCAGATCGCCGCCGACGGCGATTTTCAGCAGACCAATACCTGCGGGACTTCCCTGTCCGCGGGCGGGTCCACTTGCACCATCCAGGTTACTTTCACTCCCAATTCGGCCGGCCTGCAAACCGATCAAGTCACCATTACGGATAATACCGGTGGATCACGCGCCGTCACGGTCACTGGAAATGGTGTCACAACGGGGGGCTCATTGCTTCTCTCCCCGACCAAATTAACCTTCCCGTCGCAAGTTGTTGGCGGCACCAGCCCCAGCCAGACGGTTCTGTTGATTAACAATGGCAATCAGGCGGTGACCATTACCAACATCCTCTCCTCCGGAGGATTCGGCCAAACCAATACATGCGGAAACTTTCCCACCACCCCTGCGGTGTTGAACGTGGGCCAGGCCTGCACCATTGCCGTGAGCTTTTCTCCCACCTCCACCGGGAGCACCACCGGGACTGTCCAAATCACTTCGAACGCCGTGACCGGGGCAACCGCACTTAACTTGGTGGGCACGGGGACTCCGGTCTTCTCGCTCTCCTCCAACGCGCGATCGAGTGTGCTGCTCATCGGGTCCCAGGCCGCATCCTTTACCGTTTCCGTCGCTGCTCCGAGTACGTTCCTGAGCCCCATCGCACTATCTTGCAGCAGTGCCGCCACTTGCTCCTTCAGTCCTTCTTCGATCTCGGGCGGACAATCAAGTACCCTCACCATTACGGGACTCAAATCGACTACGGCAAATCCGTTGAACTTTTCGATCACGGGAAGCAGTGGCCAACAATCGGCCACACTGGCATTGACGTTATTTTTTGCCGACTTCTCATTGGCCGCGACTCCGTCCGGCACTACGGTGACGGCCGGAAACAATGCCGTTTACACCGTCACCGTTACGCCCACGAACGGGTTTAACGCGGGTGTGCTTTTGAGTTGTGGCTCGATTCCTCAGGACGCCGTGTGCTATTGGAATCCGCCGGCCGTGGCATTGACAGGGACGAACGCCACTGCCAGCAGCACACTCACAATAACGACCGTGGCCCAATCGCGACTCTTGCACCGGCCACCGCCGCCAGGTGTTCCCCCCGGACTGGGGCGATGGATACTTCTTTCCGCCCTGCTGACGTTGTCTGGCGCGGTGCTCATAGGCCTTGGTAGATCTGGAATGTGGATGCCCGCACGCTTTAAGTTTGTGGCCCTGCTGGTCACGCTGGTTTTGGTTTCCCTGGCGGTAGCGGGATGCCAGAATTACGTAAACCCAATCAATATCAATCCCGTGATCAATGGGACTCCTTCCGGCACCTTCAACATCGTGCTGACGGGTACCTTGGGAAACAGCAGCGCCGTTACGCGGACAGCCACCATTAGCATGTCGGTTCAACCCTGAGCCCGACGCGAAGCTTGTTGACCCTCGTCCCGCCCAGGTAGGGCGCTGGATGAGTTGATGAAACAGAAACAGATTTGCAGAATCTCGATTATTTATCCGAGGAGGATCGTCGTGAGTGGAAGTAGCGGCACTGCCACGTGCGCCCAAGGCGCAAACCAAAGCGCGATTAAGAGAGGCCGGCGCCTCCCGTTCAGCTTAATGTTGATTGCACTATTGCTCGGCACGGCCATTCTGCAAAAGAATGGGGGCGTCGGATTCTCCACGCCCAAACCTCGTTCCAACCACCAATGGGCCCAGACCTACGCGGCTCTGCCCTTGAGCTTCGAGGCGAACCGTGGACAAACCGACCAGAGCGTGAATTTCCTTTCCAAAGGGCACGGATATACCGTGTTCTTGACCGGCCACGAGGCCGTATTGACCCTCAGAGCCTCGTCGGCCATCCCTGGCCCGAGAACTCCACCGGCCGTGGTCTCCGGCCTCCGGCTGAAACTTCTGGGTGCCAATCCCCAACCCGTCGTATCGGGCACGGACGAACTGCCCGGCAAAGCCAACTACTTCATTGGCAACGACCACAGCAAATGGCGTACGAACGTTCCCACTTACGCCAAGGTGCGATACCAGGGAGTTTATCCCGGCGTCGACCTGGTTTACTACGGCACACAGGGTGGAGAACTGGAGTATGACTTTGTCGTGGCGCCTGGCGCCAACCCCAAAGCCATCGCCTTGGGGATTGAAGCACAGGCCAAGTCCCCGCTCCGCGTTGACGCCGATGGCAACCTCGTCGTTAAACTTAATGGCGGCGATGTTCAGTTACACAGGCCGGTGATTTACCAGACCGACCCAGCCGCCACGGCCTCCGCCTCGCGAGCAAAAGTTGAAGGCAACTTTGCTCTGGACGCACAAAACCGTGTCCGCTTCGAGTTGGGCCCCTATGATCACAGTCGGGCATTGGTCATCGACCCCGTTCTCTCTTATGCCACCTATCTGGGCGGCGGCGGCGGCGACATCGGCTATGGCATTGCTATCGATTCGTCCGATTCGACCCTTGCTGCTTACATTGCGGGCGTCACCAACTCTTCCAACTTCCCCACTGCCGGGGGAGCAGCGACAGTCACCTACGAAGGAAATGGTGACGCCTTTGTGGCGAAGCTCAATGGCGCGGGCACCAATCTTCTCTATTCCGCCTATGTTGGCGGCACAGGCTCCGACGCCGCCACAGCCGTTGCCGTACGCGCTGGGAGCATCTTTATCACAGGGAACACCTCTTCCGTGGACTTCCCTGTATCCGCGCCGGTTAGCACCGCATATCCCTTCCAAAGGACTTACGGCGGCAATACGGATGCTTTCGTCACCCAGATCAATACGGACGGGAGCAATATCGTTTATTCGTCCTATTTGGGCGGCAGCGGAGCGGACTTCGGACAGGGAATCGCTGTTGATTCCGCCGGCAATGCCTACGTCACCGGCTCCACGCAATCTGCCAATTTCCCCATGGTCAATGCCATGCAATCGATCAACAAGGGATCCTCAGACGCCTTTGTGACTAAGGTAAACTTCACCGGTGAGGCTCTTGTCTACTCCACCTACCTGGGGGGCACGTCGGCAGACGTTGGCCAGAGCATTCAGGTGGACAGCACTGGAAATGCGTACATCGCGGGTTACACCTTTTCGTCGGATTTTCTCACAGTGAACGTGCCGGCAACCACTCCCATACAGGGCACAATTGGGGGCGGAGCGGATGCGTTTGTTGCCAAGCTCAAGCCGGATGGTTCAGGCCTGCTCTTTTCGACTTTCGTGGGCGGCACAGGAGATGATCGCGCCTTTGGTGTCGCCTTGGACAGTTCCCTGAACGTTTACATTGCGGGCTCGACGGTTTCGGCTGATTTTCCTGTCACCAGTGGCGTGTATCAGCCCGCGTTGAAGGGCTCGTCGGACGCGTTCGTCACCAAGTTGAACGCCGCCGGATCCTCCCTGGTCTACTCGACATATCTGGGAGGCAGCGGCGTCGATCAAGCCAACGGCATCGCCGTAACCCCCGCTGGAATTGCTTACGTAACCGGCTTCACGGAGTCCAGCGACTTCCCCACCCGCAATCCCATTCAGTCAACCCTGGGACTCAGCAACAACAATCTGTGCGGCACGCTTCCCTGCGCCGACATTTTCGTTACCCAGCTCAGCGCGGACGGAAGCGCCTTGACCTACTCCACTTACCTGGGCGGCAACGGCCCCGATTTTGGCCAATCCATCGCGTTGGATAGTACCGGCGATCCTTACATTACCGGAAGCACCTCTTCCGCCAACTTCCCCGCCATTGCAGGCTCCTATAGTTCTTCCCTTACCGGCACGGCGGGCAACGCGTTTATTGCCAAAATCGATGCCGCCAATAAGACCAATATTTCCATCGTGCCTTACAAGCTGAACTTCGGGAATGAGACCCTAAGCGTCACCAGCCCGTTGCAACAGATCACCATCGTAAACCCAAGTACAGCGCCACTGACCATTACGGAGATACTTGTCGGGCAGGTGGGCACGTCGTCCACGGTGTTTACAGAAACGGACAACTGCCTGGGCACCATCCCCGCCGGCAGCTACTGCACCATGAATGTATTCTTTACCCCAGCCTCCACCGGCCAGGTCACGGACACCATCACTATCACTGACAATGCCGGCGCCATACCGGGAACAGAGCAGATCATTACGCTTTCGGGATCCGGGGTGACATCGGCCACCGCGGTCACCGTTTCACCCACCAGCCTGTCCTTCTCCAGTCAGAATGTGGGTACGACGAGTCCGGCCCAAAACGTCACGATTACCAATACCGGAACGGCCCCACTGAACATCACAAAGATCTCCACGAGCGCCGGAGGCGATTTTTCAGAGACCGATACCTGCGCCGCCAAACTTGACACCCTCAGCGTAGGAGATAGCTGCAACGTGAGTGTGTTCTTCTCCCCCACGGCCAGCAACACGCGATCGGCTTCTTTAACGATCAACGATAACGCCGTCGGCAGCCCGCAGAGTGTGTCCCTTACGGGAATAGGCGCTGCCGCCTTTACGCTCACCAACCCCTCTTCATCCATCTGTACGCAGAATTGCGGCTCCAACTCCACTGTAAACCCCACAATGATTGGCTCCACGCAGACCACCTTTGTCATCGTCGCGAATGGGCCCACTAGTTTTAACGGAGCCATCTCCCTGGCTTGCTCCGCCGGCAGCACCTGCGCGTTCAACCCGAGCCCGATTTTCGTTGGCAGCAGTACTGTTATGACGATCAGCAACCTCAACACCGGGCTGGCCAATCCTTATGCCTTCACGGTGACAGGCACCAGCGGTTCGCAGACATCAACGCTTCAGCTTAATCTTGGGTTCAAAGACTATACCCTGACGTCAACACCTGCGATTCAAACGATACAGGCAGGCACCATCGGGAACTTCACCATTATCGTGAATCCCCTGAATACTTTTAACGAGCGGGTTGATCTGACGTGCGACAGCACGGGGCTGCCGCCGGATGCCACATGCACTTTCTCCAATTCCGGCCCGACACCTGGCCCCTCCAGTCCCTCGAATGTCGCGCTGACGATCAACACGGTGAAGTACGTCGCTCCATCCCATGCGCTGCCTCGCTTCCCCAACGGCACGCTGCCACCTTTGATTTTCGGGTTACTCAGCCTTGTCGGCCTGGCCTCACTGGCCTTGGCCAACAGACGGCGTGCCCACCCAGGATGGTTGGCACTGCGGTTGGCAGCGCTCAGTGCAATTCTGGCACTCAACTTAGCTCTCGCAGCTTGCCGCTCGTCCACCCTGACGGTTTCCGGGACAACCACCGGAAATTACACCATCACGGTTAGTGGCACGCTACATTCAAATACCGCGGTGGTCCGGAAGACCACGCTGAACCTGGCCGTAACCTCATCCGTGCCTTAAACCTCACGGGTTGGGTTTTCTGCTTCTCCGCAATGTGGTGTGAATTGGATTCCGGTACCTTCGCTTCTTTCGGGGCGAGGGTACCGGAAAGTAGCGCCGGGTGAGCGGGGCCTCCATTCTCAGGAAATACAAAAGAACCGGCTTGAACAACGAAGCACAGAATGGGAAATTCGCAGCGCTCCTCCCGGGAACATCCCGCACGGCTTCCCTTCCCCGCTATTGCCTGCTGTTAACCTTCTACTGCCTAATCCTCTTTCTTACCGCCTGCGGCTACCATGTTGCCGGCACTGCGACCCGCATTCCCCCCGATGTTAAAACCATCGGCGTGCCCGCCTTCAAGAACCTGTCTACCCATTTTCACATCGAGCAGCAACTCACTACCGCCGTGACGCGCGAGTTCCTGGAGCGCACACATTTTCGCATCCTGCCCAACCCATCCGACGCTGACGCCATCCTGAAGGGGACCGTTAAGGATGTTCGCGCCCGCGTCATCACGTTCGACACCAACACGGGCCGCGCGACCTCCCTGCAAGTGCAAGTCATCGCCGACGTGAAGCTGGAGGACCTCCACTCTCACAAAATCCTGTTCTCCAACAGCAATTACGTGTTTCGCGAAGAGTACCAGGTGAGTGAAAACCCCTCCGCCCTGTTCGAGGAAGATAAGCCCGCTCTCGACCGCCTGTCGCGCGACCTCGCTCGCACCCTCGTCACAGACATTCTCGAAAATTTCTGAAACGGACTTCTCTCCATCGACACTGGAACATCTGTTGCACGGAACTTGCCGCGGCTTGCTGACGCGTGCGATACTGCCTAGACATGGCCGTGCCCAAGGACAAAGTTGCAGGCGAACATTCCAGCATGAAGCTCTCGCCTTGGTGTTTGGCCTTGTTCCTTTTTGATGCCGCGGCCTTTCTCTATTTGCAGCTTTTCATTTTTCCATGCAAACCCATCTTCCTGCCCAATGACTCCTTAATTTGGCTGCAAGATGCACGCGCGATGGTTGATGGCAAGATTCTTTACCTGGACCTCTTCCAAATCACGTTTCCCGGCATACAAGTAATTCTCGCCGCGGTTATCAAAGCACTTGGACCCCGCGTCTGGCTCCCGAACGCCATCTTGGTATTGTTGGGAACATTCACGGCGTGGCTGACCACTGTCATTTCCAAGCGGGTCATAAGCGGGCAATCCGCGCTTCTTCCAGCCTTTCTGCTTCTTTCCTTTGAATTTTCGGCCTGGCATGTTGTATCTCACCACTGGTTCAGCACCCTCGCCGCCATGGCTGCCATTCTGGTCGCTTTGGAGAAAAGGAGTGCGGGCCGCATCGGCGTGGTGGGCGCGCTTTGCGGCCTCGCCGCCTGGTTCACCCAGACGGAAGGCGCCTTGGTTCTCCTGGCCTTTGCCGTCTTTGTGCTCTGGGAATGTCAGAGGATGGGCAAAGCATGGCGCCCGGTTATCTTAAAGTTGGTATATCTCTTTGCCGGGTTCATCCTGGTGCTTGGGTTAGGAGTGGGCTATTTCGTTTGGAAAGCCGGCCCGCGGGAATTCATCTATTCAACCTTCATTTTTCCTGTCAAATACGCTCCGGCGTGGGTGGAGGTCAACACTTACAGGGTTTACTTGGGAAGTCTTTTGGGCCTTCGTGCGTGGGAGGTTGTTCCTCTTCTTTTTGTCTATGCCGCCATTCCCTGGGTCTATCTCTACTTTTTCCTGGCCTATATGCGGCAGCGGGACGGCGCCCCCTCCGAGGCGTGGGACCGGCTCATGCTGGTCAACATCGCGGGGTTCTCCCTGTTTGTCTCGGTTGCGCCCGCGCCTGCATGGATTCGATTGTGCACCGTCTCTCCCCCTGCATGGATCGTTCTCATTTGGCTTCTCAGGAATTCCACACGGCGAATATCACGCGCTGTGGTGAACTTCCTTTGGATTGCCGGGGTACTGTGCGCCGCGACGATCCTGCTCAAGACATTCCGCCACGAACAGCTTTTGCGCGCGGACCTGAACTTGCCTGCGGGCCAAACGGCATTTCTGGATACCGGGGCTTACGATGAATTCAAGTATCTCGCGGCCAGGACTTCACCTTCGGATTATTTCTTCGGGGGGCGCAACGTTCACTTCTATTTTCCCTTGGGTCTCC
>CAYTMD010000033.1:0-24895 GCA_964438685.1 uncultured Acidobacteriota bacterium
TGAGCTTTGAGACTGCATACTTTTCCGCGAGTTCCTCAACACTCAATTCCGACTGCAGAGCACGCAGTTGAGAGAGAATTTGTTGTTGGCGCCGTTTTGGTTTCATGGCCCTCCTTAAGGCAAGACCAACAGAGTAAATCCCAGGTCTATATGCTCAAGGGTCAGTTCGGCTCAAAGCACTATCGCGAGCCAGACGAACGCCGTTGGGTGTTTTGCACCTGATAGCAACATACAATCTCTGCACCGCATCGACTCTTTCAACTCCTCACACTCAGGCGCAATGACTTACACGACGACAAGACTCTAACCCAGAACCCATCCGGCCGTTCGTGACGAACATGGCCTGGAACGCACATGTGTCCAGCGTACTGGACAAAACGTTAGACGGTGGGGGTTATTAGTGGAAGTCCTGCACTATACTGGTCAATCCTTTGGGTGTGTCCGTTGGTTAGAATCGCCGCGCCGTTTGGCTTACGATCTACTCGCCTTGGCTTTTTCCGAATTCGCGAAGGCTGGCGGACGAACTCAGGCGTCGGGGTGACGACCTTGTGTTAATCGGAGGCCGAAGGTGAGTCGAAACAAGGAAACACGCTGGTATTTCCTGTTGCTGGTCGTAGCATGCGTGATGTTTGCAGCACAAGGGACAGCGATTAAGTTCCTGAGCTGGCAACTCAGGCCAATTCTGGTCACGTTTCTTCCCTACTATACTGGCACTATCCTACTGATTCCGTTGCTCATCCGGGCCAGGCGTGCGAATAGCAGCATCAAGATTTCGGGGAGTGATTGGGTGCGGTTCGTCGTCGCCGGACTCGGGCAGGTGGTCGCCCAGTTCAGTTTCGTGTCAGGAATAAGCAGGTCACTGGTTTCGAATGCCTCAATCCTGGGCCTGCTCTCGCCCGTGGTTACAGCCCTGATGGCCTCGCTCATGCTTCGTGAGCGAATTACGCGGTTGCGAATCATCGCATTACTCATTGGCCTGCTCGGAGTTCTGTTCCTCTCCACGGATAGCCTCAGGCAGAGTACATTCCTGTCAATGAAATATCTTACGGGGAACGTTCTCGTCCTGGTCTCGGTTGCCGCGTGCGCTTTCTACAACGTCTACTGCAAGAGCCTGTTCGGGCGATTCCAGCAAGTTGAGATCGTGGCGCTGACCGCCATCAGCGCCTCGATCCTGAGCCTTCCCCTGGTTCTCTGGGTCAACCCATTTCATCTTGATGTGTTCAGATCATTTACGTTGCACTCCTGGGTCGCGTTCGGCTACCAGGGGGTGATTGCTTATTGCATTGCGATGCTGATCTTCTTCACGGCGCTCAAGCACCTTGAAGTGACGGTGGCTTCCATCTCGCTTTATCTCAACCCCGTGTTTGGAGTGATCATCGCGGCTCTACTCCTTCATGAACGTCTAAGCGGACTGGCGCTTTGCGGCTCTGGGATCGTCTTCTTGTCTACGCTGCTGATCATGAAATACGACCAGCCCTAGAATCGGATGGCGCAGGACGGGCCAAGTCGACCCGCGGGCGCGCCACCGTGCGGTAAAAGGAGGAGAGAGCTTCTCATGACGCAGAGGTTCCGAAGGTAGGGAGCATGACGAAGAAAATCATTTTATTCTGGAGTAAATATGCCCATGAAGAAACCGCTGTGGAAAGACTCTTCCTGTCCACCTACGAGCCGTAAGGCCCGTCTTCTTTTAGCCTGCCTCGTAGGGGTAGTCCTATTTAGCCTGCCCGCGCGGGGCGAGGATAAGGTGCAGTTGGAGAATGGCCTGATCCGAATATCCTTCAATACCTCCAGCGGATTGTTTGATGTGGAGGACCTTTCCGGCCCAGCCTTCCTGGTGCACAACGCCGGCCCGAGCTTCCAAGTGAACGGCCGAACAATCTCCAGTAGCGATCTTGAGAGAGTCGACACCAAGCGCGAGAACTTTGAGGACCAACTTGGGCATGGCGAAAAACTGGTTGCCCGTTACATCTTCCGCGACCGCGTACCGAGCTTCCGGTATGAGCTTAGTCTTTACAGCGGTAAACCTTGGGTAAGCATGACCGCTTTTGTGCCCCGTGGTGACTATGCACTCGGGGATTTCAATCTCCTGAAGGCCAACCTGCGCGTTCCCGAAGCCTTCAAATCCCGCGTTTACATCAACAGCGGTGAGGCGGGGGGAGGCACAGGCACCTGGGAACTCGGGGTGAGGCGATGGGACAGCGCTAACCTTTCTGCCTGGTACGATCCGGGAACACAGGAAACAATGCAAGTGGGCTTTTATTCTTTTTACCGTGCCCGCACGTCGGTGAGTTCCCAATACCTGGGTCCCCATGACATCGGGATTGAGGCTGTATCCCATTACAATGGCTTTCAACCCAAAGACCAGGAGTTGCGAACGGAAAGTGCCCTCTTGACCTTCGGGCACGATCCCCTTCAGATGCTCGAAGATTGGGCGGACGCCAGTGTGGAGTCTGTTCATCCGCAGTTCAACCATGACACCCGGACAGGCTATTTTGACGTGTGGTATGCCTTCGGAGACAAGGCTTCGTCGGAGGATTTGCTGGAACAGGCTAAGATATTGCGTAAATCAGTTCTTTATGAGTATGGCATTACATTCGATTCCCTGGGTGAATGGCAAAAACAACGGCATGGATTTGGGGATTCAGGAGACGCGCTGGGTTATGGAGAGGATGAAGTGGACCAGGAGCTGTTTCCACAGGGATTGGAATGGCTCTGCCGCGAGTACCATAATCTGGGCTTTGGGTGCACGTTCGGCGCTAACTATGCGTACGCGGCGTGGGAGTCATCACTCGCCAAGAAGAATGTGCCGTGGCTGATCAGAGGAGACCGGAGCCGGATGGATTTTGGGATGCCGATTGATTTCACCGATCCTGACGCGCAGAAGTGGGTGTACAACCTCTTCCATCGGGCAAACCCCATCGGCTCCAAATGGGTGTGGAGCGATTTTGACGGGGGCCCGGCGCAAGGACCACTTCATGACCCCACAAAAGTAAGGGGCTTTGAGGACATCCGCGAGGGAATGAAGGCGATTCGGGATGCCGTGGGTCCGGATACTTTCATCCATAAGTTCTGCTGCGGTCCCTATTTTACTTATCTGGGCCTGGCCGATCGGGTGCGCGTGGGTAACGACATGTTTGCCGTCGGAGACTTCCCCGGTCTGAAGGAGATAGCCCGACAAATGGCTGCCAATTATATGCTCCACCAGCGATTTTGGATCAACGACCCTGATCCGATCTATGTGGGCGGGCGGGACTATGTCCATAACTACGGATCCGGCCCTATCGGACCGGATTCTGCAATTCTCGACGAAGTGCGCATGCGGCTGCAACTCGAGGTGACTTCGGGAGGGTTTGTGACGCTGGGCGAGAATGTGAAGGACCTCGACCCGGCCCGGGTGCGCTTACTGACCCTGGTCCTTCCACCTTATGGCCAGGCTGGCCGCCCCCTCGATCTTTTTGCTCACACTACCCCGGAGATCTATGACCTCAAGGTGAAAACCGATTGGGATCAGTGGCACGTGCTGATTTTGCAGAACTGGGATGATCAGGACAAGAGCTACGACATCCGGTTCTCGCAGTTAGGTCTGGACGAGAACCGTAGTTATCTGGTGTACCGCTTCTGGGACCAGGTTTCCCTGGGAGAGTTCCGCACAACCACAAAATTGCAAGTGGGGGCGCGAAAGGGGGAGACTTACGTGATTCGCGAGGTCCCGCATCACCCCTGGGTGCTTTCCACGGACATGCACCTGACCCAGGGCGGGGTTGAACTCCACGACGTGCAATATAACTCCTCCACGGGAACGCTTTCGGGAGTAGCTGAGCGACATCCCGGAGCGGACGGGCACGTCGTCGTATACGTCCCATCCGGATACAAAATTCTTTCAGCTTCCGGCAAGTACCGGGAGGAAAGCCACCCTGCGGAAGGAAAGATCGTTTATCTACAATTGAACTTCGCAAAGAAAACGGCCCCTTGGTCGGTGACCTTCGGACCAACTCAATGAGCGCTCATCGGATCTTTGGCCGCCTTCTCATCAGAGAAAGGGCGCCGGTATCCGGAGACTTAGCATCCATGATTCTCTTAACTCATAGATCGTGAGGTGAACAGTATGGAAGATTCCACTTTATTGATTAATCAGAGTCAGATTGAGTCGCTGCTGGATCTGCCGTCGGTTCTCAAAATTACCGAGCAAATATACCGCTCGCATGGAGAAGGCAAGGTCGTATTGCCTCCCAAACTAACGCTTGATCTCGGGGAAAGCGCCCCGTGGCCGCCCTATAAGGCATTCTTGAACGCCATGCCAGCGTACTTGGGCGACGCGGATGTTGCCGGGATCAAATGGGTAGGCGGTTTTCAAGGCAACCCTGCAAAGGGACTGCCTTATATTACCGGGATGATTCTGTTAGTTAATCCCAAGAACGGAATGTTCATTGCCGTCCTGGATGGGGCCTATATCACGTCGCTGCGCACAGGGGCCCAGAGCGCCGTTTTCGCTAAATTCCTGGCGCGCAAGGATTCCACTGTTTTGACGATTATTGGGGCGGGTACGCAGGGTCGCATGCACCTGCGAGCTTTGAGTCAAGTTTTCAACTTCACAGAAGTCCGGGTCACAGATATCAACAAAGCCCACCTGGAAGATTTCTGCCGGACAATGGCTGCAGAGGTTCGAGTGAACATACGTGCGGCCGGATCCCCGGAGGAAGCTGTCCGAGGGGCGGACATCGTGTGTACCGTCACCGCCGCTTGTGAGCCATTGGTACGCAAAGAGTGGCTGAAGAGAGGCTCACTGGTTATCGGTGCAGGCTCTTACCAGGAATTGGATGGCGACGTAATCTTGGGGGCAAACAAGATCATCGTTGATAATTGGGCCCAAGCCTCGCACCGTGGCGCTCTGGCCGGGTTGGTGGGAGCTGGGAAACTTAGTCATGAGAATATCTATTCCGACATCTTCGAAATTGTGGTCGGACGAAAGGCCGGACGCGAAAATGAAGACGAGAATATCATTGCTGTTCCCGTCGGCCTTGGAAGCTTGGACATCGCATGCGCGTATGAGGCCTATCAGAGGGCATTGAAACAAGGTATCGGTACTCCCTTCCGCTTCGTTTAGAGGGGGGAGCACCCAAACCCGGTCCGAGGCAACAAACTAAATCGGCGCCGTCAGTGACCCATCGATCTCGCGACCGAGGGGGGGAAGTTCCTGTGGGGTCGGGGGCTCTCGCTAGTGGGGCGAGTCCCCGACCCGCGCCAGGTTCTTCATCGTTGAGTGCGAGTTATGGATCTTGCTCCACAAGGGCTCCGCTTGGCGCCCAGAGGTTCAATCTACCCCTTGCTCCGCGGGCAGCGTCGTGAGAACTCAAAGCACGTCCTTGTGACTGGTTCCGCTGGCTACGGCGCGCGCCGGAAGCCACCGTTGCTCGAGCGAGCGACCACTACTTTCCGCACTCCGCAGGCGGGCGGTCCGAGAAGAAACTTCGCATTAATCGCACAAAGGTCGCTGAGACCCTCCGTTTGCTAAAGCCGGTAGCCATCAAGAAGGTATTCGATGAAAACGGCAGGTTATGAATCCATAGTCGAGGACTCTCCTCTTACTCCCTTCCTGAAACGGCTCGCTCTCTTCACAAGTGGTGGCACCTTCCTAGATGGCTATATTCTGGTCATCATTGGCATCGCCTTAATGCAATTGGGAGCGCAACTCAAACTCAATGCCTTCTGGGAGGGACTAATCGGTGCAGCAGCTTTGGTCGGAATGTTTGTAGGGGCGGTTGTCTTCGGATACGTTACGGACCTCGTGGGCCGTCGACTTATGTATCAACTAGTGCCGATCGTTATCATCGCGCTCTCTGTTGCCCAAATGTTAGTAGCCACCGCCTGGGAGTTGGCTTTCTTGCGGTTCCTGATCGGGATAGCCGTCGGGGCAGACTACCCGATTGCGACGTCCCTCCTGACGGAATTCTCCCCCACGAAATACCGCGGGCTTATGTTGGGATTCCTGATCTGCGTCTGGTACCTCGGAACAGTGGGGGCGGCGGTCGCGGGGTACGCATTGCTGTCCGCGGGCCCGTCCGGATGGAGGTGGATGTTGGGCAGCGCCGCAGTGCCGGCCCTCCTGTTAGTGTTTGGACGGTGGAATACGCCCGAGTCTCCTCGCTGGTTGGTCAATAAAGGTCGCCTGGAAAAGGCCCACGAGGTTGTTAGGACAGTTTGGGGCATGGAGGCGGACCTCCATGATTTGCGCGGGATCCACCTGCCGAAGACCGATTTTCTAAAAGTATTCAGTCCCAGGTATCTTCGCTGGACGATATTTATCGGTGCATTTCAGACGGTCAAGATCATCCCTGTTTTTGCAATCTACACCTTTGGCCCCCAAATCATGGGAGCTTTTCACTTAGGTGAGGGACACCTCTGGATTTTCGCTTATGCACTGACTAACGCATTCTTTCTGATCGGATGTGTCCCGCCTTTGGCGCTGATGGATACTCTAGGGCGTAGGCCGTTGATGATCTGGAGTTTCTTCTTCATGACTCTGGGACTGCTGGTCCTGGGTTTGTTCCCGCACGCGCCTGCATGGGTCATCATCTCCGGTTTTCTGGTCTATGCCCTTCTCTCCGGAGGACCCGGTGTTCTGCAGTGGATTTACCCGAACGAACTATTTCCCACTGAGGTAAGGGCTACCGCGGTTGGAGTGGCCACCGCCATCAGCCGAATTGGAGCGGCCATCGGAACGTTCGTGCTCCCCTACTTATTGCAAACCTATGGGATTGGCCCGACTATGCTGATCAATACCGCGATCACGCTGTCGGGCTTCATTGTGTGTGTTTGGTTAGCCCCTGAGACCAAAGGGCTGAGCTTGCGAGAATGTAGCGAATTATAGGAGTCTGCGACCACCCATGAAGCCATTAGCATACCTGGGCATAGACGTGGGGGGAACGGGCGCGAAGGTGGGTGTGGTGGATGCGGAAGGCCATCTACTGGGATTCGCGCACATACCTTATCATCCTCGTTTGACGGAGGAAGGGCACGTCGAGATTCCTATCGACACAATTTACTCTGCGGCGCGAGAGGCGGCGCTTTCGGCAATCCGCGACAGTGGGGCGCGGGTTGTGGCCCTCAGCGTTGTCTCGCAAGGAGAAACCTTTGTTACCCTTAATGACCATGACGAGCCCCTCCACCCGGCTATCGTTTGGTATGACGCACGCGCTTCCGAGCAGGCGGATCGCCTGCGTAAGTCCTTGCAGGCCGCCAGCCCCCAAGAGGCCATGCCGGTAGTCGCTTCGACGTTATCTGCGCCGAAGATCATCTGGTTGCGCGAGCACTTTCCGGAGCTGATGGCGCGGGCAAAACGGTACTTATTGTTACCGGACTATCTCGTCTATCGGTTGACGGGAAGGGCCATCACCGACCCTTCGACAGCAGCAAGTACCGGCTTGTATGCCCAAGATGCAGCGGATTATTGCGCTGCGGCGCTCGCCGTAACAGGGATTTGCAAGGGCGCGCTTGCTGAGATACAAAAGCCTGGCCAGTCTATAGCCCGGGTTTTGGAGAAAAGCGCAGAAGAATGGGAGTTGGATGCCGAAACTCTGGTGGTGACGGGAACCAATGACCAGCTCGCCGGAGCTCTGGGAGCGGGGAACTGCCGCACGGGCATCGTATCAGTGACCACCGGGACCTGCCTTGACCTGATCACGCTAACTGAGGAGCTCCCCCAGCCGATAGCTCCCGGCCTTCTGGGAGGCAGATTTCCGATCCCTCAGTATCAATATGCAGAAGCTTTTGCCAAGACGGCGGGTGTCGTTCTAGATTGGTTCAATCGGGAATTTAGCCCTGCCAAAACCCTTCGTGACCTGGATGAGATGGCTTCACATGTTCCCATCGGGAGCCGCGGGTTAATAATGCTTCCCCACTTTGACGGCATGAATTCCCCTGCGCCCGATCCGGATGCGCGAGGGGCTTTTCTAAACCTGTCACTTCATCATACCCGCGCAGACATGTACCGTGCGACCTTGGAGGCGCTGGGTTACTCCCTGAATGAAAATCTTGGGCTTTTCCGACGATGCGGTTTTGACATAAACAACATCCGCTCGATTGGAGGAGTTGCCAAGAGCGATCTCTGGATGCAAATGATCGCCGATATCGTGGGATTACCTATCGAGAGGCCCTCGATTGTGGAGGCGGCAGTCCTTGGAGCGGCGATGATAGCAACCGTCGGCTTCGAGGCTTTGTCCTCTATCGAAGAGGGCAGCGAGGCATTCTACACACGGGAACGGGTTTTCACGCCTCGCACAGAGAATCACGCCATTTATAAAGAGCTCTGCGAGAACTATGTCCGGCTCTATCGGCATGTTTACAGTCGCCGAACATGAGTCGGAGCTTTCACGACTCGCTGAAATCGATCATTGCCGGTCGAAGGCGGAAACCGTGGGTCTTGATGGCGGTGTAGATAAGACCTGCCATAAGCCATGCTCCCCCGAAAACCTTCGCGGGTGCACTCAGCCCGAACCATATGCCAAGGCAGAATATGAATCCGAGGCCGGGGACTAATGCGTCGCCCAGGAGTCGCCGCCTTCGATGCGTGCGGTTCACAAAATAGAACTGATTTATCGCAGCGAGGTTTACGCCCATAAAGCCTAGGAACGCGCCAAAGTTCATGCATTCGCCGGTGAGCTCGTAGTTCATCGCCAGGGCGCCTCCAAATGCCACGAAACCAATCAGCAAGATGTTGTAAGTCGGCGTACTCCGTTTGGAGTCAACGTGCGCAAAGAATCTTCGGGGCAGCACGTTGTCCCGTCCCATACTGAAAAGGAGCCGCGCTGCACCCACCTGCCCGGTTAATCCGCCCCCTAGGTTGGCGACGATAAGGATGAACGCCAGCGCCTGGAACAGGATTAATCCCCCCACCTGCCGGCCAACGTCCATGAAGGCAGTTTCGAGATTGGAAAAGGTATGCCAATCGGGCCACACGCGTTGTGCCAGGTAAATCTGCAGGCCGCCAAATAGGCCTGTGAACAGGCAAACCAGCACGGTAGCTATAAGGACGTTTCGCTTGGGGTTTATGGCATCCTCGGCGAGCGTGGTTACGCCATCGAACCCGACATAAGTGAGCGCGGCGAAAGATGTCCCGGTGGCAATGACTCGTACATCGAAGGTCATAGGGTTGTAGAACGGCTGTGTTGACAGAATTCCACTCCAACCCTGATGGATGAACAGATACTGGGCGGCCCGGAGCATGAAGACCCCGATGACACCACACATGACGACGAGCATAATCACGTTCGCCCTCGCCGTCGCGCGGATGCCTCGAAGGTTAAGCACCGTTATCGTCCCCGCAAACAGTGCTGCCAGGAGAACGTAGAGCACTCGGGGGGACACGTGGGGAAGCAAGGGGCCAATCAGCCGCTCGACCGTCAGCGCTCCGTAGATGGTGTCAAGGATCGGGATGAGCAAGTAATCAAACAACATTGTCCAGCCGGTCAGGAACCCCAGGTGAGGGTTCAGTCCTCGCCCCACGTAGGTGTAGGCGGAACCGGCGGAAGGATAAACCGCCGCCATGCGCCCGTAGCTGACGGCCGTCAACATCATGGCCACCATGGCAATCAGAATCGTGGTAACGGCGTGACCTTGGGATAGTTTTTGGATCAGCCCGAATAAAGGTACGGGAGCTATGGGCATGATCATCACGATGCCATAGAAGATCAGGTCCCACAGTGTCAGAACCCGCTGTAGGTGCGGAACCGGTGTTGAAGAACGTGCGTCAGTCTGGGCCATTTGGAGATTTCCGCGCTGTTTACCGGAACGCCGTGTCGATGCGAGCTGTTATGTGGTTGTGCCGTATTTGACGATTGACTTGGTTGCGTGATCCGAAATAACCAGGCCGTGCTCCTGTGAGGCTCCGGATGGCGGCTTCAAGGCCAGTTGCTGCACTCTGGAAGCATCACGCCATGGGCTTTGCCTAAGACCTTTACCGTGCGCTCGATTTCTTCCTGGACTCTCTTCTCCGACCATCCCAGCGCCGGCGCCAGCAGGGCAGCCAACTCTTCCAGCAGGCCAAGAGTCACCTGGCCCAAGAGGGCCATGATGGTTCTTCTTAAGACGAGGTCATCCAGGTGCACGATGATCTCCTCGGAGGTCACGTATTGAATTTCGCGCTCGCTGTATTCGGGCAGCCAGCGCAGAGGCCGGTCAGGCGCAGCACCCATGAATTGCGCAATACCCTCGGCGCGAGTTCCATACCGATCCAGCAGTACCTCCAAGCGTTGCACGGATAGGTGAGTTTTGCCACTAAGAGAGGCAAGCCATTCACTCTTTTCAACTGCCGTTGTTGGGTACTCCTTCCCGCCGCCGATGGGCAAATCGACGGAACTGGCCAACCGCGGTCTTGCCAGGTAATTGAGAATCCTATCCGCCACCTGCTCGCCAAAGGCACGGAAGGTGGTCCACTTTCCCCCGATCAGGGAATAAACCGGGAAGTTAGTCCCATTTCCCGGCGGGATAACCGCGCAGCTATGATCACGACTGATCTCCCCCGGATTTGAGGAATCGCTGCGGGGCAGCGGGCGGACTCCGCAAAATCGATAAATGATGTGGGAGCGGTCTATGTGGATGGTGGGGAAAAGCCGGTGTATGGACTCCAGGATGTAGTCCACCTCATCTTCATCACAAGCCGCGGTTTCGGGATCGGTAACCGGTATGTCGGTGGAACCTGCGATCACTTTCCCATAAAAGGGATAAAAGATGCAGATCCGCCCGTCCGGATTGGCAAAATAGAGCATCTCTCCGTTGGCCGCAGCGAGCAGTTCGGGATGCTCGAGCACAATGTGTGAGCCTTTGGTGCCTCCGACGTATTGAGTCTGCTGCGCAAGGGCGCGATTGGTGAAATCGATCCAGGCTCCGCTTGCATTGACCAGGATGCGGGGCTTGATTTCAAACCTCTGGCCGGCAATTTCATCTTTCAGGACGACCCTGTCTCCCTTCGTGCCTTCAAGGCGTACATAATTCAAAGCGAGCACGTCCGGAAACTGCTTCTCGGCGTCCTGAATGAGTTCCACAGAGAGCCGTTCGGGATAGCTGAGTAACGCATCGTAATAGGTTGCCGTGCAGATAATATTCGGTGGCAATTGAGGACGCGCGGCCAAGGAAACACGGCGTGACTGGAAGTGATGGGCAGGCAAAACCCCATGATTCCGTGCGATGAGGTCGTACAAGGACAACCCGATTTTGAACGGCAAGGCGCCCGTGACGCATGACTGCACCCGGAGGCCAACGAATTTTCCCAAGGCCGAAAAGAGGCCACCTGCCCAGTCGAATATCGGAATGGTGGTGGGGAGAGATCTGACGTAATGTGGAGCGTTCTTGACGAGGCGGTTTCGCTCCCGCAAGGCCTCCTTCACCAAGCGAAATTCGCCGTTCTCGAGGTATCGCACCCCGCCGTGAATGACTCGGGTCGAGGCCGAACTGGCGCCGGCACAAAAGTCGGATTTTTCCACCAATATTGCGTCCACTCCCTGCAAAGCCAATTCGCGGAGCAGGCCAATGCCATTAATCCCGCCGCCCACGATGAGGACCGACACCTCGCTCCGGCGCTCGATGGCATGCAATCGATCCGCTCTTGTCAAGCTATTGACCCCCCTCTTTTGCGTACTATCAGGCCCGCGCCCTTTTGGGGCTTGCGAACCCAGATCTTGAATCCTAACTCAGGCTTTTGGGTTGGGCTGGGTTAGATCTCCCTTTTAGGCTGAAACTCCGCCTACTTCAGGAATTGATTGAACCAGTCAATTCTCCGCTGCGTAACGTTGCGAATGTGATCCGGTTTTGTGAACACGTGGCCTTCGTCGGGATATACCACGAGATCGGTCTTTACTCCCAGGCTCCGCAGTGCACGCCAGAACTCGAATGATTGGGGAGCGGGACAGACGCCGTCGCCAGCTCCTGCCAGAATGAGCGTAGGGGTTTTAACATTCTTGATGTAATTCATTGGCGAGCTTCGGGCATAGATCAACGGATCCTCGTAAACAGAAGCCGCGAAATGTCCTTCGACCCATCGGGGATAGTCACACTGACCAACGTAACTGAGCCAATCAGAAATGCCGGCGCCCGCCACCGCCGCGCGAAATAGGTTAGTTTGTGTAACCGCCCACATCGTCATGTACCCACCATAGCTCCAACCATAAATGCCAATGCGGTTCCTGTCGACGGGCAAAGATCCGAGCACCTTGTCGACACCTGCCAGAATGTCCCGCAGATCTCCGTAGCCAATATCTCTAATATTGGCCTTTACAAATGCTTCTCCCTCACCAACACTTCCTCGAGGATTGGGGCAAAGCACAAAGTAACCTGCACCGGCGAGTTCACTCGGTTCGCCGCCCCAGATTGCTGGGTTCAGATATGCGGGTCCGCCATGAACGTTGACGATCATCGGATACCGTGCGTGAGAATCATAGTCGCGCGGATAATATAACCAGCCTTGGATGTTCCATTCGTCACTTCTCCACTCGACGCTTTCAACCTTTCCCCACGTTGGGTGGATTTCGTCGTTGTAATGGGTAATCTGCTTCCACGCGCCAATAGGGCCCGCCCAGATTTCGGGAGGACGCTGGAACGATTGCAGATCAAGGGCTGATGTCCTCCCGTCATTCGCTACTGAGAAGTTTGCGAACCCCCCGCCCTCAGAGGTAAATGCGGTGCCGGTCCAAAGTTGATTGACCTCGCCCTGGGTTATGTCAACCTCAGCCAACCCGGATTGGCCATGTACAAACTCTGTGAAAAGAAGACGGTCCGAAGACACCCAGGCAATCCTGCGCGCGGAGGCTTTCATTTGCGGGGCGACATTCTCGAAACGCCCGGACTCAACAGTAACAACGTAGACGTCACCGATAGCAATACTCCGCCCGCTCATGAGACCGCCGATAAAGGCGATATGCTTCGCATCCGGCGACCATCGTGGCACTTGGATCTGCATGCCGGGCTTCAGTATGGGCTTCGCTTCGCCTGAATCCACATTGACGATATAGAGTTGCGTGCCGTACCAACTATTGTTCCCAGGGATCTGCGCTATGGTGGCTGCAACTTCTCTGCCGTCCGGTGACCAGTCGTACTCATACACATAGCGACCCGGAGGGGAAACAATGCGCACGCGCCCCGAAGCCACGTCCACGACGGCAAGACGTTGATCAAACTCGAATTCGCGCGTGACGCCCCCTGCAGCGATGGGTGTTGGTATCACCGAATACGTCCCAGGCGGAAAGGGAGGATTCTCCGCGAAAAGGAAGCCCAAAGTCTTGCCATCGGGAGACCAGCGTGGCTCCGCCAGCGCTCCGGCGAGCTTGGTAAGCTGCCTCGATGCTCCTCCTCGCGTGCTCGCAAGGCATAGCTGTGGCTGGGGCGCATCCCCACACGTCCCAACGAACACCAATTGGCGGCTATTTGGAGACCAGACGCCGTCATTCATGCGGGCGGAGAAGCCCAAGGGGTTGAGGACAACGCCCTCTCCAACCTTCTGTGGCTGGCTTGACGCCAGCGTCAAGTCCATTACAAACATATCGGAGTCAGATGCCCATGCCACGTGACGGCCATCAGGCGAAATCGCAATCCCGCCGAGTCCATGGACAGTAGGAGCGGAATCCTTCATTTGGCTCATGGACGGTTTCGGAGTTTCGCGCGCCCAAACCGGAGCGGCTTCGATACAAGCACAGAGCGGAAGGAATGATACGGCAAGCAATTCCAGAAAGAGACGGTGCCGGCGGGCACTTCGACCTTGCTTCCAGGTGGTGGCTGGGTTCTTCGGGCTGCCACTTAATAGAATATGCATTTTATCTGCCTCTTTTCGCACCAAACAGTCCCCCCGCATGAGTGGAGAGTATTCAAATCCAACTACTCGAAAGAAGCACCCTGTCCTCACCCCAGACAATACGAAGAAAGGTAGGTATAGTGCCGGGAAAAATCAAGAAATAACGAACAGGAGGATACGAATGTGTCCCAAATACTGGACGGACGAATCATATAGGCGGCCGTGCAGAGCGGTGCGATAGGGGCGAGAGCTTACTTGGGACCGAACAACCTACCTCGGGATAAGCAGGGTTTACGGATTCATTTCCTTGTCTAATGGTCATGTTGTAGGGCGTCCAGGGCGACACTGTCTTTTGGGTTAAGTGTAAGCGCCCGGCGGAACTCCACGGTGGCATCAGAATTTCGTCCCAACTTGCGATACAGAAGGCCCAGGTCTGAATGCACGGAGGAGGATCGGGGCGCCAATTGGACCGTGCGCAGATACTCCTTCAGAGCGCTGTTAAGGTCTCCCTTGTAAAATTCCATCGTCCCCAGGGCGTGATGGACCTCCGCGTTTTCCGGTTCGAGTGTCACTGCCCGCCGCAGGTCCAGGCTACTCTTCTCCCAATTCCTGACCTCCAGATACAGGTTGCCGCGATTCAGCAGGGCGTCTAAATCTGTTGGGTCGATTGCCAGGGCACGATCGAGCGAGGAAATTGCCGCCGGTATATTACCTAGCTGTGCCTGGGTCGATCCCAGCGCTGCAAAGGCGCGTGAATACGAGGGCTGCAACTTGGTCGCCAACTCGAACTCATGGCTGGCCTCCGGAAGGTGTCGCAGGTTTCCCAGCGAGATTCCGAGATCGTAGTGGGCTACAGCATTTTCAGGATCCACTTGCAAGGCAGCGCGGAAGTGCTTGGCCGCCAACTCGTATTGATTTAACTTCTGGCGTGCCAATCCTGCTTCGATTTGCACCATGACCAACGCCGGATCTCGTGCAGCAATCTCCTCCAGTCGCGTGGCTGCGGTGCGCGTGTCTCCATGGGTTTCCATTTCATGCGCATTTTGCACCTGGCGATACATGGAAATTCGGTCTTTGGGATCGGGAAGCGATGGGTCCGAAAGGGGCGGGGCGTTATGTGGCGAGGCCGTTCCCACATATCCAAGACTTTTTAGCTGTTCAAGAACCTCGGGGCTTACAGAAGCCGCGACGGGTCCATGCGCCATCGCGCCCGCCAGCTTATCCAACTCCGCGTGCAGTTCGTTGGCCATTGCCTGGTTCGTATGAATCAGATTGTGCGACTCGGCCGGATCTTTGCGAAACTCGTATAGCTCCGAGTGCGGAGCCTGGACGAAAGTGAACGGATCGGAACGCAACGCATAAAGTGGCGCGGAATGAAATTGCCGGTAGGGGTACAAGGTTTCCGAATAGGCCGGCAGGGCAGGCCGCACTTGTCCCCCGATCTCATGCGCAAGACTCCGCCCTTGAAAGGAGGGGGACGGTGGAACTCCTAGGAGCGCACACACCGTGGGTGCGATATCAATCAAACGTGCGACCGTGTCGATACGCTTGCCGGCCGCCCGGTGGTCGGGGAATCGAATGATCAAGGGGATGTGGGTGGTACTGCGGTAGAGCAGGAAACCGTGGTTTAGTTCGCCGTGGTCACCCAGCCCCTCTCCGTGGTCCGCGGTGATTACGAGAAGTGTATGGTCCGCAACGCCCTGGTGGACCATGCCCTCCCAAAGTTGCCCAATCAGGTCATCGACGTAAGCCAACTCGCCATCATAAACCCGTCTGGGGAAGCGCGCCCGCCAGGACGCTGGCAAGAGAAAAGGGCCGTGCAGGTCGTAGAAGTGAACAAACCCAAAGAAACGCTTTGAAGCTTGATTGCTGATCCAATTGGCCGCAGCTTTTTCGGTGCCGTCACCGCGGATTTGAATGGTGCCTGGGTCTGTCCCCACGAACCGATATAAGGGGAATTCTCCCCAGTAATCGTCAAATCCGCGTGCCAAGCCAAAGCGACGATCGAGAACGAAGCTGCTGACGAAGGCAGCGGTCTCGAACCCGTGGGCCCGCATCTGCTCGGCCAGCGTCGGCACCGAAGACGGCAATACTTCCCCGTTGTCGCGGATGCCGTTAACGGGAGGATAGGTGCTGGTAAGGAGCGATGCGTGGGCTGGCAATGTCAATGGAACGGAGGTAAAAGTCTGCGTGAAGACAATTCCTTCCTTGGCCAAACGGTCAAGATTAGGAGTCACGGAATGATACCCATAAGCGCCCAGGTGGTCCGCGCGCAGTGTATCAATAGAGATGAGAAGGAGATTCCATCGAGGATTCGCTGAATTCTGCGCCTGGGCTGGTTGGAACACAAGCGATACCGCCCAGCATAGCAACCACGGCACAACGAGACGTGCATACCATTCGCGTGGCTTCATCGGCTTTGGCCTCTTTCTCAATTTGGTACTGCGCTGTTTCACGAAATACCACATCAGAATTCCCTTTATGAACTGTCGGGCGCGGCGATTATAACCCCGGTTGCATTCTTCGGAGCCGCGCTTTTAATCATGTAGGCCGCCAGGGTCCGCCGCAACACGCTGTGGTGCGTCGACTGCCTCGGCCTCGGCGATCAACCCCCGTTTGAGGGTAACTAGTCCAGCGACATCTTCCTGCTCGATCAGTAACTTCGTGTACCAATGTCGAACCGACCGCGCGACCGTCAAACCTGATTTCACACAGCTTAGCGCCTATTCTAGGCACATGTGACGAACTTGGTCGTATGCTGGACGACCACCCATAACCCCCACCCTACATTCTGTCCAGTACTCTGGACAAGCGCGCGATCTGCGGTGTGTTGATTCTTGACTCTGTAGGTGATGGAGATTAACTTCGCACCATTGCACCATTACTCGTTGCGTTGGGTCTTGTTTGCAGCCTTGGTCGTTACAGATTTTAGGCATGCATGATGGGAAATGGTATTTGGCACGCTACGCCCTTTGGGAACGGGAATGGGCGGCTGGGCACTTAACATAGTCGCCTGACTCAGCGGTCGGCACATTCCCGCGTGCCGAAGTTGTTATCGACTCAAACATCTTGAAGTTGCGGTGCCAGTAAAATGCAGGACGAACTCTGCAGTTGGCCAAGGAGCAAATTCTCAACCCAGCGTCAATGCGCTGCAATCGCGGAGGAAATATGATGCGAAAAGTGCACGTGCTTTTGGTAATCGGGTTTAGTTTGGCATGGCCGTTAGCGATGTACGGGCAGTTAAATACGGGAGGGATCTTGGGCACGGTTAAAGATGCTTCCGGCGCCGTGGTGGCGGGCGCCGACGTTTCGGTAAAGAACGCCGGAACCAATTTTACCCGAGAAGTCAAGACGGACGCCAAAGGAGACTATGCGGTTCCAGACCTCGAACCCGGCGACTACTCGGTCTCCGTTCGCGCCCAAGGTTTCCAGGAGGCTATTCACAGCGGCCTTCAACTTGTGGTGAACCAGTTGTTAAGGGTGGACGTGACCTTGACCGTGGGCTCGATCCAACAGAAAGTGGAAGTTACCGGACAACCGCCGCTGGTTCAAACCGATACGTCCTCCGTGGGACAAGTGATCGCTGAGAACCAGGTTGAGAACCTGCCCCTGAACGGGCGCAATTTCCTGCAATTGGCCCTGCTCAGCCCGGGAACAAATGATGGAGGGCCAGGCAATGCCCAGGCGAGCCGCGATATCGGCGGCGTTTCCCTGGCCGCCAACGGCGCGCGAACACCTTCCAACAACTACATGATGGATGGGATGGACAACAACCTGGCCATCAACGGATATATCGGCCTCATGCCCTCGGTCGACACGATTCAGGAGTTCAAGGTTCAAACCAGCACGTATTCTGCTGAGTTCGGCCGTTCTGCTGGCGCCCAGATTAATCTCGTTAGCAAGTCGGGAACGAACCAATGGCACGGGTCGGCTTACGAGTTCTTACGGAACGATCATCTGGACGCTGCGGATTTCTTGCTGAATAGTACCCCCGGCGGCCAGAAGCAGCAATTGAAACAGAATCAGTTTGGCGCGACGATCGGTGGACCGGTTTCGATTCCCCACGTCTACAATGGGAAAGATAAAACCTTCTTTTTCTTTGGCTACGAGGGATTCCGCATCCGCAGGGGGCAAACCTTTAAATCCACGGTGCCCACGGCCGCGGAGAAGCAGGGCAATTTTACCGCTCTCAGCACAACGATCTACAATCCTCTGCTTCCTTGGGTGAACGGCAAACGCCAAGGCTTCACCGTTCCCAATGTTGTCGATAGCAACTTGATCATTTCTGCTGCGAAATTCCTGGAAGGGTTTGTTCCGAACCCGAACCTCCCAGGATTCACGAACAATTTCATCCTTTCCCCCTCCGCGCGGACCGATGAAAAGATGTTTTACGCCCGCCTGGATCACAAAATAAGTGACAAGGACCAGATCTGGGGACGGTTTAACTGGTTTGGCGACGTGATTACAAATCCCGCTCGGTTGGGCACGCCTGCCATCGGCAGTGCCGGGCTTGACTCCGGTTCCCACCAGTCGCACTACCCGATTGAAGGTGAACTGGTGGAAACGCATATGTTTAGCCCCACGCTGCTCAATGACTTCCGGCTGGGGTACAGCCGTCCGTGGTGGGATTTCACGGGGCTCAACGCCGGGCATGACTATACATCCCAGGCGGGCATAAAGGGCATATCGACCAACCCTGCGATCACGGGGTTTCCGCACATCGTCATTTATGGCTACAACAGTTGGGGAGACGGTTCCTACATTCCCAACCCGAATAACGAGGAGTCGTTTTTCGTGATGGACCACGTAAGCTGGGTAAAGGGTTCCCACAACGTCCGTGCTGGAGCGGACATCCAGCGGTACCATTTCGATTTCATTGGACTGAGCGAGGGGCGCGGGCTTTGGTGGTACACCGGGACCTACTCCGCGGCAACTAACGCCACCTACGGAACTCCCTTCGTTGAGTTTCTAATGGGTTTGCCCGCGCTTTCGCAGGACTCGGTAGGTTTGAACAAATCGTATATCAGGCAGACGTTCTACAATTTCTTTATCCAGGATGACTATCGGGCGACGAAGCGGCTGACCTTGAATCTTGGCTTGCGGTATGAAAACCAGCGCCCACCCTCGGAGAAGAACGGCCGTCTGACGAACTTTGATTTCCAGACAGGACAAGAGACGTTCTGCAATCCCGCTTACGCTCCGGCGGGCTACCCGTACGGAGATGAGAAGTCCTTCGACTGCAGCGGTATCGAGCCGGCCAATCACGATTTCGCTCCTCGCGTCGGATTCGCCTACCGCCTGACCCAGGACAGCAAGACCGTTCTCCGCGGCGGATATGGTATATTCTTTGATATCGAGTCGACCAACCCGATACTCAATGATAGCGGCAACCCGCCTTTCTCGTACTTCAACTCCTTCCACAACAACCCGGTAATCCCGGATGCGGGCGTAGACATGACCAATGTCTTTCAGCAAACACCCGTGATGGGCCTGGATCCGGGCCTCAGTTACATTCCGAAGAACTTCGTGCCAGGCTACTATCAGCAATGGAATCTAGCCGTCCAACGGGAAATTACGTCGGGATTCTCCATAGACGGTGCCTACGTAGGAGCCAAAGGTACACACTTGATCTGGAGCACCAATGATAACCAACCCCTTCCGGGGCCCAACGTCAATTTCCAGGCGAGCCGGCCTTACCCTCTGTTTAGCGGAATTGGGTCGCAGGCTTCGGGGGCCGCAAGCATCTATCACGCGCTGCAATTGAAGGCTGAGAACAAGATGAAACATGGCCTCTCGTCTTTGACTTCCTATACTTGGTCAAAGTCAATTGACAACGCATCCAGCCCCTATGAGTCGCCTTTTAACCCACAGAACACGACGACGTCGATGCGCGGGCCTTCCGATTTTGACCAAACTCAACGATTCGTGCAGAGCGCACTGTATGCTATACCCGTGGGCCGCGGCAAGGCGTTCTTAGGGAATTCCAGCCGCCTTACCGATGCCGCACTCGGTGGGTGGAACGTGGGAGGAATCTACACCTTTGGCACGGGTTTCCCATATACAGTCACAATTGCATCTGACGAAGCAAACATCGGGCTGGGCGGTCAGGTTCCGATTAGACTTAGCAGCGGAAAAGTAGCAAATCCGTCGGTAACGCAGTGGTATGACCCCACCGCGTTCAAATATCCGGCTCAATATACCTTTGGGAATTCGGGTCGAGGCATCTTGCGGGGCCCGAGATTGAGCATGCTTGATTTTTCGGTCCGAAAGACCTTCAACCTCACTGAAACGCAACACCTGGACTTTCGCGCCGAATTCTTTAATTTCCTTAACCACCCGAACTTCGGTATGCCCGACGGGGACATTGACGATGGCTCGTATGGACTCACCTCTTTAGTCGGCACCCCTTCTCGGGAGATCCAATTTGCATTGCGTTATCACTTTTAGCGAAGGTACGTAAAGGATTGTTGTTCCAGGCGTAGTGAAAGAGCTTGAATCACCGAGTGGTTTCACTCTTCTGACCGACCGCAAGGTGAGTCTCCGGTTGTTTGCAGTGTGGTCAGCTCGGGGCACGCCCCGAGCTGACCCGATAGTTCCTCCGGCGTCTGTCCACTTGGCATCCGATTCCGACGGCTCTCTTTTTCCCAATATCTTGGCCTCTTGTCCTCGCGCGCGACCAATCAATGCACATCCAAGACTTGACCACCGCCTTCGGGATCAGGTTCTGGGAGGAAGGCACGTGCGTCCCGAAAAGGTTTCCCTTCCAGAAGGATCTTGTCCTACAGAAGACTTGGGTCAGAGTAAAATTGCAATCTGCAATGAATCGGGCGGATATGATTAGACCGGGGGCTTGAAAGAAAACGACCGAAGCTAATAATCATCCGCCTGCTCGAATCAGCAATGCCGGGGGCAATCGTGTGATCCAAGCCAGGATTGCGCCCGAAATGCGGGACTTGGTGCTGGACGGCGCCCGGTTTACTCACTTGCAGGTTCGACACGTGCCTTCCCCCCGTCCGGGACCGAATCAGATGCTTGCTCGGGTCGACGCCACGGAAATCCACACGTCCTTGATCAAACTTGTCGAACAAGTGTCGAGTCATCCTATGCTCTACGGGTGGGACATCACCCGCTACCGGCTGATTCTTGGCGATGAAGGTTCGATTACTTTGGTGGAGGTGGGCGCGAATCTCCAGAAACGCTATTCCCCGGCGAGCGTTACGTGCTCGAGCCGGCTGTTGACGCAGAGCCCTTCAACCATCGTGAGCGATACCGTGACGCGGCGCTCGGAGTACGTAAAATCGCCATGGGATGCACATTGCGTGGCCACGTGGCAGAGTACATCCTTTTCAATGAAGAGATTCTGAACGCAGGCTGCCTGCTGCCGCTTCCCAATCCGACTCTTGCCTTCGCGCACGCCGCGTTGAGCGAGCCCTTTTCCTGTGTAATCTCCGCCTAGGACCATCACCTGCATTTGACGCAAGCGAATCCTTTGGGCCAACGCCAACCGGAGTTCCTCAGCATGATCAAAGCACAGGCGGTGGATGGAAAGGCCGTGGTTTATCCCCACCGGCGTAGCTCGACCATTCACTTGGTCAAATCCTGGTCGGCCGAAGACGAAACCGCCTACCTCGCAAGGGGCAAGGACTAAATCGCGGCCCTGACGGGCAATCGCACTTTTGACGGCTTGGGATTCGGCCCCATCCAGGCAGACTTGTTCCTGTAGGAGGCCTTTCGTTGCGGGGGCATTTGGCCGCCTTGTAGTTGGGAAGTGGATCCGGACGTGGTCAATGCCGTCCGCAGGACGGACGGGTGGTATTCGCTAAACGTCGCCCATTTGGATCGGGTTGAGGTTTGTGCAGACGGGCCGTTGGAAATCGAAAGCACCACGTCTCTCTCCGATATGCCCCGCCTGGTGCAGTCGGTGGCGGAAGCGGAAGAAATCTCCACTGCCGTGCCCAGCATACGGAACTACGTCGACTCCGGCCCCGCCAGCATCCACAAAATCCTTGCGAAAGGACTTCGCCGGAAAGCCGACCCCCTGGGACCCCTGCGCGGCGGTTTATGCAGCAGAAAATCACAACCACGCCGCGGAGATTCCAGGAGCCAGTCGGAGATACGAGTTTTGAAGTCTCAACTTTTGCCGAGTCTTGATCTCCGCGGGGTCGGATTTTGGGCCGCTGACGTTGTCCAGAGTGTCGCGAAAAGGAGGTTAGTAAGTTTGGTTAGGTTTTTTAGGCACTCTGGGCGCCCCATCAGGAACGGAAGAGCTTCAGCAGATTGTACGTGGCGCAGATCATCTGCCATTCCGCCTGCACTTTTCCCAACCCGCGCAGCAGGAACCGCCGAAACCCGCGCGCCTCTTTGATCTGGCCAAAACCGGTTCCACCACCGCCTTGCACAGTTTTTACACCGCCTGTCCTTCCCGCCGTCCCCAGCTTGTGCCGCATCTGCTCGGCCACGCTGGCGTCGGGGGACGGAGGCCCGGCAGCGGTGGGTCGTTCCTCTCCGTGCTTCTGCCGGTCCGGCGCTACAAACAGATCGATCCCCTGCAACTGCGCATCCGTGATGTTGGGCTGACTGAAATAACCATTGTCCGCCGCGGCTTGCAGCGGCGGGACCCCCATTTGCACTTTCACTTCCTTCAGCATCGATGCCAACTTTTTCTTGTCGTTTGCTTCCTGGGTCACCGCCGCCCCCACGATCACTTGCGCCTGACTGTCCCCCGCCGCTTAGGCGTTATAGGTTTGCACAAACTCTTTCGTCGCTCCGTCCATCATGATCCGCGATTCCGGGTCGGTAAGATTCCGTTGCGCTTTGGGCTCCGGCTTCGTCACTTCCGCGTCCGCCGCCAGCGGCGGTCGTCCCCCGAACTTCCGTCCCCGTTCGCGCACCTGCTTCTCCCTCACGCGACGCTTCTTTGGAGCCATGTTGGGCAGGATCGCAGCGCTTCCATCGCCAGCGGGGTAGGCGATCCGCCGAACTGGTCGGATATCAGCGACGAGACAGGTGGAAGAAATAGAAGTGGTGGAGGCATCGGTCGAAAGAGCGGCGGTTTCGATCTTTAGCCCCGTCAGGAGTAGTAAAACTGGCGCCTTCCGTGGCCGCCGGAGGCTCTGAACGCTGGGAACTCGATTGGCCATTGCTTAGCCAAGCGGGGAGGCGTATATTGCCGGTTGACCGGGAAGTTAAAACGAAAATTCCGGTTGTGTACTCTGACGGCCTGAGCCCTTCCACGCGTGCCTCCAATCCATGCGTCCATTCGGCTGCCGCCGATTCCAAACATCGAGATCCAAAGGACCGTACTCTCACCACCATGATCCGACAAATAAGGAATTATGCGTATTATTTCGGCCTCGTTCTGTTGACGTCCGCCCTGCTGCCGGCAATTGCCAATGCCCAAGCCCCCTTAAAGGTCACGGACGCCGCGTTCTGGCGCCAGGAAGCCCTGAAGGACCTGATCCCGTATTATTACCAGCACATACGGGACGACAAGAACGGGGGGTTCCAAATGAACCTCTCCCGCACCTGGCAGCCCATGCCCCCGTGGGAAAAGACTCCGGCTTTCGTCAGCCGGCAAGTTTTCGGCTTTACCGCGGCGTACATGCTTTCCGGTGACGAAAAATACCTGGACGTTGCCCGCGACGGTGCGAACTACCTTTATGCGCATGCCTGGGATTCCCAATATGGCGGGTGGTATGACAAGCTTACGGCGACGGGCGAGCCGCTGACCACAACCAAGACCGTGGCGCTCCAGCTCTATACCAACGTCGGCCTCACCACTTATTACTTCGCAACCGGCGATGAGCGGGCGCTTGCGCTGGTCAAGCAATCGGTTGAGATCCAGCGCACCCGCGCGTACGATCCCGAATTCGGCGGCTATGCCCAGGTTCTCAATCGAGACCTCACCGTGCTTGACTATGGCAAGAACAAGCACGCGCACTTTGGCTACGCCGGGTCTCTTTTGCTCAACCTTTACCTGGCGACGGGCGATCCGGCCATCTTGAAGTTCGACGAGGAACTCATGGACCTCTCCATGGAGAGGATGCGGGACCAAGAAGGCTGGCTCCACGGTTTCCGCAACCGCTTTGACAGGAAATGGGTGTGCACGCCGGTTCCTGCTGAAGGGAAAAATGTGGTCTCCGTCGGCGCTGAACTGACAGGCGTGCTGGCCGCCCTTCGCCTTTACCACCAGTCCGGCGACAAGAAATACCTCGATTTTGGAAAATCTCTCGGCGACAAGGTCACCCGCTACGGCTTCAGCAAGCAGACGGGCGCCTGGGATAATCTTCTCGAAGCCGCCTACCCCTACCGCCATCTGGAGCACCGGGAAATCGCGTGGTGGGTGCAGATTTATGGCTCCTTTTTGCAGCTCCAGCTTTTCCGGGTGACGGGTGATCCCCAGTACATCGAAAACTTCCGCAAGAGCGAAGAGTACTTTGAGCGGAATTTCCGGGACCACGAGCAGGGCGGCGTGTACAACACCATCAGGCCTGATGGCACGGTGGTTGACGGCAACAAAGCCTCAGACTGGCGCACTTCCTATCATGAGATGGAGCACGCCCTTCTGGTTTACCTCTATCTGAACCTTTACGTGCACCGGACGCCGGCGGTGCTCCACTTCAAGTTGGATGGCCCCAGGGAAGACCGGGTCTCCTATGTGGACGACCCGACCGTTCGAATCGCCGCCGTGAAGATGGATGGGAAGCCCTGGCAGAAGTTCGACGCCGCCCAACGTCGGGTGACCATCCCCGAAGGGAAAGGCCATATCGTGGTCGTAACGTTTGCTCCGCCATCCCGATCGGCGGCAAACAAGGTGGCGCAGAGGTAAGCCATAAAAACAGGAACTTGAAGTGCCGTGCCGCTCAAGCCGCAGCCGGGCGGAAAAGCCGGCCACCATTTAGATTGACGGGCTTGAAACCAGCCTCGCGGTACTCACAGGGACCAGTGGGAGTCACTGCTGTCCAAAATAATCGCCTAGCCCTCGTCGACCGAGTGCAAGGAAAGGGTTTAGGACAGGGTTGATCGGTAAATGAGAAGGAGGTTTGGGTTTGCATAAGTCGGTTGCCTGTCCCAATCAAGCCAGTGAAAGTGCGAGCTGTTGGGGCTCAGGAACAATGG
>CAYTMD010000034.1:0-24474 GCA_964438685.1 uncultured Acidobacteriota bacterium
CATGGTGGCCTACCGTCTGAACGCGGGATTTGTGCCGGCGCGCAAGCCCAACAAGTTGCCCGCCGACCGCGCCACCATGCCTTACAGCCTCGAGTATGGAAAAGACGCGATCGAGATTCACCGCGACGCCATCAGTCAAGGGCAGGAAGTGCTGATTATCGATGACTTGCTGGCCACCGGGGGAACTGCCGCCGCCACTGCTCGCCTGGTGGAATCTCTGGGCGGACGCGTGGCCGGAATCGGATTTGTGATTGAACTGGAAGAGTTGAAGGGGCGCGAGAAACTGAGCCAGTACCCCGTTCACTCCCTTTTGAAGTACTGAACCTGCATCCCGAAGCCTGCCGGCCCGGGTCAACTCCCCGGGCGGATCAAGCGAGGGAATGTCGCGTGAAAACAGTCCCGGGTAGGCAAGCCCAACCCGGGATTGTCCCCGCAGAATACTACGTGAGCTTGTATCTGCCAGAGCCATCGTAAGGCCACTTTATGCCCAAGGTTCTGTAACGATAGCCCAAGGCAGACGGGCGGTCGAAGTACTCCACCGAACCCGCGTTGAACTCCGCAAAACGATCCCCCCCGGGAACAACGCCCCGGTTCCCCTGGGATTTCCAGTCGTCCTGACAACCGTGCATGATGCGGGCATCAGACTCCATGAAGGTGTTCAACTTTGCGATCAGGGCGGTGGCCTCACGGCTTAACGGGCCGGTTTTGGCTCCGTCCTTGGGTACCCAATGGCCTGACTTGTTTTCCCCCGCCGTAACCACGATCTTTTCCAAACCATTAGCACCCCTCCGCCAGAAACTCATGAGGTCGTAGTCGGAAACGACCCACTTACTCCTGGTAACTGTCGATCCGTCGCCCTGTTTGATCTTCCTTGTTACGAGGGCCAAACCCGAGTCGCCGGATTTAGATTCCTTTCCCGTAGCGTACCCTGGCTTGGGCGGAAAATTGCGATAGTGCGGCCGGGCCGTTACCTTGGGGCACCGTATGAAAATCACGTAGCCCGGGTGCTGGGCAGTGAATTTGCGAATGCCCCGAATGTCTCCTGCATCCATCCCGGTAAGGCGGGAGAACTCGATATCCTGTTCCGATACGCCTTCGCGACGCCACTGCGCTTCTGCGTTGCCTTCCAGAATATCCTGAATCGTGTAAGTGCTGCGTGGTTCACCCATGATTGCCCCCTCTCTGCTCCCAGAGCATTGCGCAGGCCATAGAATTATCTCGCCATCGAGTGGGATTTCTTCCGTCACAATCCGAATAATCCAAATCATACTCCAGCGTGGGGTGATTGGCATGGAAAAGGTAAGACCATGCCGTGTGGATTCCTGGCCGGTTTAGGGCGGATTTCCCACTCTGTACTGGGAAGGGATCCACGGTAGCCACGCACAGTGCTTTCCTGTCCGTGGGCTTTTCTCACGCACGGTACCCCAAGGGCAAGCACACGAAATCAATCTGAATCGGGAATGCCGCCACTGTCACCTTTCCCAAGGCGAAATTGTTACAACTTCGACAGCGCCAGTCCTCGGTGCGATCCTTTCAGTAAGTTCCTAGATTGTGGGATTTGACAAGCGCCCCATGAAGAGGATGGCCCCGGTCGAGTTGTGGACGATCATGAAGAGAAATGGATGGTCAGCACGGAAGACCTGCTTCCTTTCCAAGTGGACGCTCTTAGGGGCCATGATAACGGCCGTCGCGGCCGCCGCTTCACTGCCCTCTTCGTTCACCTCGATCCGGGCTTTGTGAAGGACCTTGCTGATATAGAGATCGGACCGGCCCGTCATGCCGGAGAAATCTGCGAGCTTCTCGCTGAATGCATCGGGCATGCCCATCTCCGAAAGCATGCCACCGAGGCCGTAGCCGGCTTCCAATTTAAAGCGGGGCAGAAAGATGTCCACATCCTCGGAGTACATGTCGACGCAAAGCTGCCGAATGGCGTCGAGCGAGAGGCTCTTGCTGAACTTTTCCATATCACCATCGGGCAGGATAGCAATCATGGAGAGATCGTCGCCTGCATAGGGCAGTTCAATGGCCGCCACTCCGTTTTCATGCACATAGCGGAAGCGCCCGGTCTGCGACATCATGGGCACCTGAACTTTAACGGAATCGTTGACGTTGAAGGGTGCGTCTTTGGTCGCCGCTGCTTTGAAGGGCGAGGCCCATTTCCCCTTGAAGTAGATGGCGTTGGTCAACACCAGCGGAGTATCCGGATTGATGGCCCCTTTCGGGATCAGATCGCGAATCATCTTCGCGGTGTGGTCTTCAACCCAGGTGTTGATTTCTATGCGGGCCCCTTCCGTGTTACCGGCAAAATCTACGGGCTTCAATGCGCCGCCGTAGAATTTGCCGGTGACGTTGAGGAAGGGCAATTCAAATTTGTAGCCTTTCTGCCCCCAGAGCGCGTTAGCCACATCCAGTTTGTAGTGTTTGCCGGGCCCTGCGCTGGTGGCGGCCAGCAGCGCGGAATAGCCCGCCTGCCGATCCGCATCGGGCAGATTGAAATGCAGGACGGCGGCCATCTGCTTGCGTGTGTTGTTGCTGCTGCCTTCAAAGGTCATCGCCAAAGCTGTGGAGATGCTGAAGGGCGAGACGAAGATGTTCTTGCCGGTGTCTTGCGCGTTGATTTTCGCATAGAGATCGATTGCAAATTGGTTGTTGGAATCCACCACTGCGGACAGGTTATTCCCGTTCGCAGTTGCGCTCTGGGCAAGCAACCCGGGCGCGCCAACCAGCAATAGCATTGTGAGAGCCACAATCAATGATTTGGATTTGAGCAATGAAGCCATGAATGATCTCCCTATTAAAAAGCGGGCGCTGCGCTACCATCTGAAGAAGCGATCCGCGCAACAGATTATCGCCGCCCTTGCCGGGAAACAAGATAATCCCAGGTGCCGAGCCCTGCGGGCTCCACGAAAACGCAGAGCTGCGCCAGCCATCCACAGCGATTCGTGAGCGATTCGTGCCATCGACTGTGGCAGAGGCGCTATGTGCCTTTAACATTTTCACCGAGAAAAAGCACAGGGAGGAACTCGACTACATGCATAACGACCCCTTCAAGAGAAGACTGGTGACCTCTCCCGATCAATGGCCCTGATCAGGCTTCCGCTTCTATTATTTGAACGATTCCTCTGTGTTGACCATGGACCGGCTGGCGTGATTCGCGTAAGTCACACGGCTACGCTCGCTTGGGCCAGTCTGCCCTTCCGGCTAATCCCCAAAGGCTTCTGGGCATGGTTGGCGCTCGGGTCGGCGCAAGAACATTCATCGTTCTGCGGGCGGCTTCAGTGCCTTCAGGATTGCGTCCAGGAAGAAGCCTTCGGGTAGAGAGCCTTCGACATGGGCATTCCCATTGATGATGGTCCTGGGGACGGCGAAGACGCGGAATTTTTCAGCGAGGTCCGGAAACTCGGTGGCTTCAATTCCGTCAGCGCGGACAAGGTCACTCTCCATGGCGAACTGGTATGCCAAGCGCACGGCCGGCGGGCAGTGAGGTCAAGTGGGGGTGGTGAACACTTGCAGGTGAAGCGGTTGGGTGAGTTGAGCCAATTTCTGGCGGCTTTCCGGCTTCAATCCTGAATCACCCTTGGAAACGGCCACGATCGCGTCGAGCAGGGCGGCAAACTCGTAACCGGAGGGCAGGCCAAAAAAGCGAATCCCATAGTCCTTGCCATTGCGAATGACGGTGGCGGGGACTTTATCGATTGCGTATTCGGCGACCTTATCCTTGTCGATCAGAAAATCGTAGGCCGCAAGTGATATTTTTTCGTTTATTTGCGCCAGCTCTGCAAGCAATTGCCTGGCTTCGCGGCCGTATTCAAGATTCTGTTCCTGGGTAAAATGAACCAGCTTGACCGGATTTGCCATCTCTTCGAGTCTTTCGCGGACCTCCGCCACATCCGTCTCGCAAAGCAGTCCCATAGGTTCTCCTTGATAGATTTCGACGAGGTTTCGCGGGCCAACTCGTGATGGTCCAGTAGCCTGGACTTTTCGCCAGACTCAATAGTCTTCTCTGCACGGTTGTGCTCTTCAGCCCCAAAGGGGCGTTCCAACCTAGGCCAGGCCAACGGCCTGGGTCAGAATGGTCGTCTTGTTTCCAAGCCCTGAAGGGGCGCGCTAACATCAGCCTCAATACCTTTTTCCGACCACCGGTTATTCCCATCGGAGGGGCGAAGCGGGAGACTTTGTAGTTCGCCCCTTCAGGGCTCGGTCCGGAAATAACCTGTAAACTTAACCAATTTCAGGGCAGAAGTGGAAAATGCTCAATGGGTGACCCCCTCACCCGTCCCGCCCCGGCTGGTGAAAGCGCCGGTTGCGGTCCACCCTCTCCCCCAAGGGGGCGAGGGAAGTAAATTCAAATTACTTCTTCCGTCCTTCTGTTTTGGGGTGAGGGGATCGAGTCGCGACCAGTGAGCTTATGTGAACAGTGTTGCCACCATCCCCCCTGCTATTTCAGATGCGGGAGATATGAAAGAGGTACGGGAAGGGCAGAACGGGTAAGGTCCCGGTTAAAGGTTTGGATTGACTCCGGAAACGCGCGGATAAAGAGTGCCGTTATGTCTCGGCTTCCGCGTCGAACCCGAACTTCTTCATCTTATAGCGCAGGGCGTCGCGGGAAATGTCGAGCAGTTTGGCCGCGTGGGTCTGATTGCCTGCCGTTTGTTTTAGTGCCAGGCCCACCAGTTCGCGCTCCACTTCTTCCAATGACGTGCCCTGCTTGGGAAGTTCGAGTACCGGGATCATTCTTCCCGATTGAGTTGGGCGCCAGGATGCGGCGGTGCTACTGACCATCAGCGGAGCGTCCGTCGATTCACTCTCCGGAGCACTCACCGGCATGGAGTTATCGTACCCCAGGGCCTGTCCGGAAACTTGAATCGGCAGGTAGGTGGGACGGATGTACTCTGACTCCTCCAGGATCATGGCGCGCTCCACGGCGTTCTTCAACTCGCGCACATTTCCCGGCCAGTCGTGTTGCAGCAGAAGTTCGCGGGTCTCTTGTGTGATCCCTTTTACGGCTTTCCGGAAGCGGAAGTTGTAACGTTCGATGAAGAATTCGACGAGGGGAAGGATGTCTTCTTTGCGATGCCGCAGCGGCGGAATGAAGATGGGGATGATGCTGAGCCGGTAGAACAAGTCCTGGCGGAAGGTCCCCTCGCGCACGCCTTGCTCCAGGTCGCGATTGGAGGCCGCGATGACGCGAATATCCACGCCGATATCCTTCACCCCGCCGATTCGGCGGATGGTCTGATCTTCCAGCGCTCGCAGCAGTTTTGCCTGAAGATACGTGGATAACTCGCCGATTTCGTCCAGAAAGAGCGTGCCACCGTCGGCAACTTCGAACAGCCCTTTCTTCTGCGCCTTGGCGTCGGTAAACGCTCCGCGCTCGTGCCCGAAAAGTTCGGCTTCCATCAGGGTTTCAGGAATGGCCGAGCAGTTGATGGTTACGAACGGCTTGTCGTTGCGGGCGCTGTCGTAATGGATGGCCTTGGCGACAAGATCTTTTCCGGTGCCGCTTTCTCCCTGGATGAGTACGGTGGATGTGGCGCTAATCGCCACTTTGCGCACGAAGGTCATCAACTCTATCATGCGGGGAGATTTCCCCACCACTTCGTGGTAGCCGGAGTGTTTGCGGACCTCGTCGCGCAGGCTGTCGCGTTCAGAGCGCAGCCGCGAGCGGTCAATGGCGTTGGCCAGGGTTATTTGCAGCTCGTCGAAATCGAGAGGTTTCTTGATGAAATCCAGTGCGCCCAGTTTGATGGCCGTCTTGATGTCATCAAGTTGCGGGTCGCCGGTGATCATGATGACGGGAATGGAGAGATTATTCTGTTTGATCTCGCGCAGGACTTCGATGCCGCTCAAATCCGGCAGGCGCACATCAAGCAAAATGAGATCGGGGGTTTCCGAACGGATCTGTGCCAGCCCACCCGTGCCGCTTTCGGCCTCGATGGCGGTGTAACCCCACTCTTCCAACTGGCGGCGCACAGACCAGCGGATCAATTTTTCATCGTCCACGATCAGAACTTTTTCATTAGGCATAAATCTCTTTGGATTCCTCGACTGCTTCCCGCATCGGGAGGCGAATAATGAAACGGCTCCCTTTGTTGATTTCGCTTTCTGCCGTAAGCGTCCCGCCGTGCTGGCTAATAATACGTCGGCAAAGTGAAAGCCCCAAACCCGTTCCACCCCGCTTGGTGGTATAGAATGGCCGGAAGATCTTCTCCAGATGGTCGGATGAAATTCCGCCGCCCGTATCGCTGACAGAGATCTCGATAAAATTGGGCCGATTCGGTGCGCCTGAGCCCGGCAGGACTCGCGCCTGGATTGTTATCTTACCCTCCTGGTCAAGGGCTTGGATACCATTAAGCACCAAATTCAGCAATACCTGGTGCAGTTGCTCCGGATCCATGCGGAAACGCGGGAGGGGAGTAGGAATCTGGATGGAGAACTCCACGTTCTTACTACCGCTCTGCTGGCGCGCAAGCTGCAAAGTGTGCGCCACGGTATCCTTCAAATCCGCCATGCCGAATTGCGGCGCCTTGGGGCGCGCATAGGTCAGTAGATCGCTCAGTACTTTTTCAATGCGCCGTACTTCCTGCCGAAGGTCCTCCAGGATTTCGCGGTCGGGGTGATCCTTGGGGAAATCCTTGCTGATAATCTCGATAGCGCCGGCAATTCCTGCCAGGGGATTGCGGATTTCATGCGCGACGCCCGCCGCCAGTTCCCCCATGGTCGCCAGGTGTTCTGCTTGCACCATTTCCGTATCGTGCAGGCGTTGGCAATGATCGCAGAATTCACGCCAGTGGTCGGTAAGCGAGCGGATTTCCTCTTCCAGCGCCATGGTGCTGTTGGCAGATGGAGCGATTTGAACCAGTGTAGGGTATGAGGGTGCAATCTTACTGAGGGCGCCGCGTAATTCGCCCAGAATCGTCCAAGATTGGCGCTCCTGGAAAATGAGCATCCCCGTGGCCGCCGAGAGGGCAGCCAGCAGAGCCAAGACCAGCCCCAACTTAAGGGTCAGGCCATGCTGAAACGCTTCCCATCCCGCCAACAAAATGATCCCGGACAGCGAGATTACCAGTACTACCAGGTTCTGGCGGAAGGTGGGCGGAAAGCGCAAAAGACGTTTTAGACGTGCCCGGTCCAATGGTATGATGTTCCCTTATCAAGAGATACCAGTGGGCAATTTTACCACAAGGCCAACCACGTGACCAGAAAGCCCGAGACATTCTTCGAGGAGATGAAGCGGTACGTCGGCTTCAGCGAGGAAGACGCTGGGTTCCTCCAAGCAGTCGGTGACCGCATGGACCCATACCTGTCGGGCATGTCGGAGCGCTTTTACGACCAGATTACCGAACATCCCGAGGCCGGCAAGGTTTTCACTGGGGGCCAGGAACAAATTGACCGTTTAAAGCGCACGCTGCAGGTTTATGCCAAGCGCTTGTTCCGGGGGCCTTTCGACGAGGATTATGCCGCAGAGCGCTATAAAATCGGCGTACGCCATGTGCTGATCGGCCTGCCCCAGCGCTACATGATCAGCGCCATGGGAGTGGTTCGCACGTACCTTCAGGAAAAGCTGGTGGAAGTCTACTCCTCGGAGCCCGCGCAACTGGAAGCTATCCGGCTGGCCTTGGACAAGATCCTGAACATCGACCTGAACATGATGTGCGAGTCCTACTTCCAGGAGAGTATTCGCTACCTGCGCGAACTGAACAGGAGACTCGAACGTGCCAATTTCGAATTGGCCGAACTGAGCCACGTTAAGACGGAGTTTCTGGCCACCACTTCGCACGAGTTGCGAACCCCGCTTAATTCTATCCTGGGATTCTCGCGCCTGATTCTCGATGGCCTCTGCGATAGCCGCGATGAGGAACGTGAGCTGCTTCGCGACGTCTATTCCAGCGCCGAACACCTGCTTTCCATTGTGAATGACCTGTTGGACGTGGCCAAGATCGAAGCCGGAAAATTGCGACTGGCTCCGGATGCCTTTGACCTGAAGTCGGTAATCCAGGAAGCCAAGTCCGTTGTCGGCGTGCAGGCCGCGGCCAAACACCTGACGTTGATCGACGAAACGGAAGCCGCGCCGCTGCCGTTGGTTATGGCAGACCCGGCGCGCGCCAAACAAGTCCTTATCAATGTGCTCAGTAACTCCGTTAAGTTCACCGACAAGGGATGGATCACGCTGCGCGGACGGTCTTTCGCCGAGCGCGGTTTTGTTGAGTTGGAGGTCCAGGATACCGGCATCGGCATTGCCCCGGCCAAGCAGCAGCACCTGTTCGAGAAGTTCCAACAGTTGGACAGCACCTTTACCCGCCAGCAAGGGGGCAGCGGCCTGGGGCTTTCGATCTGCCGCAGCCTGGTGGAAATGATGGGCGGACGCATCAAGCTGTGGAGCGCCGGCTTGGGCTGCGGGACCACGGTGACGTTTTCGCTTCCCGTTCGGCGTGAGCGCGAAGACATGGTGCACGTGAAGGGTAAAGATGCCCTTTTGGCGGCAGGAGACGAGAATGGCATAAGAGTTCTTGTGGTTGACAACGACGCAGAGTTCCGCCACTTCCTCAAGACGCTGCTCACCAAGCACGGGTATTATGTGTTAACCGCGGCTACCGCGGATGATGCTCTGGACGCAGCCCGCCGCTTTCGCCCGAAATTCGTCATTGTGGATTTGGCCCTGCCCCAGCACCCTGGCGCGGAGCTTGGCGATGGCGCAGATTTAGTGGCACAACTGCAAACCGGCGCGTTGATTCGTGATATCTACTGTTTCATGGTCACCGGTTACGAGCCGGCGGATGTGCGTGAGCGCCTTACCCATCTGCAGGTAACTCCCGAGATCTGGATCAAGCCTCTGGAGGGCGCTCAATTCCTGGCACGGCTGGAGGAAATTCTCGGCGCTTCAAAGCTGGCAGCGCAGGCAGAATCCAGTGCCCCCGTCGGTGGGGAAAGCAGCGGACATTAACCCCTGGAAATCGGATCAAGAAAGGATTCGAGTAGACTGAAAGTATGAGCATGTTGCCCAGCAGCCCCGTCATGCTACGCATCCTGGTTGTGGAAGATAACCCCTTGGTGGCCAAGTTCTATCGCTTGGCGCTGGAACGCGCCGGGGGGTTCCTGGTTTCCTTCAGCGAAGACGTGGAAGACATCCTGGCGCAGATCGCAACCTCCGCTTTTGACGGCATGATCCTGGACGTGTCCTTGCGCAACTGTCGCTATCGGGGACGTCCGGTTGACGGCCTGGAAATCGCCCAACTGATCCGCCAAACTCCGGGGGGCAAGTCACTACCCATTTTGCTTGCCACCGCCCATGCCATGGAGGGTGATCGCCAACGCCTTCTCGCCGCTTCCGGCGCCAATGCCTACCTGGAAAAGCCCATCTACGACCCCGGTGTCCTCGTCAGCAAAATCCACGACGTCGTGGGACGTTAGCTATACCTTTTGGGAATGCGGAAGCTGCTGCCGCCGCACTCAAGGCGCCTGCGGCGCGCCGGTCGTGATCCGCTTTCCCTGATTGGAGCGCTTTTCCCCGGCCCGTGAAGCCCCGCCCTTCCGGCAGTCCCCCCACGCATTCAGGCGTACTGAGACTCCGTAATCCTGAGTGAGCTGTATTGACCTAACAGGTGAGCTGGTCTGTACTGACACGCCGTTTGCCCTCGGATATAAATGCTATGCAACAAAGACCAGCCGACATCAGGCGCAGCGTCACGGCTGGTGCTATCCCGAAGGCGGAAGATTTCAAGTTTGGAGGACTACAATATGCACAACGCACGTCGTTACGTTGCTTCACTTTTCCTGGCTGCAGCCATTGCAGGACCGATGGCGGTCATGGCTTTTCCCAGCCCCGAAAGTGCCACCGTCCAGGTGCGAGTTTACGATCGGAACCACAAGGACTACCATAACTGGGATGATCGCGAGAATCATGCCTGGGGAGTGTATCTAACAACCAACCACCGGCCCAATCACGAGTACGCGAGAGCGAACAGGCGTGAGCAGGATCAATACTGGAATTGGCGCCATAGCCATCCGGATGAAAGATAGCAATGCCGATTGGAACAGGGGGGAGCTTTTGCCTGCGCTCCCCCGCATCGGCAGGTCAGGCCATCGCTCGGTCCTTCAACAACCACGAAACTACATCCCTTAATCCACGGTTCCCAGCCGCTGGCACCTTATTCCCTTGCAAAAGATCATTTACTCCCCGGCTTGGTGAGGCCACAATAGCGATTCTGGACTATCGAACAAGAGGACTCACCCTTGCCCACATCCAATCCGCTTGGAACTGCGGTCCGGCTGTCGAAAGATAAAATCCTAAATTCCCCGAGCCTTAAACTTTATGGTGGCATTACTTCGGATTCGCCTGTCCTGATGGTTCTGGCCGCGGGCCGAGGCACGCGATTCGGTCAGGACCCCAAGTGCATTCAGCCCGTATACGGCACGCCGCTGGCCCGGCACTCAATAGACGCTTTCCGGCGTTTCCACCAGTCGCCGGTGATCTGCCTGGTGGGTTATCGCGCTAGTGAGGTTATGAGTGCGCTGGGGCAGGACAATATCTACGTTCAATCCGCCAACCCTACAGGGGGAACGGCTTTCGCCGCCTTCGAAGGATTCAATGTTCCCGATTTGTTGTTGCGAAACCCTCTGCTGATTATCACCATGGGCGACCGCATTGTCCCCTCATCCGTATTCCGCCACTTATTTGACACTCACCGGGCAGGGGAGCGCGAGGCTGACATCACCTTTCTGACGGCGCAGTACGAGCCCCCGAAGAATCGAGGCAAGGGCCGGGTGCTGCGCGGTCCTGGCGGACGCGTGCTGCGCATCATTGAGGAACGGGACATTGCCCGGGAAGAGGACGGGCCCGCGCGCCAGGCACTCCTGGATGGCACGGAAGGAAATTGCCCGCTCTACGCCATTCGAGCAGCCACTTTGCACCGGCATGCACAGGTGCTGACCAACAACAACGCGCAAGGCCAGTATTACCTTACGGACGTTATTGAAGCCATCAGCCGGGAGCAGGGTGAGGTGCGCACGGTCACGACCACGGTGCGGGACGCCGAATATGACCTGCTCTGCTCCGATGTGACCCAACCGATGGATCTCGCCCTGTTGGAGGGCCTGCTGGCGTCCACTCGCGGCCTGCTATTTCCGGAAGATCTGGAAATCGAGGAAGCGGCACGAGCGATTGCCGCTGATCGTCCCGCCGTGCAGGTGGCGTCGATCGCGCGCCAGTTGGGCGATTTGATGTCGGCCGCCACGAAGGAGAAGCTTGGATTCGACCCCCACCGGCCCGTGGGAATTGGAATTTCAGGCGGGCGATTGCGCATCGCTTTCATGCACCCCGACATGGTCAGGTTCTTTGGCCCAGCGTGGCAAATGCCCATTGGGGCCGGCAGCGAACACGGTGAAGAACAGATTGTGGTATTGCTGCAAAGCGCGGACGACGGCCGAATCCAATTGTTTCCGATGAACCCGAAGTACCGTGAAAGCATCAATTTCGTCCTTTCCGATAATGCTGTGATGTACCCCAGCGAAGATGTCGCCGACTTGCATACCTACGAGAAGTTCGGCACGCGAATGAGCGAGAGTTTGCTCCTCTCCCTGGGATATTTCAGTGAAGACGAATTGGAATCGCGCCGGAACAAAAATCAGCCGCTGCCGCCACCCTCTTTGTGGGTGGCCAGTAATATGCGGCGTCCCTTCGCGCTGGTGGGCAATGCTATTGCTTCCATGCGCACGCTGCGCAGCGGCAACCTGGGCGCAAAAATCCGGGAGCACCTGGGGCGTGAAAACTTCCGCGGATTGCGGCTGGTTTCCACCGGGGATATCGCCCAGGGTGGTTTCTCCAGTTCATCCGCGCTGACCGTGGCCACCAAGAACGCCATTAACGCGCTGTGGGAAATTGGCATACCGCCTGATGTTCTCGTTCATCTGGCGAGCCAGGCGGAGTACGGTACGGGCGTGCGTGCGGGGTCGCTCGACCAGGCGACAGAGCAGAAGGGCCGTCCGCGACAAGGCACGCTGATCTCCTCCAACCCAAAGGACAACTACCGGATTATGGGGACCTATCCGGTTCCCGCCGAGCGATTCCAGATTATTTTCCCCTATACCGCGGAGCGCGATCGCAGTGCCTGGCGCTGGTCGTGGGGCGCCTACGGCGAAGGCTCCGCCGCCGGTCATTTGATGACCGGGGAGATGCGCAAGCTTACCGGGAAGGCGGCGGAAATGGCGGCTCTGCTCACGCGCCTCCCGCTCGATACGGATTTCTTTAAGCGCATCGAAGATGATCTGCTGGACGACGGCTTGCTTAGCCCCGAGAGCCGCGCCTGGATTTCCTCGACACTGCGGGCCCTTCCGCTTTTGGTTAAGCAGGAAGACTTGCGGCTGTGCCTGGAGGCTAATCGCGATTGGTACATCGGGCAGTTGATGGAAGTGAGCGGCATCGATGGGCGCGCGGCGATCCAGAAAGCTGACGCCACGATAACGTCGCTCTTGGCGGGCTGGCGGGACCCGATGCTGCGTCGCGGGATGGCCAGCGGAAACGTGATCGAAGAATCTGGCGTTCCGCTGCGCGCCATGGTTGCCTATCTGTTCGGCGAAGTGGCCAAGAACTTCTACCTCATCCACCACCCGGAAGAATGGATCGAGTACGTCACGCTGTCGCAACGCGGTGACCGCTCCGTGGAGATTGACGCCCATAGCCTGCCTTCCCGCGAGGCCATGGAAGGGGAGTTGGATTGGGAACGGGGGACCGCAGGGCCGGAACGCTTGAACCTCTGGCTCGAACGGCACAGCGCCACGCCCTTTGATTTCAACCAGGGACTCGACGACGAGGCGCTGACAGGTGACATGGAATTCCACCGGCTGAAGGGGTCGAATTTCTTCCGTGGACTGGCCCTGATTGACCTTGCCGAGGCCATGCTCAAAAAAGCCTTCGGGCAACAGGCGGTGGCCGTGCGCGTGAATGCGGCGGGTCAGGGGGACTATTTCCAGGTACACGTGGACACTCATCTTGCGCCATCGAGTGAAGTAAAACAATTCATCCAAAACGCGTTCTATCGCCGCTTCGGCTTGTCGCCGGATCCGGAGTTTGTTGAGATTTATCCTGGCGGCGGCGCTTTGGGGCTCCATCTGAAGCGGTATGATTCCATCGCCCAATTAATCCAGCGGCTGCGAATGCCCGCAAGCTAATTGCTGACAGCTAACAGCCGACAGCTTACAGTCAGCCCCAAGTTCCGAGCACGTGGCTCCTGCCCCCCCCAGCCGGTGTATATTATCCGCTTGTCGAATGGCACGCGTCCGGTCCGCCAAGAAATCACCGTTCAGGAGACAATTTTTGTGGAACGAATATCCCGCCCGGTAATACTCACAGCCCTGGTTCAATTCGGAGCGATTTTAGCTGCTTCCGGCGCAATGGCCGCGCAAGTTGCGCCCGCGTCCAAGCCTTCCGTTATCGTTGTCAATTCCGGATACAAGCTGGTAATTGACACCAAGCAAGGAAGCATTGAGTCGTTGCGCTCGACCTATGGCCAGGACCACGACTTGTTGATTCCCGGCCACGCGCGCCTGCCGCTTTTCAAGATCGAGTTTCTGGATGACAAGGGCGAGTTCAGGCTGGTTACGTCCTCTGACGCGAAGGACGTTGACGTTGAGAGAATCCACAACGCTGATGGCGAAACGCTGACCCTGGACTTCAAGGAGATTGGCCAGTTGCCGGTGGACGCTCGCGTCACGGTGCGATGCCCGGCGCGCGAATCTTTAACCTATTGGTCGCTGACCCTGAAGAACCGCACCTCATGGTGGATTGGGCACGTTCAGTTTCCGGTGGTGCAGGTCCCATTTGATAATTCCAGCAATCAAAACTCCAGCCACATACTGTGGTCCACCGCTGACGGAGCGCTGGCCGGACCGGTGGAACCCGGGATGTCCATTGGACCCTGGGGAGGGAAGGAAGCCGACACGCCGGAAATCTGGCGCTCTAACAACTACCCCGGTGAGTGGACCACAACGCAGTTGCTGGCCTATTACAACGATGCCGGCGGGCTGTACGTGGCGTGCGACGATCCCAAAGGGCTGCCGAAATTCATCGATCCCTTTCTGGAGCGCGATGGCGTCACCATGGGAGTGGGGCATTATCCCGGCACGCGCGGGCCCAGCGAATACACGCTTCCTTACAACGTGGTGATTGGAACCTTCCATGGCGATTGGTACGCCGCGGCGGAAATCTATCGTGACTGGGCTTCCCACCAACCTTTCTGCGCGAAGAAGATTGGGCAGCGCGCGGACTCCCCCAAGTGGCTGGAAGATGCCCCTGTCGGAATTGCCTTTCCGATGAGGGGCCAGGGGGATTGGGACCCGCCCGCCGCGGTGAATCCTGAATTTACCCCGCTGACCAATGCGCTGCCTTATCTGGATCGCCTTGCCACTGCGTTGAAGTCGCCTCTGATGGCCATTATCTTTAATTGGGAGAAGTCCGGCCCGTGGGTGCAACCGGAAGCCTTCCCGCCCCTCGGCGGCGAGGCTGCCGTCCGCGAATTCATGGTAAAAGCAAAGGCCAACGGCTGGCATCCGGTAATTTATGGCGACGGCCTCTGCTGGGTCACTTCGCAATCGAACACTCAATACGATGGCATGCCGTATTTCCGCGCCCAACAGGCCGAATCGTTCATGGCTCGGAAGTGGGATGGCAGCCTTCTGCAAGACCGTTGGAGGTGGCGGAAGAATTATGTGGCCTGTGTGGGCACCGAGAAGGGCCGGCAGATGGTGGTTGATATGACCCGGCGAATGGCGGAACTGGGACCCGACGTGGTGCAGCAATTCGACCAGGGACCGGGTCCGCGCGCTTGCTATGCCACGAATCACGGCCACCCACCGGTGCCCGGTCCGTGGATGACGGAAGCCTTTACCGGCCTGATCAAGGCGGATGAGGACGCGGCACGCGCTGGCAATCCCCACATGGCCATGTCGTGCGAGGGAGCGCCGCCGGAGACCTATCTGCAAGACTTCCAGACCTGGGACGGCCGCGTCACCGTGTGCCCGTTGTTTTCATTCCTGTATCACGAATACGCCAATGGCCATCAGGGTTTTTATACTCATCGCACCAGTGACGAAGCGCTTCGGGCCTCGGTGGCCAGAGCTCTGGTGACCGGCTATATGGTCAACTTCACGCTGCGCGACCACGGCCAGATTGAATACGACTGGGACCAGACCTGGACTCGCGCCATCCCCGATCAGGCGGCCATTCTCGACTGGGCCCAGCGCACCAATCATTTTCGTGCCAGCGTGGCGCGTGACTATCTGATCTACGGACGCATGCTGCGGCCATGGAAGGTTCGCGGAGTGGCGCAGCGCGATTTTGGTTATGGCAAAGAGCCGACGGTTCAGTCCGCCACATGGCAAGCACCGGACGGCCGCATAGGAGTGGTGCTGGCCAACTACGCGGATTTGCCGGAAACTCCCCAAGTGGAACTGGAAGGCTCAGGAAGCAGGCATGTGATCCTCTATACTGGCGACCAGAAGAAAGAACTGGATATCGATTTTCCCAGCGTCTTCGACGTGCCCATGGAGCCACGCTCGGTTGCCTTGATTGAAATGAAGACCCGATGAGAAACGCGGACGGTCAGGACTGCGCTGACCGTCCGCCCCCGATAGCAACAATTGCTCTTAACGGGTTGATCGATTATTCAGGTCGCACAATATAATCAGGCCAGCACTGATCGCTCGGCCCTGGAATACCCCACAACGGATCAAAGCCCATTCGGATCGTCAGGCCTCCGGCATTGCCCGAGGGCGACGCGAACTTGGGATCCAGAATTTTGGCGATCTGGTCGCGTGCGCCTTCCAGGTGCGCCCGGGTTTCCCGATCAGCCGTTTTACCGATTGCCGTTGTAATGGAGGTGTTCAGGGAATGCAACTCAGCGCGATAGAGCGGCTTCTCGTCTCCGCTACTGGCCATGAAAGCCATGAACTCCGGCGGCAGTCCGGCAGGCAGATTGGGCGAGTTTCCGTTCACCTTGGTATTCACCAGATCAAGGTAGGCCCGTTGCAAATTGCGCCGGTACGGGTCAATCCGGACCTGCGGATCACCCAACTCCTTCCAAACGCCCGTGCGAATGTCGGCCAGGAATTCCGCCGGTGAATACATCGCTTTTCCGTCGAGCGCTTCCTGCTCCACCAGGCGGTTGAAGCGCGGGCTGCTCAGCAGGTTGTTTAATATAATGCCCTGGGCGTTGCGAATGCTGGCGAGCACTCCCACGGCTTCGATGCGGCGAAGAATCTGGGCATCAATAGCCCACGTGGGCGTCGCAAATGCGTTCTCATTGAGGAACTTCACGGCCTGTTTCTGCCGGTCTTTCGCCACCGGAGTGAAGATCACGCCGGTCTGCCCGACGTGCTTCTCTTGCGTGTCGAATCCCCCCACAATCGCCGCCACGTGATTCATTTCCAGCGTCCATTGGCCCAGCATTCGTCCATACAGCTCGGCCAAATCTTCATAGGGCTCTCCCGGTTTGCCAGTGGTGGCGGACAACAGCAGCTTGGCAACGCGTTGCAAGTTCTTCTGTCCGGCCGCAGTGGATTTGACCGCGTCAGCATCGCCAATCGCCTCCGTCAGTTCGCCGGGATCGGAGCCGGCCGCGCCTGCGGTCGAAAAGCGGAACCACGGCGTACTGTCCTGTTCCCTCGCCCATTGGTCGAGCGTGGGCTTCTCGCCGTCCGCAGTTTTGGCGTCGGGAATTTGCGTGTAACCCCACCTGATCGCCCAGATATCATAGGGGCCGACCCTTGGCACCAGGTCCGCCGCGGGGATCTGATCCTCCGGCTGCGCCACGTAATTGAAGCGCGCATAGTCCATGATTGACGGCGCTGCTCCCATTTTGTGCACCCATTCCCGGTCGTGCACCTTCTCTTGCGGATACAGGGAACTGGCTTTCATGTTGTGCTGCAAGCCGAGTGTGTGCCCCACCTCGTGCGCCACTGCGAACTCCAGCAGCCGGCCCATCAGAGCGTCGGGCAGCGGCAGTTTCTGCGCGCGCGGATCGAGCGGCCCGACTTGCAGAAAGTACCAGTCGCGTAGGAGGTTCATCACGTTGTGATAGAACTGAATGTCGGCATTGAGAATTTCTCCCGTGCGCGGGTCGGAGATGTGCGGCCCAACCGCATTCTCAGTGGTCGAAGGCAGCCAGCGAACGACGGAATAGCGAACGTCTTCGGGACTGAATTCGGGATCTTCCTCCGGCGTGGGGGCGTATTTGCCGATGATGGCGTTCTTGAATCCGGCGGCCTCGAAGGCGGGCTGCCAATCCTCGATTCCCTTCTTTACCCACTCCTTCCACTTTAGCGGTGTAGCGGGGTCGACGTAGTAAACGATTGGCTTGACCGGCTCCGACAGAGCCGCCGTGGGATCCTTCTTTTCCAGGCGCCAGCGCGCGATATAACGTACGTGGGGTGCGCGCTGCTCGTCGCGGCTGTAGTCGAGCATGTCTTGGGTAAAGAAACCCACGCGGTCATCAAAAATGCGCGGAAGCAAAGGCTTGTCCGGCAACTTCACCATACTGTGGTGCAGCACCACGGTAACGCTTCCCGGCCGCACCATCACGCGCGGGCTCACCGGGGTTGTTGACGCAGCCCCCGCGGGAGGCTGCGCCCGCGAATAGGTGAGGGTGGCCACGGCTTCGATGTTTTCCGGATAGGGAGAAATGCGCTCGATGTAGGAGCGCGAAGCATCCGTGGTGGCGGCGTTGAGGCGTTGGCGCGCGCTAAACTCAGGCACATCGCTGTTAAACAGCCGCGTCACCTCGATTACCGGGGAGCCATCGCCGGCAAAAGCCGCGACGGGGAAGGTCATGATAATGGCGTCGTTGTTGGCCGCCGCGACCGCTTGCGCGATGGGCGACTGGGGATCAGCCACCACACTGAAATCGATCGACCGGAGGTTGACCTTGTTACCGTTCAACTCCCATCGAACCACGCGGTTTGCCACTTGCTCCCCGCCGTAGCCGGCGCCCTCGGTGTTCCTGGCAATCCGCGTGTTCCAGAGGAATTGCTTGTTGAGTTCGCTCTTGGGAATCTCGTAGTAATACTTGTCCTTTATAAAGTGAACCGTGAAGATCCCTTTCGTGGATTTGGCATCCTTGGTGATCACCTTCTCGTACGGCTGCGGAGTTGTCGAAGGTGGCCCGTTACGGGTGCCTGGACCTCGCGTAGCAGGCGAAGCGGGTTCCTCTTCCGGCGGATTCTGCGCCTGCAGCACAGCGGCGGCGCAAAAGAAGACCAGAACCGATGCGAAAAATAGCTTCTTCATGATTTCCTCTATTAAGGATTCTTCCGGGATTTTCTTTCCGGCTCTCGGACGGTGACCGATTATAGTCCAAGCGGCTGCTTTAAACGTGTTTTTAGAGGCTTCCGACGGAGTGAGTCGCTGGTAGTGCGGCGCGACCGGGCTACATAACCATGCTCGTTTCGCGGGCTTTCGAGTGCCTTCGGCCGTCAGGCTAACGCCTACGCCCCTTCGCGACGTTTTTCCGAAGATCCGCACGCATGTTGCCATGTGGTCCCGGTTCGGACCCCCGATTCCTCCGAGGCTCACACGCCCCCATCTCCGCTTTCGACCTGCGGTTTGAGCCAAGCCCCTTTTTTTCATACATATTCTGGGCAAAATGAGATAAGCCTTTTGTTTTCATCGGCATTCTGGCATATGCACAAATCGACATTTTTTCTACATTTCTTTTCAATAACATACTGGGATTAGCCCTGTAAATTCAATTTCCCCTTTTCCCCGGCGCCGAACCCGTTCCGGCGCGATAAGTCCTTTTTCATCAGCCACATACAATTTCCAGCAAGCCCCTTAAATTTCCTGTAAGTACTTGTGTTTTCATATACATTCTGGCATCCATGGTATCTTGCTGCTTTCTGCCTACCGCCTACTGCCTGCTTTTTCTCCCGGCGCGCCCAAGACTCCCCGCCTGATTCAGGAGGGGCGGCGCGTTGGCGCCGGGGGTGGTTACCCGCCACCGGCCGGGGTCACACTCCTCTGCATGATTAGGCTAGCACGCAGGCAAGATGTGTTGTCAACTGGAAAATCGGCCAATTTCCTACCAGTAGGAAAAGATTTTACAATTCCGGCTCGTTATTTCCTGCCCGTAGGAAATGGGTCCCGAGGCGCACCGACGAAAGTGATAAAACGTCATGATGGACAGGAATCTGGACACAGCCGCGGCAAGCCTGTTTATCAGCCGAGTGGATTGTTTTCGAGTGCCCCGTCATACAAAAACATGGCTGTCCACATTGGACCCAGTTCGAAGGGCCAGCTCCCCGTGGTTGAGCATTGCACGATTCAAATGCCGAGCCCAAGAATCCGCGTTAACATCGGAGGGACGTTTGTGGCGCAATAAGAAAGTAAGGGAAAAAGTGTTCATGGAATGCAAACGATGGAATTGTGCACTTATTGCGTTATCCCTTTTTTTAATCCTCCCACGTTTCCCTAACAACGCTTCCTCGCAAACCCTTGCAGTTAAACCGTACGGTTCCATCATCGGCTCGCGACTGCCGGGATCCGGGACGGAGGACGACAAGCAGCGCGCCTTTATTAGATGGGCTCGCGAGAACGCCATTCCGCTAAAAACTGTCGAGGCCGGAAACGGCTTCACTGACATTTCTCGAATTGCCGACATCGTAAATGGATCTCAAATCGTTGCGCTCGGAGAAGCGACGCACGGCAGTCGCGAGTTCTTCCAGCTTAAGCACAGAATGATCGAGTTTCTGGCCACCCAGGAGGGTTTCTCGGTTTTTGCAATCGAGGCAAACATGCCGGAAGCCTATCGGATGAATAATTTTGTCTTGCATGGCGAAGGTGATCCTAAACAGTTGCTGAGAGGTATGTATTTCTGGACGTGGAATACACAGGAAGTACTTGACCTCGTACTTTGGATGCGGGAATTCAATCAGTCCGGCAAAGGGCGAATCGAGTTTACGGGCTTCGACATGCAGAACCCTGCCATGGCCATTGGTATTGTGAAGAATTATGTTCAGCAGCAAGAGCCTGCCTATTTAAGCCATGTTCAGAGCGTGTATGACACGGTCCAAATGGTCAAATCCTCGCGATCCCCAGCTCAATCCGTGGATCTGAAGCAACTGGCGAAAGACTGTGGATTGATCGAGAAACATCTCGATCAATCGAGAGGTCTTTCGAGCACCCCGCCAGTAATCGAACCGGAATGGGCAATTCAGATGGCAAGGCTCGTTCAGCAATGGGTTCAGATGCAAGGTGGCGAAAAGTCTCGTGAGGAAAGTATGGCTGAAAATCTAGAGTGGATTGCACGCCGTTCCCCAGGGACCAAGCTCGTGGTCTGGGCTCACAACGGCCACGTCACGTACGACGGTGACTCCTATAAACCAATGGGGGGATACCTCAAGGAGGCTTTCGGTCCCCGGCTGGTTACCTTCGGATTCGTTTTCAATCGTGGATCATTCCGGGCATTAGATGGGACCAACGGTACTCGGGAAGTTACGATCGGGCCTGCCCCGCAGGGTAGTTTGGATCATGCCTTGGCATCGACCGGCATACCCTGGTTTGCCTTGGATCTGCGCAGGCTTGCCCAGAACAGTCAGGCCGCTCAGTGGGCATCGGAACCGCATCTCTCCCGCAGTATCGGGGCTGTTTATGCCGGACCGGACGATCCGTCTACCACGGTTGAGGTGCCTGTAAACAGGAGATTCGATGCAATCCTATTTGTGAATGAGACCTCCGCTAGTAGACCAAATCAATTGCCGGATGGTCATTTGAAGGTTAACTCCGCGCCATATTGATTCTCTCACGTTCCCGAGATCCTTGTTGACACTGTAGGAATGTGACCTAGCCCCATAGTGCGCATTTATTCATCCTTTGTCCGCGTCAGGGATCGCTGGGAAACATCGGTCAGTTCCCGGCGCACGACCGCGCCGTTGGTCTTCACAGCAGTTTCAAAGGCACGGTTCCGGGTGGTTATGCGCACACCGGATAGAAGGATAGAAGGAACTGGGCCGCGAAGCATATCTCAGGTACAATCTCGCTTCAGCGAATTCAGACGGTCGCGCGGTTTAAGGTCGTGATGAGCTACAACTCGAAGTTTCCCGATCCGAAACAGTCATGGCAGAAGATCCTCGAGCGGTTGTACCACGAGGATGAAATCCTCTACGCGCGCATGAACAATTTCTCCACCGTGCAGGCGTTTCTCGTAACGGCTCTGGCGTTCGCAACTTCCGCCACAACAACAGGTCGCAACATCAGCCTGATTGTGACTCTATTTGGCTTGGCGCTCTCGCTATTCTACATAGCGCTCGGCTTCCGCGGCGTCCGCGTCATTCAATTCTGGCGAGCTTACCTGAGGTTATTGGAGTCGATTCCCGGCATGATTTCCATCGACTCGCACCTGTTCGAGTTTTACCGGTTGGGCCACCGGCACGGCCCTGAGGAAACGGAGTTGCCGCTGGCAGAGGGCCTGGCCATAAAGATCGACACTTCCTGGTGGGCTCGCAGGTCCGTGCACGACCAATTCCCGTGGTATCTGCCGGGTTTTTCGGGAACAATGTTTATCGCGGTCGGAACCCCAATCCTGACGACTTCCTTTTGGGTACTCGTACTCTACGCTTTATTCTATCCACTCACAGACATGAGATGGTTCGTGCTGGGACTTGCCGGGGTTCTCATGGGCATGTTCCTGCTCCATCTTCTTGCCGGACGCCTCGTCCCCGCTCCGATTCACGAAGTGCCAACCCACTCCACCCCCGCCAGCGATCCGCAATCGGATAGCAATCGCGATTAGCCCCAAAACGGTTCACTTAAGCTGACTGGGCCTTACTTGACCCCCTCACTCCCGGCCCCGCTCCCCCAAAGGGGCGAGGAGAGAGTTAACTTGAATCTACATCCCTCGCCCCCCTTGGGGGAGTCCGATTTCCGGACCCCGATGGGGACCATCGGACTCCAGACATCGGAGACGGGTGAGGGGTGCGCCTGGCAACCGATTACCACTTATTCCCTGAAACCGGTTAAGTGAAAAGTATTGAGGTTAGCCCCGATTTTTGCGGCCCAGAATATAAACGGTGGCCGCTCCAAGGGCACAGAAGACGCCGCCTGCCTGCATAGCGTGGCCTGAACCCACCTTTTGGGCGACGATGCCCATCCAGAAGCTTCCCACGGGCAGGCTACCGCCGAAGACCAGCGCCCAAATGCCCATCAGCCGTCCTCGCAGGTGATCCGGGGATTGGGTTTGGATGAGGCTATTGCCGACGGAAAAAAATAAGATGATGCCGAACCCGGCGAAGAAAAGCAGCAAGGCCGCGCCGACCGGATGACTCATGAGACCGAAAAGAATGATGAAAACTGCGTAAATGCAGGTACCGGTATAAAGCGTGCTAATGCGGACGATATGAGTTCCCCGGGCAGCGACGAATAGAGCGGCGGTACACGCGCCGAGGCCATTCAGGGCCAGAAGCCAGCCATAGCCCTGGGCACCCAGGTGTAATTGGGTCACCACAAAGGCGGAGAGTTGCGATTGATAGGCCCAGCCTCCCAGCCCCATGATGAAAAGCAGGATTACCGTTTGGGATATGGTGGAATTTGTCTTTAAGTATTTGAATCCTTCCAAGGTGTATTTCCAGTCGGCCTTTACGTTCTTGGGCGCGTAGTGCGCGGCGGGAAGCTGGATCTTGTGGATGGCGTAAAGAACCGCCAAATAACTCACGGCATCCAGGAGAAAGCACCACGCCGCCCCAAAGGAAGCCAGCAGAAGCCCTCCAACCGCGGGGCCGATGACGCGCGTTGAGTTCACCATGGCGCTGTTTAGAGCTATGGCGTTCACCAAATCTTTCTTGCCCACCAGTTCCACCATCAGGGTCTGCCGGGACGGCATCTCAAAGGTCATGGAGAGCCCCCAGAGCGCGGCAAAGATCATGAGATACGTAATGTGAACGCGACCACGGAACAGCATGACGGCCAAAGTCAGCGAAGACAGCAGCGAAAACCAGCTCGTAAATGTGAAAATCCGGATTTTGGGAATACGGTCGGCCAGAGCACCGGCATACACAGCGAAAAGGAAAATGGGAAGGGAATTGAGCACGAAGACAATTCCCAAAAGGAATTCCGAATGGGTGACTTGGAAGGCCACCCAGCCCAGGGCGGCGGTGCGCGTCCAGGTACCGATCAGGGAAAGGGTTTGCCCCGAATAAAAATAGCGGTAGTTCGGATTGCGTAAGGCGGAAAAAGTCTTACGCCACCCTTGCGAAGGGGGCAGTACGGCAAAATCTGCCTCAGACGGTTGCAAGGTTTCCTGGGTATTCTCTAAACTCAATCATTCCCCCTGCTCGGCAATGAAGGCATCCACGGTGAGGACCGTCGCCTGCGCCGGGAAAATCTTCTCGGTGAGAACGCGGTGAACTTCCTGATCGACGTCGAAACAAGCGTCCTTGAGGACAATGCAGCGGAAATCCAGGTCGGAAGCCCGCCTCAGCGTGGAAAGAGTAATACCACTCGTGGAGATTCCGAAGAACACCAGGTTCTCAATGCCGCGCGAGCGAAGGAGCAAGTGGAGGTGGTTCTCCGAAAATGCACCGACTCGTTGCTTGTAGACCACCAACTCTTCGGGCCGGGCGATGGAACCGTGGAATTCGGCGGATGGCGTGCCCTTTACGAAGAGATTGTTTTGCTTCAACCGCTTAAATCGGGACTCAGTATCGGGAATTTCCGGATGGCCTTCGGAGAATCCCAGCCCCACATGAATAATCAAGAATTGTTGCTTCCGGGCAAATTCCACGGCCCGCGATGCACTGGGAATGACGGCCTCTGCGCCGGGGACAAATCCCAGAATTCCCTTTTGGAAATCGAGAGTCAGCAAAGCTGTCTTCTTCGGATCAAGCTTCATATGATCTCCTTTCTGGTTTCTTCGATGACTTGGAAAATCACCGCAATGCCGTCGAGCAATTTCTTCCGGTCGCTGGTGGAGAGATTTTCTATCGCGCCCACATACTTCTCCGCCGCCTTCAGGCGAACCCGCCCGGTCAGGGTAGAGCCCTTCGGAGTCAGGCTCAGTTTGATTCGCCTTCGATCCGTGGGATGGGGGGCACGGCGGGCAAAACCAAGACGGATCAGATGATCAACAATTTTGGACATGGCAGGCTGGGCGACCCGTGCGCTTCGAGCCAGTTTCCCGACCTGGTCCTTTCCATACTCAATGGCGAACAATATCCGCAGTTGAGTAAAGGTCAGCTCTTTAACCTCCGGATGCGAACGCGCCTTTGGGCTCGCAGGCTTGAGCTGCTCCTTCAGGGACACGAAGATCGGGCCGGCAATGTCGTAAAGACTCAGGGCAATATCCAACGATTTGTTTTCCATAACTTTGTGTATTATATATCAAAAGATATGTATTTGTCGAGGGCGACTAAAGGCCGGTAGCGCCCTGATCTGCGGCGTAGCGCCGAGCGACGGGGGGTGCTTACCGGCGATAGGCTCCTTACCCGTTGTGACGA
>CAYTMD010000035.1:0-22923 GCA_964438685.1 uncultured Acidobacteriota bacterium
TGGATCGTGGAAGTTGACGCCCCTGGGTGTGACGTCTTATCCTTCAAGATTGAACCTCCAGCCAAGTAACGTGAACCGAGCCGTGAGTCAGTTTCTTTTCTTGACGTGAATCGCGATGGGATTCCAGGCGAAGGTAGGGCGCCGCGCACCCACCCCTGCCGCCAATTGATGCAAAGGAGCTAAGAACAGATGAGACTACCGAAGATGTCGAGGCGCGACCACTTGCGATTGTTGGGAACCAGCGCTACCGCCCTTGCGGGTTCCGCGGCAGGCGTGTTGCCCCTGAGTCACAATACAGCATTCGGAGCAGAGCCCGCAGGCATGGGTCAGGAGACGGCGGAAGTACAAGCCGATCGCGAACGGCGAATGAAATGGTGGCACGAAGCGAGATTTGGAATGTTCATCCATTGGGGCCTTTATTCCGTCATCGGCCAGCACGAGTGGGCCATGGAGGTTGAGGGTATTCCCGTGGCGCAATACCAGCAATTGGCGAAGCACTTTACGCCCAAACCTCATGCCGCGCGTGAATGGGCGAAGCTCGCCAAACGCGCCGGCCAGAAGTACATGGTGATGACCACCAAGCATCATGAGGGATTCTGCAATTTTGAATCGAAGCTCACCAACTATTGCGCTCCCAAGCAGGCCTGCGGCCGCGACCTGGTGGCGGAATATGTGGAGGCGGCGCGCGCCGAAGGTTTGCGCGTGGGCTTTTATTATTCCCTGATGGATTGGCACCACCCCGACGGCGCGCGTTGCGCGACGGATGAGGCGGCCCGCGTGCGCTTTGTGGAATACACGCACGGCTTGATCCGCGAACTCCTGACCCAATACGGAAAGATTGACGTCCTCTGGTACGACGTCGATTGGCCGCTCAGTGCCGCACAGTGGGAATCCGAAAAGATGAACAAGATGGTGTTTCAGTTGCAGCCCGACATCATTGTGAATAATCGCAACGGCCTGCCGGGGGATTTCGCCACACCCGAACAGCGTATTGTCGCCTCCAAAGGCGGACGGGCCTGGGAATCCTGCATGACCATGAATGAAAGTTGGGGTTACCAGAAGGCTGATAAAGACTGGAAATCATCGCTGACCATCGTGCGCAACCTCATCACCTGCGCGCACGACACCGGAAATTATCTTCTGAATATCGGCCCCAAGCCCGATGGCTCAGTTCCTGAGGAATCCGTTCGCATCCTGACCGAAGTTGGCGAATGGATGGACAAGAATGGCCCGACGATTTACCAATCGGAACCCTGCCGCGGCGGTGGGCACGTCTATGCGAGTTACACCCGCAAGGGTAATACACTCTACATGCATATTTCCGACTGGCCGGGAGAGACTCCGGCGTCAAAGTGGCTGGAATTCTTCAACCCTCCCAGCGTGGTCGCCATCGGTGGGCTGCGGGCCAAAGTAAAGTCGGCGCGCTTGTTTGCTTCCGGCAAGTCTGTGACCTTTGAGCAGGCAGACGAGTACGTCAGGTTCACGGGCCTGCCCATCGAGGCGCCTGACTATCCCGTCACCACCCTTGCCATCGAATGCGACGCCGAACCCGAAATTGACGGCACCGACGTTCGCAAGAACCGCAAGCGGGAGGGAGTGGGTGTGTAGGAAAGCAGGCGATAGGCAGTAAGCAGCAGGCAACGGGCCAGTTGGAAGCTCCCACCTTTGCCAGCCAATTTACTGAAGGGGAACTGCGCTCTCCGTTGATCTTCCCCGCGAGCCAACTCGCGGGGAAGAAAGCGGTAGCAAGATGCCCCAATCGAAAGGTCACTCCACATGCCCGTGGCGAGAATTCCGAACTAGAACCTTCCCTGGGGTTTGACGCGGGAAGCAACCACGGGCTTGCCGGTATCTTGCGCCCCCCGAACGGCCTTGGTGCTGTCCGTATTGAATCCCCACAACAATTGCTTCTTTCGCCCCTCTGGGGCTGGGGGAGTTGTGGGGCGACCTCTACACCCATAGCTCACGCTATGGGCTACGATCTTTCGCCCGCTGTGCGGGCTTTCGATGAGCCTAAGGACGGGGCCCACATTTACTGAAGACTGAAGACTGACGACTGAAGACTCACAGAGCGCGCAGCCACGGTCATCGGTCCGCTGACCGTCGGCTCTTTTCCTGCCAAGGCAAAATTCTTGTAACGCCACCCCGCCGACCCGATACGCTGTCGTCCCTTTTGTCGATCCGGTTACGAGGAATCAGGGGTAAAAATACTCGAGAAAATAATAGGCGCGCCCGTGGAACCGATTGGTGATAATGTGGCGTGCCCTCATCGGTAAATACGGTGGTTGAATATCATGCTGCCGGCCAGTGAATGAGGGAAAGGAGTACGGCAATGAAGAAGAAAGGCTATCCACGCGGCAACCCTCCGGAAGACATGGAGAAGATGCGCCTGTGGTGGGAAGAGGAAATGCGGAAGTGCGGCTTGGATGGCACGGTTGTCATCGAGTATGCGCCCTTCAGTGTCCAGCAACCTGCCCAGAGCCTGGGCAAGAGACTGTTCGAATCGTTGGTGATGAACTACGCCACGACCGCGAATGCTCATCTTTATTCCACCACGATCCCCGGGGCGCCTTGGCCATTGGAGGCAGTCGTGATGACTGCCGAGTCCGGCATGGTTACGAAGATCGTTTACGGGGCGGTCTTGAATGCCCCGATCACAGCCGAGGTTGTTTTCAAGAAATCTGTCGGCTTGATAGGTGACAAGTTGGAAGTTGAAGGTCCCGGCGCGGAGCCCTTTGCGACCCAGAAGCCGCTACTTAAGAAAATCAAGGAGGGAATCAGTTTGCGTTACGCGCCCCCACTCTTTGGTTTCGTGACCTCACAGAAGCTCCTGAAGTTGCCGGAGGTATCGGTGACGTTGCGGCCCAATCCCGCGGGCAGCGAGGCGGTCATTTGCACCACCGCTTGGGACGAGTCAGCCTTCATCGGGCGGCATTACAGCTTGGGGTTGGCCAAGGTGCTCGACATCTTGAAGGCAATTGAACAGGGCAGCAACGCCCTTCGCGGTGAGATGGGATCCTCCCGTGCGGCGTAGTAGTGCCCGCTGCAAGGCGACGGAATAAGTGCCATCTGGCGAACCCAAATGGTCCAACCCTCGACTTGCGGAGATCGCTAGTTGGCAAGAAGTAAGGTTGGGAAGGCCATAGGCCCGACAGGCCCCCGATACGGACAATTTCCTCGTATTGGGCATAGTTTTGGTGCAATCGGATAATACCCTCATTACGCCCTTTCATGGGTCTAGTGTCGTGGCGCGTCACGGACCGAAGATTCTGCGATGAAAAGTTGCCCCAGGTGTCAGTCGATTTACCACAGCGCTCAAGCGAGACACCGGCGCTAACCCGGAGGGGTCTTGGCTCCCGACTTTATTTCGCGTCTCCCCTATAAAGTTGCGCTCACGGATACCTCCAGTGGCATGTACAATGGCATGATCGCCACTTGATTTGCAGGAGGCTTATGAAATCCTATCTCCTGATCGTGTTGTTCATGCTCGCCTCCCTCGCGCGCCTGGCGGCCTCGCCGCAGGCCAACGCGCCACTGGCAAAAGACCAAATCATGGACCTGGTTCAGGCCGGAATGGACAATGGCGCGTTGGCAAAGAAAATCGCCGAGCGCGGCATTGACTTTGAACCCACGGAAGATTACCTGCAATCCCTGAGGCGCGCGGGCGCGCAGGATGTGCTGATCCAGGCGGTACGGGACGCCAAGCCCAAACCGCTCAGCAAGAGCCAAGTGCTGCAGCTTGTGGCTGGCGGAGTTAGCAGTCAGCGCGCGGCTTCCCTGGTCAGGCACCACGGAATCGACTTCATCGCTGATGCGAAATATCTTGATACCATGCGCGTTGTAGGCGCGGACGAAGTCCTGATTGCCGCAGTCCGCGAAGTTAGCGCCCCAGCGCCTGCCGCTTCGCTGAGCACCGGGGAAGTGCGTGAGAATCCCAAAGACGGTCTCTCTTACGTATGGTTCCAACCAAGCTCCTTCATGATGGGTTGCTCTCCCGGCGACAGTGATTGTGATGTTGACGAGAAACCCCAACACTCCGTGACCATTTCAAACGGATTTTGGATGGGGCGTACAGAGGTCAGGGTCGGCGCCTACAAACGTTTCGCCTCGGCGACCGGCAGGCAAATGCCGACAGCCCCGGCATCGAACACGGGATGGGCCGATGACAACATGCCGATTGCTGTGGTGACCTGGCATGACGCGTTTGATTACTGTGCGTGGACAGGGGGCCGGCTGCCTTTCGAGGCGGAGTGGGAGCTTGCCGCGCGCGGTTCATCCACCGAATCACGTTACGGAAATATTGATGACATTGCCTGGTACGATGCCAACAGCGGGAAGCATCCGCATGATGTCGCTCAAAAGAGAGCCAACACTCCCGGGCTCTTCGACATGTTGGGGAATGTTTGGGAATGGTTGAATGATTGGTACGACAAGAATTACTACCAGAATAGCCCTTCGCAAGATCCCACCGGACCCGCGACTGGGGACAACCGTGTCTTGCGGGGCGCGGCAAACAGCAGTCCTGCCAAGTCTGCCCGCGTTACTTATCGCACTTACAACAAACCGGATTTCAGCAACGAGGATCTTGGATTCCGATGCGTGTTGCCGGAACTGAATCCCTAAGCTCTCAGGAGTGCGGTGTAGCGGCGGGTTTACCCCGCCACCTATCCAATGACTTCAACACACGATGGCGGCATAAAACCGCCGCTTCCCCATTTTTCATCAGCCTGTTGGAGGCCCCCAATGAAAACCAATCGGAGAGAATTTCTCCAAGTCACGGCAACAACGGCGACAGCCGGGGTTCTGCCCGCAGAGATGCGAGCAGTTTCCGACAGCCCCAGTTTGGATGGGATTCAGATTGCCAAACGCCACACGCTGGTGCGCGATCTGCCCACGCCGGATTATTTCGAAGGGATGCTGCTGGGTAATGGCGACTTGGGACTTTGCATCACGGTGCGGCCTGACGCGCTGGGTTTGCATTTGGGGAAAGAAGACTCGTGGGACATCCGCGTCAGCGAAGACCATTATCAACACGTGGTGCCGTTCGACGAATTGCTGAAACTCTGGGGGCGCGCCAGTGAAGAGGCGAAGCGCCAGGGGAAGCCCGACATGCTCTATCTCGAATCCCGCATCGACCCTTTTCGGGACTACACCGCCAAAGTGGCTTCATCCTACCGGAAATCGTGGCCCCGCCCCTGGCCGTGCGGAATCGTGTGGATACATTGGGACGCCCGCAAAGTGCACATCCGCCGGCAGACCCTTGACCCCTCGAACGGCATGTTCACCCTTGAACTTGATCACGATGATCTTCGCGGCCATCGCCGGAAGGTGACGATGTGGTGCTTCGTGAACTGGAACTCGGGCCACGTGCTGGTTTGGAGCGATGTGCCTGCGCCGGTCGTCTCCATTGCTTACTATCCCAACATTGACGTGCAGGCCCAGCTTCCGCCGCCGGAACTGGATGGCAGCGCTGGTGAAGATTCGGCGGAATTCTTCGGCTACCAGCACTTTCCCGCCACCGTGCCCACGGAAGACAATCCCAACCCGGCGCGCACGGATAAAGACCGCAACTTCGCGCTGTGCGGCCACGTTGCGGGCGCATGGTCAGTCGAAGGTCTTGCCGAAGCTCAGGACAAGCTCAGGCAACTTCAACCGGGAAACAAGGCGGCCGATCAGGTGCGCGGCCCTTTCTCCGTTTTCCTCCGCAGCCAAAAAGCGCAGCCCTTGCGGTTGGATCTGACGCTCTTTACGCCTCGCGACCATGCGGACAATATCAATTTCGCGAAGAATGAAGTGGCGCGCCTATCACAGATTCCTCCCCAACAACTTGCCCACGAAACAGAAGCGGCGTGGAAGAGCTTTTGGTCGCGCTCTGCAGTGGAATTTGAAGACAAGGAACTGGAAAAGATCTGGTACCACAACCAGTATTTCCTGGCGTGCTGCCTGCGTGAAGGGAAAGTGGCGCCGGGACTGTTTGGCAACTGGACCAGCGGCAAGATCGGTACCGCGTGGCACGGCGACTACCACATGAATTACAACACGCAGCAGGTTTTCTGGGGACTCTTCTCCAGCAATCACGTGGACCAGAATCTTCCTTATGTGGAACTGGTGGAAAACCTTCTTCCCCTGGCCCAAAATTACGCGCGGGAAAAGATGGGCATGCCCGGCGCGTTTTTCCCGCACTCTGCGTACCCCGTTCCCAGCCAGGTGGTGCCTTATCCCGCGCCGCCCTGGGGTTACGAAGTTTGTGAAACTCCCTGGACGGTGCAGAGCCTCTGGTGGCAGTATCAGTACACCCTCGACAAAGATTTTCTTCGCCGTGTATATCCCCTGCTGCGGGCCGCCACCGATTTCATCGTCGCCTTTGTAAAGAAGGAAAGCGATGGCAAGTACCACATTGTTCCCAGCGCCTCACCGGAAAACTGGGGGTGCACCGTTGACTTTCGCCTCAACAAAGACTGCATTATGGATTTGGCGCTGTCGGAATTCCTGCTCGACGCCATGCTGGAGGCATCACAAATTCTCGATCGCGATGAGGGTGACCGTGCCAGGTGGATTGAGGTCCGGCAGAATCTGGCGCCCTATCCGAAAGCGCAGGGACCCGAGGGCGAAGTCTGGCTCGATGTACTGAACGCGCCGGTGGAGCATGTTTACAACATTCCGGTCACCCTTGCGCCGGTCTTTCCCGGCGACCAGGTGGGAATCGACCACCATAAAGAGCACCTGGAAATCGCCCGTCGCACGGCGCGCACAATTCGTTTGGAAGGCGGCAACGATCTCGTTTACCTGCCCTTGGCCCTCGCGCGCCTGGGGATGCTGGATGTTGAATCGTTCAAGAAAGACGTTCGATATTGCTGCCTGCCCAATGGCGTCGCCGGCGACCGCGTGCGGCAGATCGACGGCCGGTACTCAGACACCACCAATTTCGACTTTATGATGCCGATGGGAATCTGGACAGAAAACCTTTCCCTGCCCGGCGTGCTCAATGAATGCATGATTCAAAGCTACACGGGCACGCTTCGCCTGTTCCCCAATACCCAGGGACTGGGACGCACGAGCTTCCGCAACCTGCGCGCTGCCGGAGCCTTCCTGCTCAGCGCCACGTACGACGGCAAAACGGTTTCAGATGTGACGCTGCTCAGTGAAAAAGGGGCAACGGCCAGGTTGGAAAACCCTTGGCCGGGGAAACGGGTCGCGGTTACACACGTGGGGCAAAAGGAGCCGCTCACGGTCTCAGCAAAAGGCAACACGGTGCAATTTTCCACCAAGGCCGGCGAGCGGTATCGGATCGAACCGGCATGAACGAACTGGGAAGTGGTGCGGGTTAGATCCTCAAGAGAATTCTGCGGAGGAATATAGACGGGCCACGAGCGGCGCCTCCATTGACCTGCTACAATCACGCCTTATGTCTTCTCCATTAGACCCAACCGGCCTGGTGATGCAAGAAACGGAACCACTGAAGCCCTACACGACTTTCAAGATTGGCGGACCGGCCCGCTATTTCGCTCGCGCTTCCTCGATGGAGGATTTCCGCGGGGTGCTCGAACTGGCCGGCACGCGCTCGCTGCCACTTTTCGTCCTCGGGGGCGGCAGCAACATTCTCGTCAGTGACCGTGGCTATCAGGGCGTGGTAGTTCATCCGGCTTGCCGTGGGATCGAAACCCTAAATGAAGACTCCGAGGCCGTGACCTTGGAAGTGAGCGCCGCAGAAACCTGGGACGATCTGGTCCGTTATGCCGTGGAGCACAATTGGTGGGGAATTGAAAACCTCTCCCACATTCCCGGGCAGGCTGGGGCGGCGCTGGTACAGAACATTGGGGCGTACGGCCAACAGGTCAGCGACGTCGTGCAGTCGGCGCAAGTGATGCAAATCTCCACCGGCGAGGTGAAGGTACTTCGCGCCGCCGATTGTGGATTCGGCTACCGGCGCAGCATCTTTAGCACCACCTCGCGAGGCCAACTGATCATTCTGCGGCTTACCCTTCGCCTTGCCAGGCACGGGAATCCCAAGCTTGATTATCCGGATGTGCGGACTTATTTCGATGAGCGAAGCATCAAGCAGCCCTCGCTCGCTGAAATCCGCCACGCGATCATCTCTATCCGCGACCGGAAGTTTCCCTTTCCGCGCGAGGAGAAGGGTGGAAATGCCGGATCATTCTTCAAGAATCTGCCGCTGCTCGAAAACGAATATCAGGCGCTGCGAGAGAAGTTCCGACACAACTTTCCTCCGCAGGACTTGGCGCGACTGGAAGAGTTACGGAATCGATTTCCCTCGGCAGACAAAATTATGGTTCCCACGGCCTTCTTGATCTCAATCTGCGGACTGAAGGGGCATCGCATCGGCGGCGCGCAGGTGAATGAGACCCAACCGCTGGTGCTGCTTAACCAGGGGGGCGCAACGGCGGAAGATGTAATCGCCCTGGCCCGGCACGTCAGGAAAACCGTGTGGACTCGCACTGGCGTGGCCATCGCCATTGAACCGGAATTGGTGGGCTTTACCAAACCGGAACTGGAACATCTCTACAGTTTTTCATAAAGTGGAATTACTCATGCTGACTCCTCCATTGTTCTTTCCCGGCCTCAGAACTATGCAATGCGCAAGCCAACTATTTGGTCGTCACTCGTTCGATCTTGCATTCTTATGGCCCCAGCCGCTGGCGCCCGTGCACAGTCTCGGGATTTCCGCGCTCATTGCCACTCTGCCGCTGGCCGTGGTGCTGATCATGATGGGTGGCCTGCGCAAGAGCGGAGCGCTTTCGGCCGCCGTGGGCTTGGCGACCACGTTCCTCCTGGCCATTTTATTGTGGGGCATGCCGGTGGAGCTGGCGGTCTTGAGCGGGTTGTATGGGTTCGCCTATGCCGTCTGGCCCATTCTCTGGATGGTCTTCGCAGGCCTGTGGCTCTATAATTTGTCGGTCGACATTGGCAATTTTGATCTGCTGCGCCGATGGATGAGTGAACATGCCTCCGGCGACCCGTGCATTCAAGCCATCCTGGTAGCGTTCTGTTTCGGCGCTTTACTGGAGGGCACGTCGGGTTTTGGCACTCCCGTCGCCGTGGCAGGATTTTTGTTACTCGGCCTGGGTTTTACGCCGCGCAAGGCTGTTACCCTGGCACTGATCGCCAACACCACGTCGGTAGCATTCGGCGGCCTCGGAATCCCCATCGTAGCGTTGGCCGGCGTGACCGGCCTGAGCCTCATGAAGCTTTCCGCCATGGTGGGGCGGCAGCTGATTTTCCTTTCCCTGATCCTGCCGGCCTACATGGCTTGGGTTGCCGCCGGTGGCAAGGGACTAAAGAGAGTGTGGCCGGTTGCACTGGTAGGCGGCGCGAGTTTCGCGACGGCTCAGTTCGTCTGCTCGAATTACTGGGGACCTTACGCCGCGGGCATCGTCTCCGCCATGTTCTCCATCGCCTGCGTAGTTGGGTTTCTGCACCTCTGGAAACCCGTGCCGCCTCCCGTTGACGCCATCGCCGCGAGAGCCGGGAATCCGCCCACGCCGGAAGCCAGCCTGACCGTAAGGCAATCGTTCGCCGCCTGGGCACCCTGGGGGTTACTGGCAGCAGTTATGGTTTCCTGGTCTTACGCTCACCTTTTCACTCGGGGCCAGCAAAACCTGCTTGTTCCTCACCTGCATAACGCCGTCTTCCTCACGCTTTACCACAAAGCCTACGCCGCCGTATTCCCCTTTCAACCCCTGGCGGCGGGAACCGCGGGCGTCGTGGCGGTGCTCCTGACCGCCCTGCTATTCCGCGTCCCACCGCGCATCGTTGCCCAATCCGCAACGAAAACTCTCCGCCAGCTCCGCATGTCCCTGTTGACCGTCGGGCCTATTGTTGCCTTGGCGTATCTTTACAACTATTCCGGCATGGCCTACACGCTGGGTGCGTTTTTGGCGGGTCTGGGGAAATTCTTCCCCCTGGTCAGCGGACTCCTGGGTTGGGTCGGCTGTTTCCTGAGCGGCAGCGATACCTCCAGCAATCTCCTTTTCGGAAATCTCCAGGTAGCCGCCGCCCATCAGATTGGTGTGAACCCGATCCTGCTGGCCGCCACCAATACCTCCGGGGCGGTCACGGGGAAAATGATCTCCCCGCAGAATATTGCCGTGGGTGTGACAACCGTCGGCCTGGTGGGACATGAGGGTGACGTGGTGCGCTCCACTCTCGGCCATAGCTTATTCCTGGCCCTGCTGCTCTGCTTGATCGCCTTTGCGCAAGCTTACTGGTTGAGTTGGATGGTCCCGTGATTTCATCGAGTCTCCGGCTCCCAAACCGCGTTGGTAAGTCAATTCGCGTTGAAAAACCAAGGTCGTTCAGTTACCCTGAGTTGACCTTGGCAGCATAACCAACTTGGCTTACACGGCGAGAGGTGCCTTGGGAGTCGGTAGCGGTACGGTTTGATACAGAGGAAGTTTTGCGCCGCCAAGTGGCGAGATCAACTCGCTGCTACGAGATCGAACTGATCCACCACCCGAGGGTTGGAATGGATTCACCCGCAACTTCATTTTCGGACGATGCCGCCTCCGCCACACGCAGATCCCCGATTTGGGCGTTGATTGAAACACTGCGCCCGCAGCAGTGGGTAAAAAATGGATTCATCTTTGCCGCCCTGATTTTCTCTCAGAGCCTCACACGTTGGGACCGGTGCCGCCAGGTCCTGCTGGCCGCTGTGGTTTTCTGCATGGCCTCCAGCGCCATGTACGTCTTGAACGACATCTGCGATGCGTCGGAAGACCGCCACCATCCCATCAAAAAGCTCAGACCGATCGCCTCCGGCCGGGTCGGCCCAATACCGGCGGCATTTGTGGGCGCAATCCTGGGGAGCATCGGCCTGATTGAGGCCTGGAGGCTTGGTCGCGGCTTCTTTGGAATGGTCGTGGCATACCTCGCGATCAACATTCTCTATTCCGCTTTTCTAAAGCGAATTTCCCTGCTGGATGTCTTTATTGTGGCTGCGGGCTTCCTATTTCGCGTGATTGCCGGTGGGTTGGTGATACACGTTGCCATTTCCCCGTGGTTGATTGTGTGTACCACGCTGCTGGCGCTTTTTATTGCCCTCAGCAAACGACGCCATGAACTCGTTCTGTTGGGCAGGCGCGCCTCTGATCACCGGGCCATCCTGGCGGATTACTCGCCCTATTTTCTAGACCAGTTGATCAGCATCGTCACCTCTTCCACGGTGGTTTCGTATGCGCTCTACACACTGTCGCCAGACGTCCAGAGCAAGTTTCCCGGCAAACGACTGGAGATGACCATCCCGTTCGTCTTGTTTGGCATCTTTCGTTATCTCTACCTCATCCACCATGGCGAGCAGGGGGGGGATCCCACCCGGTCCTTATTTACAGACCCGGTATTACTTTCGGTGGTGCTTTTCTGGGCGGCATCCGTTATTTTGATAATCTACTTATAGCTGCCAGTTGATCGCTGATGACTCATCACCCCAAATTCGCGACATTGCCACTCTCTGGCTGGGGCCGCTACCCGGTGGAATCGTGCCATGTTTATCGGCCGGAGAAACGCAGCGAAGTGGCCGCAACGCTGGCGTCAGGCCAGCAATCCTCCTACGTTCCTCGCGGCTTGGGGCGCAGTTACGGCGATGCCGCTCTCAATGAAAATGCCGGCGTAATCTGGCACCTCCTGCTGAACCGTTTTCTCTCCTTCGACGCTGCCTCCGGCATTCTCGAATGCGAAAGTGGAGTAAGTCTCGCCGAAATCATTCAATACTTTCTGCCGCGCGGTTGGTTTCTTCCCGTGACTCCGGGAACAAAGTTCGTGACGGTGGGCGGAGCCATTGGCACGGATATTCACGGCAAGAATCATCACAAAGATGGATCCTTTTCCAACTTCGTGCTCGATTTCCGGCTCTTGACGCCCACCGGCGAGGTCCTGCTCTGCTCTCCGGCGGCCCATCCCGAAATCTTTTGGGCAACAGTGGGGGGCATGGGCCTGACCGGCGTTATCCTGAGCGCGCGCCTGCGGTTGCGGCGGGTGGATTCCGCCTATGTCTTCGTGGACTTTTACAAAGCTCCGAATCTCGAAGACGTTCTGACGAACATGGAAGCCTCCGATGACCGCTATGAGTATTCGGTGGCTTGGATCGATGTTCTGGCTACGGACAAATCCATGGGCCGCAGCGTTTTGATGCGGGGCAATCACGCGGCGGCGGCGGAGTTGCCAGCACGCGTTCGAAATCCGCTCGCGCCTCTCACCGGCCCCCGGGGGAATCTTTTCATCGACTTCCCCTCCGGCGCTTTGAATAAGCTGACGGTGAAGATATTCAATAGTGTCTTTTACGCCGCTCACCGCACTGCACCGCGGCAATTGGTGAACTTTGAAAAGTTCTTTTATCCACTTGATGCCATCAACCAGTGGAACCGGATGTACGGCAAGCGCGGATTTGTTCAGTACCAGATCGCGTTGCCGCAAACGAGCGGGCGCGCGGGGCTTCGAACTATTCTTGACCGCCTTGCACGCTCCGGCCGGGCTTCGTTCCTGGCGGTCCTGAAGCGCTTCGGCGATGCGGGCCCCGGATTGCTATCCTTCCCGGTGCGGGGTTACACGCTGGCTCTGGATATTCCTGCCGCTCCCGGCATCGTTCCCTTTCTCCATGAACTCGACCGGATGACCCTGGATCATGGAGGGCGAATCTATCTGGCAAAGGACGCTCTGTTGCGTGCCGAGGACTTTGCCGCGATGTATCCCAAACTCGAAACCTTCCGCGCCATCCAAAGGAAGCTGGACCCGCAGAGATTGCTATCATCATCTATGGCGAGGCGACTGGGAATTATCGAAAAACAATGACGAGTGGCAAGGGACACGCAGGCAGTGGGCAGCTAGGCAGGTGGGCAGGTAGCTGTCCACTGCCTTTGGGGGGGGGTCTTCGTGCCGACTGTTCTAATCCTGGGGGCTAATGCCGGCATCGGCCGGGCTTTGGCGGCGGAATTTGCCTTACACCGTTACGGCCTTATTCTTGCCGGGCGCGACTTGGAAGAGTTGCAAGCTCTCGCCGCTGACCTTAACCTCCGCCACGATGTGAACGCCCAGGCCGCGAGGGTCGACATCGTGAATTTTGAGGCACTGGAAGTGGCGATTGCGGCGTGCATTGCTGCCGCTGGTGATTCGCTCGAGGGAGCGGTTCTCTGCACGGGCTATCTGGGAGATCCCGAAACTGCGCGGAGAGATTTGAACGAAGCGCGCCAGATTTTGGACACCAACTTTGCCGGATCGGCGTTGGCCCTCGAAATCCTAGCCAGGCACTTTGAACAGAAGCATAAGGGATTCATTTGCGGGCTCTCTTCCGTGGCGGGGGACCGCGGACGCCAAAGTAATTACCTCTATGGATCTGCCAAGGGTGGGCTGACCACCTATCTTCAAGGCCTGCGCAACCGGCTTTACCACAGCGGCGTCCATGTTGTCACCGTCAAGCCCGGGTTTGTGGACACGCGCATGGTATTCGGAAAGACGAAGTCACCCCTGGTCGCTTCCCCCGAGGCCGTGGCTCGGGACATTTACCGTGCCATTAAGTTTCGTAAGAATGTGGTTTACGTTCCCTGGTTCTGGCGGGCGATAATGGCCCTGGTACGTTCAATTCCCGAAGGGCTGTTCAAAAAGCTAAAGATGTAATCTTTGGCACTTCCCTTGCCGTCCAATGTAAATGACTGTGGTTGTCTTTTTCCCCGGCCCTTGCTGAATTCGCACCGGCGCATCGGAGTGCCGACTTTAAGGTTGGCGCTACATCCCCATGTTATATTAGTGCCGCGAAGTTGATATCGATATGAAGCCAACTCGTTCCGACATTTCACTGGACGCTCATGACGAGGCTGCAAGCCCGGTTCCGTTCACGCGCGCGGACCTGGCGGCAGTGCTGCTGCTCGTCGCGAGTTTGTTGGGCATGTTTTGGAAAGTCGTTTTTACTTCCGCAATGTTCTTCTATCGCGACGTCTACAATTACACTTTCCCCAGTGCGCGTTTCATCCACGACATCTGCCGCCAGGGCTTTCTCCCCTACTGGAATCCCTACTTGAATTACGGCCAGCCGTTGCTGGCGAATCCCAACCTGCATTTCTTTTATCCCTTTACCTTGCTCATTGTTTTCCTCCCCGTCGACATCGCCTACACGATGCACTTTCTGGTGCATTTTGCCTTGGCGGGAATCGGCGTCTACGTGCTGGCGCGCTCGTGGAAGCAGTCGTACCTGGGAGCCTTTTTTGCAGCCTTCGTCTTCATGTTTAGCGGGCCGGTGCTCTCACTGGGCAATTTCACCAACGAGTCCGCCTGCGCGGCATGGATTCCCTGGGCAGTGCTGGTCACCGACCGCGCCTTGGCCAGCACGCGGCTTCGCTTGTGGATTTTGCTGATCGTGATCTTCTCGTTTCAGTGGGTGGCAGGTGAGCCGTTCACCATGCTGGCAACGTTCGGTCTTTGCTTTGCTTACTCTTTCTATCGGTGCGGTACCTGGAGCAAGCTCTGGTCGAAGCCCAACTTCCGTCTACTCACGATTTTCTTCCTGGTGGGCGCGGGGATGATGTTGCTTTGCGCGGCGCAATTCCTGCCTGCCTCCGACCTGCTCAGCCAGTCTCGCCGGGGCCTGCAAGGTCTGCGTTTCCGTGAGACCGCCAATTGGGCGGTGAATCCGTTTTCTCTCCTGCAAATGATCGTGCCCGACTTCTTCGGCTCAGAGATTGCCTCAACTAGCGGCTGGATCTGGTTGATGTCGAACTCGAACCTCCCCTATTTTCTTTCGATTTTCCTCGGTTTTGTGCCGTTCTACTGCGCATTGGCGGGGTGGGGATTGGCACGCCCGCTTCGCCGCAACTTCGTGGCAGGCGCGGCGGGAATATTCCTGCTGCTTTCTTTTGGCAATTTCACGCCGGTTTTCGCCCTGGCTTACCTGCTGCTCCCGCCGCTCACCGTTGTGCGTTATCCGGTCAAGCTCCTGATTCTCGTCACGTTCCTTCTGTCGATTCTGGCGGGCTGGGGGTTCGATGCCTTACGTTTGACCGATTCGCCGTGGAAGACTCATGGCCGCCGGCTTTTGGCCCCCCTTAAAGTCTTCCTGGGTTGCGTACTGGCGGTTCTGGCAGTGGCGTGGCTGCTGCCCGCGGCCATTAAAGTCCCGACGCATTGGGCGCTCAGCAGGATGGGAGAAACCCCATTCGACCTTAACCAGATGGCGGATTTTCTTGTCACCATGCTGCGCTTTCAATTTCCCGGTCTCGTTGGGTTCTGCCTTGGCGGAATTGTTCTGGCCTACGGGTTGGAACAGAGGAAGGCCTGGGCCCGGCCGGGACTCTATGCCTTCGCTCTACTTGCCATGGGCCAACTGCTGACCGCGAATTACAACACGAACCCGACGGTCCCGAAGACCTTTTTTACCTACACACCTCCCGTGCTGAGGGAATTCAAGGGGGCTCCCGGGGCTTACCGTGTAGCGTCGTTCTGGCCCGTCGTCCAAATACCCGACCCCAAGAACATGCAAACCTACATCAATTTTGAATCGATTCCGGAAGCGGCCGGCCTCGATTCCCTGGGGCAGGGAGCTTTTCAAGCCCGGTCGCAACTTGCCACGGGCTCCATGCTCAACCACGTTGAAGGAAGCATCAATTTGGATATCGAGCGCTCAATGCCCCCTTATCTCTATGACGTCGAAATCTTCCAGGATCAGCATACCACTGACCATCTGCACGTCGACTGCCTGCTTGGCCGCACCAACGTGAAGTACATTATTCATCCTACGGCGGCTGATTCCGCCGCCACTCGCGCCATTGCGGAGGTCCCCAACGGATCAACCAAGCCAAGCCATTTGTATGAGGATTTGTGCTTTGTGCCCCGGACTTACGTGGCGGGTGATTTTCTATTCTCCACAAGTTCCGCCGAGACTCTGGATCACCTGTCCTCGCCGAATTTTGACGCGCTCAACACGGTCATCCTCGCCACCACGGCGGGCTCATCATCGGATGTAGAGCCGGGGGGTAGCCCGGCAGGTGCAGACCCGGCCCTTAGGCAGGAGCGCGGAGATACCGGACTAAATCCCGGCGCTACGCCGGTCGGCCCCGCCGGAAACGTGGAAATCGTGCACCGCGATCCCAACTCGGTCACCTTGCGCGCGCAATTGACCCGTCCCGCATACGTCGTCTTGCTGGATCGATATGACCCCAATTGGCTGGCCACGCTCGACGGCCGACCCGCGCCCGTGCTCCGCGCCAACCAGGCTTTCCGCGCTGTCTTTGCCGGGGCGGGCCTTCACGAAATCCGCTTTTACTATCACCAGCGTGGATTCCACCTGGGAATTATCATTTCCGTTCTTTGCGCGGCATTCCTGGCCTTGCTCTGGTTCAAAACGTAGCGCCGACTTCGATCACCACTCATAACGAATCTGTGCCGCCCCCAAGGTCCGTCCTATCATTTCAATTGGTAAATCTCAAAGTCGGTGAAGTTCTTCACCGGCCTGTACTGACTCCCGATGATTTCCGCGAGCGCCGGAAAGCCTTGCAGTAATTCTTCGGAGTCCAGCGGAGTATAAGAGACCCCGGAAATCACGTCGTGGCGCGCAACGACGATAAAGCGGGGAGGCTTCTTCCTTAGATTTTGAGCCAGTTCGACGCGCCATCGCTCCAGGCCCCAAGGCGAGATCAGCCCCAGGTTCGATACGAACCGCGTGGCGGGACGCCGTTGTGAAAGGAAGTTGATGGCGGGTGCAGTTCCCCAGACGTAGACCTCATCCTGTGGCGCCGAGTCCTTCTTGAGATAGTCGATCACCGCCATCTGGTCGTGAAGCTTCTCCAAATACATCTGCCACAAGTACTCCGCATAAGACCGGTCGGGATCCCGGTACCAGAATGCCAGTGAATGGTATTGCTCATCAATCCGGAAGATCTCGGGAATGCTGCTGGCGTATATAAGGTTGAGGAACACCAGCCAAACCATGACGCGGACAAGCTGCCAGCGCCTCTCGGCGCACATCCTGCTGAGAGCTTTGAAGCCCTGAAAAATCCTGACCCATACATATCCCCAGCACATGGCAATGAAAGGATACGTAGTCTCAAAGTAGTAGGGGTGGAATCGACCCTGCGATGCCGTCAGGATATAGCCGGCAAGCCCCATCAAGAAGATCGGGGCGGTGGCAGAAAGCTCTTTGCGCTTCCATGCGATCAGCAGAGCCACCACTACGATTGCCTCGTTCCAGGGTCGGAGGTGGAGATAGGTCTGGAAAATCGCGATGAGCCACAAATGGTGGACTCGCTCAAAAACCATGGTGCCGTACCGCGGAAGTACTTCTAACTGTTCCTCCTTGAACCATGGCCAAACCCCAATCATCCACAGGTGGCCGAGCATGGTGATGAGAGCCAGGAGGAAGCCGGCGACCGTGACGCAGGTTTGCAGGATCCACTGGCGAAACGGGATGGCCAGTTTCGCCCGGCGTGACGCTTGGTCGAGACCGGAAAAATCCACAAAAGGCAGGAAGACCACAAAAGAGAAAAAGATAACAGCATTGTACTTTAGCCAGAAGGCCGCTCCCATGACCAGTCCGGCAAGGAACCATCGCGCCGGCCGCCAGCGCCCTTTGGGTAACATCAACAGATAGGCGGTGAAGATGCAGAGCATCAGGTAGGTCTCAGGTTGTCCCGCGTGGACATATCCTTGGGTCGAATGCCATCCGGCATTGAAGAGGATGGCAATGGCGGCTGCTTCCGGCCCAAGGTAGTGCTGGACAAAACGAAAAATGCAGCAGGAAATAAGCAGAAGCCAGACAATGTCCATCACCCCGACGCACCACATGTGGGGGCCGAAAAGCTTTACGATGGGAACATAAACATAAAAGATGCCGGGCGGCTTGTTGTCCCACAGGTCACGGTAAAGGCGCAGTCCATGGAGCATCCACTGCGCCACAAGGCAGTAGGTGGCAGAGTCCCGTTCGAGCGGGAAGCGAATGTTGGGCAGGGCGCGCAGGAAGACCAACACAAGGCTGGAGAGAAACCAGATGCGGGCGCGGCGAAGCTTCGGTGCCTGTTTATCAATCATCGAATTGGAAACCTGCCAAACTTTGTGCCCGCAGCTATACACAGATCACGGTCGCTTGAGGCAATAGATCTCGAAATTGTCCAGATTCTCCACGGATACGTAACGGTCAGCAATGAACGAAGCCAAGGCCGGGTACTTCCTCAGATACTGCTCGGAATCGTCAGGGGTAAGGGTCACAAGGGGAATCTGGTCGTGACGCGCCACAATGATGAAACGAGGCGGCTTTCGGTTCAGGTCGGTAATCAGGTCTTGCCGCCACTGCGCCGGCCCCCAGGGGGAAATCAGGGGATGATTCGCGACAAACCGGCTCGGGCTAGAACGCTGCGCCAGGAAATTGATCAGCGGCGCCGTACCCCAAACGTAGACGCCATCACTCGGCACAGAATGCTCCCGCAGATAGTCGATGGCCGCCATCTGGTCATGAAGCTTCTCGAGAGAAAATTGAAACGGATAGTGTTTGTAGGAGCCGGACGGGTCGTGCATCCAGGCGGCCAAGCCATTGTAGTCTTCAGCGATTTCGAAAGCATAGCCGGGCAGCGGGTAGTAGACCACTTCCGCCGCGACCAACCACAGCAGTACCCCCGCCACGCGCCAGCCTCGCCGGGCAAGCCATTCCCGAATGTGCACAAAGCCTTCGTAGAGCTTTACCAACACATACCCCCAGAACATGGCAAAGAAGGGATAGGCCGTTTCAAAGCTGTATGAGCTGAGGCGCGGCTGGGAAGCAGTACAGGCCAAACCCGTCATGGCCATGATGACTGCGGGGGCGATGATTCCCAGTTCGCGTCGCCACCAGGCGATCAGGAGTGCGGCTCCGAGCGCCGCTTCCGTCCACGGCCCAAGATTAAAGCGAGTCACTGTGAGCGCGAATAGAGGGTAATGGTGCATGTACTGGAAGAACATCGAGCCGTAGAGAGGCACAACCTCGAAATGCCCTTCTTTCATCGCGGGCCACGCGCCGACGACCCAAAAGTAAGCAGGGACAGCAACTATCATCAGAAGGAAGCCCATCACAATGACCAATGTCCGTTGAAACCACGCGCGCCAGGCGATGTCCAACTTGAGCTGGCGCGGATGTTCATCAAAACGGCTCAAATCCAAATAAGGCAGGAGCGTCAAAACTGGGAAGAACAGGGCGGCGTTGTATTTCACCCAGAATGCGGCTCCAAAAATGAGACCCGCCGTGAAGTTTCCTCTCCAGTTCTCCCGCTGGCTGGACATCAAGATGAAGTACGCCAGGAAGACAAGCAGCGTTATGAAAGTCTCCGCCTGTGCGGCATGAATGTAACCCCACGAGCAGTGCCAAAGGGCATTAGCAACCATGGCGACCGCAGCCGCCGGGGCGCCCAGGTGGCGCTTCGCAAAGTAAAAGACGCAAGCCGAAATAGCCAGGAGCCAGACGATATCGACAATACCAACCGACCACATCACAGGCCCAAAGGCTTTGACGATGACCGCATAGATGTAAAAAATACCCGGAGGTTTGATGTCCCAGAGATCGCGGTAGAGGAGTTGGCCGCGCAGCAACTCCTGCCCAATCACACAGTAAGTGGCCTGGTCCCGCCCGAGGGGATAACGAAGGCTGGGAAGGGCGCGAAGGAGCACCAACCCGAGTGCTCCAAAGAGCCAAGCACGTGAGCGCGTGGAGGCCGGCAAACTTGTTACGCCCATGCAGGTACCTTCTCCGGCGCGAAGCATTCCCGGGTGAGCAGGTAAGCGGGTCATCGCACGTCAAGCCGGCTCACCAATCTACAGTATTCCGGCCGTAGGGTACAAGGCGGACGTACTCCGCGAGTGGGCGCGCAGTCTGCGGAAGCGGAGTTCGATGCACGCAGATAAGGAAATCCTGGACCGCCGCAATGGAATCAACCACCACCCATAAGGTTGCTGCACGCTTCCGGTGCGCTTCTTGGTGGCGGCTGAAACTTCATGCTAAACTGCTCCCCACTCGCTTCAAGTTGGTCATCAAAGTTGATCCGCGAGTGGGCGGCAGACCCTGAACCATCCAGAAGGACTGAAAAGACAAAGAGGGGTGTCTTCAGAACGTGACTAAGGTTGCAGAGGCGTAGCATGTTCTTGTTCTTCGAGTATATTCTGGTTGCCATCCTGATAGTGGCCACGTATGCCCTTCGCCGCTTCCCCTCCGGGTGGTTTCAGACCGCGGAACAATCCCTGAGCCGCCTGGCGAGGAGGCGCGCCCTTGCCGTCCTTGCGGTGGGTGTCCTGGCATTGGCAATCCGTGCGGCCCTGCTGCCCAATGTGCCAGTTCCCAAGCCGGGATTTCATGATGATTTCGGATATCTGCTGGCTGCGGATACGTTCGCGCACGGCCGTCTTGCGAACCCAACTCACCCCATGTGGATTCACTTTGAGAGTATCTACATCAATCAGAAACCCACCTACATGCCGATGTATTATGCCGCTCAGGGTTTAGTCATGGCTTTGGGCCAGGTCACTACTGGAATCCCCTGGATCGGCGTATGGCTCAGCGCGGGGGTCATGTGCGCGGCAATTTGCTGGATGCTGCAAGGATGGTTGCCGCCGGGTTGGGCCCTGCTGGGTGGATTGCTTGCTGTCATGCGGCTTGCCACTTTCTCTTATTGGGTGAACTGCTACTGTGGAGGGACCTTGGCGGCAATTGGCGGCGCGCTCGTCCTGGGAGCATTGCCCAGAATCAAGCGGCGCAGGCGCCTGAAGGAGGCCGTGCTTCTAGGCTTAGGGTTAGCCCTTTTGGCCAACACTCGGCCATACGAGAGCTTGTTCTTCGGAATTCCGATCGGGATTGCGGCTTTGGTCTGGGCTCTGGGGATGAACCGCCCACCCTGGCGGGAATTGATACCACGCATTGTCCTGCCATTGGGCTTGCTTCTGGCCTTTACGGTGGCCGGAATGGCTTACTTTTTTTGGAGAGTTACAGGCAGCCCATTTCACATTCCCTACTCCGTCAATCTCAACACCTACAGCGGTGTTCCCTATTTCCCATGGCAGTCCCTTAACCTCACGCACGTGTATCATCACCCGGTGCTGGAGCAGTTCTATCTGCACGGCTGGCAGATGTATTACTACTACCACGCCCGAAGGCACCCCTTTGACGTATTGGCCACGAAAGCCTCGGATATCTACGGTTTCTACCTGGGGCCCTTGCTGGCGCTGCCCCTGGTCTTGATGTTGGCCATCAACCCCTGGCAATTTTTCCGCAAGTCGATCAGGGGCAAAACAGGCTTTTTGGTGGCGGTGTGCGGCGTGACTCTCGTCGGGGCGGCACTGCCAATCTATTTTAGCCCCCATTACGTGGCGCCAATAACAGCGGCGATCTATGCGCTGTTTTTGCAAGCCATGCGGTACTTGCGGCTGTGGCGTTGGCAGGGGAAACGTGCCGGGCTGGCGTTGGTTCGGGCAGTTCCCGTCATCTGCGTTATGCTGTTCCTGCTGCGAGCGTTCGCGCCCCAGTTGCACATTCCCACCCCCGTCGAGTGGAAGTACACTTGGGAGTCCGAGCATTTTCAAAACATGGATCGTGCCCGCGCCCTGGCGCAATTGGAGGCGTTACCGGGCGACCAGCTTGTCCTTGTGCGGTACAATCAATTTCATAACGTGAATAATGAATGGGTGTATAACATGTCGAATATCGACATGCAAAAGGTCGTATGGGCTCGCGACATGGATGATGCCGAAAATGCCGAATTGTTTCGCTATTTCCCGACCCGGCACGTCTGGCTGGTGGAACCGGATCTTGCACCTCCCAGGTTATTGCCCTATCCTGCTCCGGCGGACCAGCAAACTCCCTCACCCGTCCCGGTAATGCCTTGAGGCTGATTCCGCGCAGGTCCAGAGCTATTTCCAAGGAGTACACAGGTGCTTGATGGCAAGAAAATCTTTGTAGTAATGCCGGCGTACAATGCGGCACGAACGCTGAGCCAGACGATTCGCGACCTGCCCCGGGCCATCGTGGACGGCGTGCTACTGGTTGACGATCACAGCTCCGACGCCACGGTTGAATTGGCGCGCCAGATGGGACTGACCACCTTTGTTCATAACTCCAACATCGGATATGGCCGCAACCAGAAGACCTGTTACCGCGAGGCGCTCAAAAGGGGCGCCGACATCGTGGTGATGTTGCACCCCGACTATCAGTATTCCCCCAAGCTGGTCACCGCCATGGCAGGCATGATCGCGTGTGGAGAATATGACATGGTTCTGGCTTCTCGAATTCTCGGCGGGGGAGCATTGGGTGGCGGAATGCCCGCGTATAAATACATTTCCAACCGGTTTTTGACTTTGTTTCAGAACCTCCTTCTCAGCGCCAAGCTCTCGGAATATCATTCAGGCTATCGGGCGTTCTCACGGCAGGTGTTGAACAGCCTCCCCCTGGAGGAGAATTCGGATGATTTTGTATTTGACAACGAGATGCTCGCACAAATTATTTTCATGCGGTATCGCATCGGCGAAATATCCTGCCCCACGAAATACTTTCCCGAGGCCTCATCGATTAACTTCGGGCGCAGTGTGAAGTACGGGCTGGGCGTTTTGGCAACCTCGCTTAAGTTCCGGCTCCAGAAAATGGGGCTGGGCAAATTCCGGATCTTCAATCGCCACGGACGAAAGCTTTTTGAAGATTACTACCACGAGGTTAAAGATCCGGTTTCCGAGACAGGTCATATTTAATTCCCACTACATCCCCGACGCAGCACGAAACTTGAAGGGGTGTACGATGATGTTCCGTTACACGCGCTTGCAGCCACGTTTGTGTCGGCCCTACGTGAGGATACGGAATTCCCTTGGTCAAAGTGGGCGACTGGCCAACACTTCGGCACATCTTGAATTTGCACGCCCCTCAGGGTTTCAAGGAGGGTGTGCGACATAGAAGTTGGGGTTAAGCGGCGATAGCCGCGCGGCGGTCCT
>CAYTMD010000036.1:0-22824 GCA_964438685.1 uncultured Acidobacteriota bacterium
CCAGCGTGAGAATGACCCCCAGCGTCCCCGCATAGCGAGCGCTTGTGCCGCACCTCATTCCCAACCTGACGCGATCTGTTTTGGACACGGGCGAAAGATCGTAGCCCATGGCGTGAGCCGTGGGGGAATCAGCCCCCCAACCCCGCCCAAGCCCCGGAGGGGCGAAAGAAATCACGACATGGAATTATGGATAGGAATTGGGGACACGGTATTCAGGAAACGGGCTTTGCGCGTGGCGGACACAGGGGCTTGAGGTGTGCGTCTCTTCCCGCACGCGCGACAGGTTCTTCCGCCCCTCTGGGGCTCGGGGCAATTTCATTGATTCCTTTACCCACCGCTTACGCGGTGGGCTACGATCTTACGCACGTTTCACGGGCTAGGGGTGGGGCCCATCGGGGGCAAAATGGTTTTTGTGCGCGGGCAGGACCGGCGCGCATAGAGCGCGCGGCAGCGCAGAGCGGCGCTCGGCGCCAGGCAGGCCAGACAAAATAGACTCCGAATGACTTCATGCTGCGGGTCCAATTTTGAAATAGCCGGGGAATATAGTAAACTCGTCTCGCTGAGTCAAATCGGGAATCCCTACTGGAATTGCTGTCAGGCCATAGTGCCACTGAGGATTGCAGGTAATCTCACCTTGCACGGAAGGGAGTGCGTTTATGGGCTTTTACGAAGTTCCCAATATGACCCTGATCCCGCAAAAGTTGCAAATGTCCTGCTGGTATGCAAGCGCGCAAATGCTGATCCAGTGGCGACAAGACCAGGCCAAGCAGTCACTCGCGTGGCTCGTTCCTCCGGACTTGGATGCCGAGTGCGCCAAGATTCGCGATGGCAATGCCGGCCTCCAGAATCCGCAAATCCTGGCGATGGCCAAACGCCTCGGCTTGCAGGCAGTCCCACCCATGAGCCCCACGCTTGAAGCCTTGGAAAAATGGCTTCGAAATTACGGCCCCCTCTGGGTAAATGGCAAGACGCACATCGTCGTCATTGCCGGCATTAACACTAAGACGATGATGGTCAAGGTCTACGACCCTGGACCTCCCACTGTCGGCAAGATCGATTGGCGTTCGCTGGTTACCTGGTATGCTTTCGGCACCTCTCCTTCCACCCGAGACACCGGAGCGGACGTGGAGACAGTCTTCCTTTATGTGCCGAAATGACGGCCCGCAGGCCGCGGTCGCTGCGCGCTATGGCGTTGACGCAACATGCGAGGTGTCAATGCGTCCGTCAGAACCGACCCGGATATAACCAGCCAGGTAGCGAACGGCCTGAATTGATCCGACGGCGATTGCGGTCAATCCACCGGCGGAAATTTCATGGACGCTCGCCGGAGTAACGTAAAAGTACGCCTCGTCCTGGTGCCAGAGAACCAGGGGGGCCGTCGTTGTCGAAGTTGCACTATTATCCCGATTAAGAGCGGGCAGTTCCTTGAGGAGCAAGGGCGCCTCCGTTGCCTTGAGGTGCAACTCAATGATGTGAGGCTGGCCACCGCCGACGTTATAGAGGAGGTTCGGGAAGACACTATCCGCGTAACCCATGATGAGGAGGAGCAAGGAGGGAGCAGCAAGGAGCGACAAATAGGGTGCCAATTTCACCAGGCCCTTGTGAGCATCCTCCGATACTTTGAGATTCCCCCAAAGCCCCATAAGGTACAACAGCATCGCCAGCATTATCAGCAAAGCCACTCCGGCAAAGATGATCTTTGCATGCCAGAATGCGTCCTTCAGTTGATGCGCGCAGGTTACGAGATCTCTGATGTAAAACGATGGCTTAAACTCATTCTTGAGCGCCATATCCCAAGTGCGACCCCAGGGCAGCATATAACCGACTATGGATCCAAAGAGTTCCACCACGAGCCATGAACACAGGAGGATAGCCAATAGGCTCAACAAGAGTCTCGTCCAGCCCGTGGTCATGCTCTTAACTATTTGATAGCCAAGCCACAGTCCGAATACAAGGGATACCGGTAACATCAGCAGGATCAGGGTGTAGATGACAAAAAGTATGCCCGTCATTACAAAACGAGCTTGTAAAGCGGAGAAATCGGCGATACCAAGCAACATAAGGTGACCGTTGGTAATCAACAGTCCCAAGACGTAGAGTCCCACCAGGACCAGTGTCCCGAGTTTGGAGAGTTCCTCAACCTTCTTGGCGAGCCCTTTGGATTCTTCGGCTGCGGGTTCAGTCACGTAGGCCTCCCTCTGTAAATCCGGGTGGAAAGACAATTTCCAGAATTCGCCCGAGTCCACGGGTTCGATAAGCCCAACTGTCAAATTGCCCTGAATGATGGCTATTCTAACTGTCTCTCGCGGGGATTTTCAATACCAATGAATGCGCTACCGGGCGCGGGAGGGATCAAGCCTCCTGGTGGTAGGCATAGAGGTGGTGGGAGACGGTGGGAGGAGTGTCACCAAGATGGAAGGAGTTGGCGCGTTCGGAAATTTGACGGTCGGCAACCGTGGTTCGCTCATGCTGGCGGAGATGTTCGCCCCAGGACTCAACCACAAAGGTCTCCAGGTAGCGGCCCTGTTCGGCAACATCCTCGAAGAGGCCCCAGTCCACGGCGCCGTCACGGCGGCGAAAGCGGCCGAGTTCGAGCATCGCCGAGGTGAATTCCCCCGCCCTCTGCGGGTCAATTCGATACTCCACCGTGATCAGCACCGGCCCTTGCTCCGGCTGCGGCTCATTCATCACCACCGGTATCGGTCGATATGAGGGTGCAAGGTTAAGCCCTTCGCCGAAGTCGACGGGATAGCGAGCCACCGCGAAGAGGCCAACCCCCAGCGCCACGGCGGCGACCAGCAGCGACCGGGGAATGCCCACATGCTCGGCGACCGTGCCCCAGAGGGCGCTGCCCACGCCCAACGCGGCGAAATAAGTGAGCTGGTAAAACGCCATAACGCGACCGCGCACCCAGGCCGCGGTGTTGAGTTGGACGCTGGTGTTAAAGGTGGAAAAGGCTGCGGTCCAGGCAACCCCGGCAGCGAAAGCAGCCGAGCAGGCCACCGGGAAATGGCGCCACAATGCCATGAGGACGAGCGCGCCCGCAGTAAGAAGCGTGGTGGAGATCAGCAACCGCTTGATGCCCAGCCAACGCTGCATGCGCGGCAGAATGGAACCACTCATCACCGCACCCGTTCCGAAAAATCCGAGCAGGACGCCGTAGCCGGCCGCCCCGCGCCCCAGGTGCTGGCGTGCGAAGAGGGGCACCAAGCCCCAAAAGGCGCTCGCCCCAAGCATGAACAGGGACAGACGGAACAGCGTCGAGCGGATGGCGGGAGCGTGGGCTACGTAGCGCCATCCCGCCCTCATGGCTCCCACCACGCGTTCCGTCGGCATGACGCTCTTGCGGGGCTTGCGGTGCCAGCGGTAGAACACCACGATGACGCCCAGGAACGAAGCGGCGTTAAGCAGAAAGACGGCCCCGGAACCGACTGCCGCCACCACCAGTCCGCCCAGCGCCGGACCCGCGGCTCGCGCCACATTGTATCCCACGGAGTTAATCGAGACGGCTGCACCCACCTCGGCGCGGGGAACGAGTTCCGGCACGATCGCATTCCACGCCGGTCCGGTCAAGGCGTTGCCCAAACCCAGAAGGAAGGTGAAGTTCAAGAGGATGAGTGGCGAGGTCAGGTGGAAGACAGTCAATATACCCAACCCGGCTGCCGCCACCAGCATCCAGCCCTGGCTGAATATCAGCAGCCGGCGGCGGTCTACAATGTCCGCAAGAGCCCCTGAAACCAACGATAGCAAAAACACCGGCAGGGCGCCCGCCGTCTGAATCAGCGCCACCATCAACGGCGAAGGCGCGAGCTGGGTCATGAGCCAACTGGCACCGACCTCTTGCATCATCGTGCCAACATTGGAAGCGACGGAAGCAATCCACAGGACGCGGAAGAGTTCGTGTCCGAGGGTGGCCCAGGAAGAAGAGATGGGAGTGCGCGGCGCAGCACCAGCTTGAATCGCCGGATTCGCCGTTGCCGCAGTTTTCTCTGCTCCTATACTTGGGTCAGCCATCGTAACTCCAGAATACATCAAGCGGGTTGGGCTTCGCGACCCAAGTGATGAAAAAACTCGCTGGCGCATCAGAGCGCAGGGCCGTTCCCCAATCGTTGGTCTTTGCCGGCGGCTGAAAAGTCATGACTAATGACTCCAAACCTGCGCTAAGATAGCATGCGGAAGCACCGTGCGCCGGAGCCGCAACCAGACGTGCAGCGACCAGCGGCGCCGGTCCGAGGCCGAACGCCGTTCGGCCCTACAGCGCCCTGTTCCACCCATTCCATCACCGCTGATTTTGGGGTACGTCGATGTCAAGCAGCCGTGAACGTCCAGCCAGGGGCGACAAGAAGCGGGGAATCGCTTCGGCCCATCTTCATTTTGTCCCGGCTGGGGCGCCTGCCACGCCACAGGAGCGCGGTTATGCGGAGTGCCCGTGCCCCAAAGATTGCACGCTGCACGGCGAATGTAGTCTGTGTGTCGCGTACCATCTTCGCAAAGGTGCGCTTCCCCGCTGCCAGCGGTAGCAGACAACCAGGGTGTCGCCACGGCTGCCCGCTCGCCCAAAAGTTCCCGAGGTAGGGAATTTCTTCACGCCACGCGATTAATCTCACACCATGAAGACCTCTAATCGATTGTATTCACAATGATTAATTGAGCGCGGAGTTTGGCGGAACGATTGCCTAAGAACCCTTCGGGTTCGAAGTGAACTTACCCCTAGGGAGGACGTCCAGAAATTATGACGACTATCATACGGGATCGAAAACCAGCTCCGCGACTCAGCACATCATTGACCGTCGTCCTGTCGAATGGGGGAGCCCCCTATGTGGTGGAGACCAAGAATTTGAGCGACACAGGGCTCTGCCTCCGTTCGAATGAAGTGTTCCCCGTCGGCACTCATCTTCACCTGGTCTTTGGTCAACCACCCGAGCTGCCCCGATTAAGCACGGAAGCAATCGTGCGATGGGCTGAAAATGGGAAGGGAGTCGGGGTGGAGTTCACATCCATCAGTATGGGTGACCACCAGGCCCTCCGGAGATTCGTAAAGTCGCACGAGCAAGCTTAGGCGCTGCTCCTCCTTAAATTACATACAATCTTAAGCCGCGCAGGCATACGTGCGTGCTAAGCCTGATTTCGGGAGCCCTTACGAGACAAGTGCCCTTTCGCCAGCCCTAATGCGAACATCCAGATTCGGGCGGACGGCCGAAACGCGTAACCCGCTTACCCCGGTAACTTGCCGGGCATCAAGCTGGTGATGGCCAGCATGGCGGTAAGGATAATCATCACAATACAGGTCGCCCAGGCGATGATATTGAAGACGCGACCGTTCTTGTATTTTCCCATGATGTCTTCGCGGTTGGTGAGTTGCAGCATGAAAATTACGACGAAGGGCAGCAGGATGCCGTTGGCCACCTGGGAGAGCAGGATAATGGGAACCTGCTGATCTTCACTGAGCAGGATCACGGCCAGCATGCCCAGAAAAATCAGGCTGGTATAGAGCCAGTAAAAGGCCGGGGCTTCGTTGAAACGCTTGTTGATGCCGGATTCGAGTCCCAGCCCTTCGCAAACGTAGTAGGCGGTGGCGAGGGGAAGGATACAGGCGGAAAAGAGCGAAGCATTGACGAGTCCCAGCGCAAACAGCCCGCTGGCCGCATGGCCTGCCAGAGGCCGCAGGGCCATGGCTGCATCTCCCGCATCCTTGATGTCTCGATTGCCGGTCATATAGATGGTGGCGGCGCAGGCCACAATGATAAAGAAGGCCACCACGTCAGTCATGATGCAACCGACGACCACATCCATGCGCGAGTAAATGTAATCCTTAACTTTCACCCCTTTCTCCACAACTGCCGACTGGAGATAGAACTGCATCCATGGCGCAATGGTCGTCCCCACCAGACCAATAACCATGTAAAGGTAACCTGAACTGAATTGGAACGAGGGCTTGATGGTGCTAACCAGCGAACTCGTCCAATCGGGATGCGCCAGGAGGCAGGAAACTGGATAGGCAATGTAAATGACGCACGCCGCCAGGAAGACCTTCTCTACATACCGGTAACTCCCCTTCACCACCAGCAGCCACACCAGGATAGCCCCCAGCGGGACGGCTACGAATCGGCTCATGTGGAAGACCGACGTTCCGGAGGCGAGGCCGGCAAACTCCGATACCGTATTCCCCAAGTCGGTGATAATCAGCAGGACCATCAGGATGAAGGTAACTCGGAACCCATACTCTTCGCGGATCAAGTCGGCCAGGCCTTTGCCAGTGACCACCCCCATCCGGCCCACCATCTCCTGCACGATAATCAAAGCGACGGTGATGGGAATCAGCGTCCAAAGCAGCGAGAAACCGTATTTGGCCCCCGCCACCGAATAGGTGTAGATGCCCCCGGCGTCGTTGTCCACATTAGCCGTGATGATCCCTGGGCCCAAGACCGCAAAGAAGATCAACAGCTTGGTGCCAAAATTTCGAAATCTCTTGATTTTCACCGGCATGGAAACTCCAAAATTCAGTGACGGGTGGCAAGTGACAAGTGACGAGCAAGCAGAGAGCGAAGATCAAAAGTCGCTACGATTTTCGAGCTCCGATTTTCGGATTTCATCCTTTGCCTGCTTGTCACTCGTCACTGCTTTTCTACTTCCGGTTGATCACCAACTCCAGGACATCATCAGCGGTAACGATTCCCAGCAAGTGACGGTCCTCATCAATGACAGGGAGTGACATCAAATTGTATTTGTGGAAGAGGTCCACCACCGATTTCACGCTCTGCTCCGCCTGCGCCGATATTGGTGGTTCGGTCGTAAGGTCTCCCAGCGGCGTGTTGGCGTCGGCGAGCGCCACCCGCCCGAGGGCCACGGCCCCTTTCAGCGTTGCGTCGTTATCGATCATATAGATCTGGTGGATGTTCTCCACATGACCCTCGAAATTCCTCAAGGCCTCAATGGCTCCCGCCACCGTAGCGGATTCATGCACCACGACGTACTCGGTGGTCATCATCGATCCGGCAGTATTCTCCTCAAACCCCAACAACTCCCGGACTTCCTCGGCCTCATCTTTCTCCATGTCAGCCAGCACTTCCGCGGAAGTCTCCGGAGAAAGTTGGTTCAAGACGTCAGCCGCTTCATCGGGCGGCATTTCTTCCACAATGTCTGCCGCTTTCTCCGTTGAGATGCTTTCGAGTAAATCCGCCTGCATTTTGGTGGGGATCTCGGAAAGAGCATGCGCTGCGGTCTCGTCGTCCAACGATTCGATGACCGCTTTCTGTTCCCTATAGCTCAGATCTTCCAGGATGTCGGCGATATCAGCGGGATGCAATTCCGCCAGCCGGTCATAGGAGATGCGCAGCTTTACGCGGCGCGCCGGGTCTGCTTCAATGAGATTGACGAACTCCCACTGAATGGTTCGCGTCGGAATGCCTTTGGTGATCAGCCGGATGTTGTGCTTGGCCATTGTCCCCTGAAGCAGGCGGCGCACCGCGGCGGCCAATCCCACGTTGACGGCTACGATCCGCAGTTCGGTGTGTCCGTCGGTAGGTTCAATGTCCAAATCCACGTCGTTTACCCGCACCACCTTGCGGTTGTCGACGTCAATAATCTGCTGGTCGAGAACATCCTTCTTGATCCGGATGAATCCCTCGTCCACCTCATAGCTCTTCAGTTCATCCCGCGGAACGCTGGTTTGTCCGGCCCGCACAGAGATGGATTGAATTTGGGTGTAGGAAATGCTCTTTAGACTCTTCTGTGGCGTACGGACGAGATAAGAAGCCACACGTGCGGCCTTGTGGTTGGGATCGACACACACATCTTCCAGCTTGCCCAGGAACTCACCCTTGACGCCGTAGATCGGAAGATTTTGCAGTTCGGTGAAGTAGATCATCCTCAACCTCCGAATTCCCTATCGGCAGAAACCCACCAAAATCAAAACGCCGCGCGAGCCCAAATTTCCACGGGGCGATTCACCCGGCTCTGGGCAAGTACCCACAGTCCGGAATCCTCCGGGCGAAAGCTCTGGCTCCGCAAGACGCCATGTCCCGTTGATCGAGTAGCCACCTTGGGGAAGGCATTAATCCAGCGGTGCCTTCTCCACCCGCGGGCTCGTCTCCGAGTTTCCGGACAGTGGCATCTGTTTGCGTGGCAACCTCGCCTAACAAGGTCAAATCCATCCAAATACTAACGAGCCGCCCGTTCCATTGTCTTGAAAATGCTTCTAGCTCTCTTCATACGGGTGGCATGTTTCCTTTGTCAAGAAGAAACCGCAATTCCGCGCTAAAAACCGCGATGCGGGCGATCCCCGTTCTGCTCCACCACCCTTGGGCCTCAAAACTCAAAGTGAAACCGCTTAAAACTTGGCCAAATCAAAACTCCGTGTGCAGCCTTAAGGCGACGAGGTTCACGGGCCCGCGAGCGCGGTTATATGCCGGGTTTTGGGCGAACTGGTAATCCGGCGTCAACTGGAAATGTTTTGCAATCTTCCAGTTGTAATACGCTTCAACGATGGCCTCGGCACTGTAATCGAGGGCGCCGTCCCCAACGGTAATGCCCAGACCGCCGGCCGCCAGGTACTGCCGATGGACGGCGCTGATTCCGTTGACGACCACGGCAAGGCCTAGAGTATCCTGAGGACGGCGCCACTGTCCCCCTTTCAGGCTCAGCCCTGCCGAGGCGGTGCGATCCACGTCGGTAAACTCATACGTCTGGTTCTTACCATCGCTCCAACCCAGGCGCGCGAAGACCCCGAGATTCTTGCGGATTTCCTGCTCCAGATTGATGCCATAGCCATACTTGTGCCGGTACGCCGCGGCAAGGAATATATTCTCATCAAGGGCCGGATTGTTCAGAGTCTCCTGATAGTTCCCCATGTGGGCCCGCGTGTCGTAGGCAAGCAGGCGTACAGCCCCAGCGTGTCCCCGAGGGGAATATCGCCTTTCAACCTCCGCCACCGCGGACCAGGCATTGGCCAGGTTCCAGTCCATTCGCAACCCGTTCGCGACTTTCGACACCTGGAATAAGCCCAGGCGTCCGGCCCAGGCACGCGTATTCAATTCCACCGCAGCGCCATTCGAAAACCCAAGTGTGTTCGCCGGATAGTCCCAGGCGCCATTGGCCATTAAGGCCCAATTCATGAACTGGGAGCGGGGGTCATTGGAGTAGGCGTTGGTATCGAAGATGTCTTTGGCGCTGAAGTGGCCCACCGTAAGCGTCAGTCTTCGAATGTCCTTCTTTCCGCCCAATTCGAACGGCGCCTCTTCGGCGGCTTCCTTTTCCCCACCGAAACCGATTGTCTCCCGAATAAAAGCCCGGCAGATGGCGGCATCAGGATAAGTCTTGCCGACTCGAAACGCTTCGCCATTGGGAAACCCGGCGACGCCAAGCGTATTGCTGAGTCCGTATCCCTGCCATACGAGGACGTCCGTGAAAAACTCCCCTCCGTGCCACAGGCGCACCCCGCCCATCACATCCACGGATACGGTGTCTCTGACTTCAGCTCCGGGCGTAAGACTGTTGGCGCCAGTGTACTCAGCCGAGAAGGAAGTGTGGCCTTGCCCGACCACCGTGGATTGAATGTGAAGATTCCAGGTCTGGCCATTTGATAGCGTCGAGGTGGTCGAGTCCTGAACCTTGTCCGGCGCCGAACCATCTTGACCGCGCGCGACGGGGATGGCCACCGCGAACAGAAGCACCATCGTCCCCAGCCATCCGAAGCGCCACGCTGCGCGTCTCCCGATCTTGAATGCATGAAATCCAACCATCACGATTACCCAATCCCCCCCCCAAAAATGTCCTATAAAGCAAAAAAGCCCCTCGGAGCAAAAACTCCGCAGGGGCGATGATGGGAATCCGGGTAGCGCATACCCGATTCCTCAAACCTCCTGGTGAGAGCTTTGGCTCCACACAACGTAGTGTCCCGAATTCCGGAACAGCCACATTAGACAAAGCCTTAATCCGGCCATGCCTGCTCCACCCGTTGGCCCGTCTCCGGGTTTCTGGGCAGTGGCTTATGTTTGCGTGGTAACCTCGCCTAACGAGGTCGACCTTTTTCCACCGGCGTCTGGCCAAACAGCATGGCTAGAAGCCAGTTTTCTTGGTATAGCAGCGCGGCATTTCCCCTGTCAACGAAAAAAGCCCTCTTGGGGCAAAAAAGCATAGCTTCTTTATGAATTCCCGGGCATTGGCACAAAGTTGCGGCCCAATCCCCTTCCCGCGTGGCCCATCAGCAGCACAACGAACGCCACCCACGGTAGGAAAAGGTCTTAATTCCACCTTCTATCATTCCTCCTCGATACAGATTTCCCCAAGATGACACCACGATTAAAATAGCCGCTACCGCCTATCGAAAATTTGACGGCTATCGTACCTTGGACGCCCTTCGAAAGACTTTGTCTCCGTGCCCGCTTATGCCATAATGCCGATTCTCACTCTACCCTGATCTGCACTCCAAATTATTCCCGGGAGCAACGATGCGCCAAATCCTCCGTCTTGTTCTTTTGTCCAGCCTGTTCACCTCGCCGGCATTCTCGCAAAGCGCCTTACAGAATCCCACGGTCGTCGCTTTAAAGGCCGCGCATCTGGTTGACGTCCGGGCTGGACGCGTCCTTGATTCGCAAACGGTGCTGATTTCCGGCGGCCGCATCGAAAGGGTTGGCCCCTCTTCCAGCGTTGCGGTGCCCGCTGGCGCCACGCTGATCGATCTCGGAGCAGCCACCTTGCTGCCCGGGCTCATCGATTGCCACACTCACCTCACCAGTGATCCGCACAACGCCGGGTATCAGGGGCTGGGCATTTCCATTCCGCGTGAAGCGTTAACGGGGGCAAAGAACGCACGCATCACTCTCAACGCCGGCTTCACCACGGTGCGCAATGTGGGGGCAAGCGGCTACTCGGACGTGGCGTTGAAGGATGCAATCAACGCCAGTGATGTACCCGGCCCGCGCATGTTGGTTTCGGGGCCACCTCTCGGGATTACTGGCGGCCATTGCGACGAAAATCTCCTGGCGCCGGAATTCAACTATCACGCCGAGGGCGTGGCGGACGGCATCCCCGCCGTCATGGCCAAGGTGCGCGAAACGGTCAAGTACGGCGCCGACATCATCAAGTTCTGCGCCAGCGGCGGAGTGTTCTCCAGAGGCGATCTGCCCGGAACTGAACAGTACAGTCCTGCGGAAATGACCGCACTCATTACTGAAGCCCATCGCCTGGGCCGTAAGGTGGCAGCTCACGCTCACGGCACATTGGCGATCATCGACGCCAGCAACGCCGGAGTGGATTCCATCGAGCACGGCAGCTTGATTGATGACGTGGGCATCGCCGCCATGAAAGCTCACGGGACTTACCTGGTGGCGGATATCTACAACGACGACTTCATCCTTGGCGAGGGGAAAAGCTTCGGGTTCACGGACGAAATGCTGGCCAAGGAGCGCCTGGTTGGACGTGAGCAGCGCGAAGGCTTTCGCCGGGCCGCCCAAGCCGGAGTGAAGATCGCCTTTGGAACCGACGCCGGCGTGTATCCCCACGGTGGGAACGCGCGGCAATTCGCCAAGATGGTCCAATTTGGCCTTACCCCCATGCAGGCCATCCAATCCGCCACGATAAGTGCCGCCGACCTGATCGGCTGGGCGGATCGCGTCGGCACCATTGAGCCCGGCAAGTTCGCGGACCTGATCGCCGTCTCGGGCGACCCCACCAGCAATGTTACCGTCCTCGAACACGTACAATTCGTGATGAAAGACGGGCTGGTGGTGAAGAACGATCTCCTGAAATAGTGAACCGCTTATTCCCCAAAGACCCGTCGCCATGCGTCCGGCTCGTCTTGAATCCTGGGTCAAGCCCATGGCGCCCGGCACCCCGCGCCTCACCTTCCTCGAAAGAAGCTTGAATTTTGCGCCACTTCTCGATATAAACGGCTCGTCAAACGCGAGCAGGGTGGTTCGCGCATTTAAGATTTGATGGAAACGAGGGGTTACATTATGACGGATGAAATTAATCGAAGAGATTTTATGAAGCGTGCTGCCTTTACCACGGCAGGTGTCAGTCTGTCGATGGCAGGCTTCAGCACAGGCAATGTCCTGGGCGCGAACGACCGCATCCGGCTGGGAGTTATCGGCACAGGCCGGCAGGGCGTGGACGACATGCAGAACTTCATGAAGCACGGTGTGGAAGTCGCTGCGGTGTGCGACGTGTACCAGCCCAACCTGGATCAGGGACTGGAGGCCGCAGGCGGCAAGGCCAAATCCTATAAAGATTTTCGCCATGTGTTGGACGACAAGGAAATTGATGTTGTGCTCATCGCCACTCCCGACCACTGGCATCCATATCCGGAAGTGGAGGCCTGCAAGGCAGGCAAGGACGTATACGTGGAGAAGCCGATCTGCGTGGCGGTGGAAGAAGGCCAGAAGATGGTGGCGGCCGCGCGCAAATACGACCGCGTGGTGCAGGTTGGACTGTGGCAGCGCTCCAATCTGCATTTCCAAAAAGCCGTGGAGTTGGTCCAGAGCGGCGTGCTGGGCAAGGTCAGCTTTGTGCGCACTTGGAATTACTCCAACAGCTTCCCCGATGGACAGGGGACTTATCCTGATACCGAACCGCCGGCAGGGCTCGATTGGGACATGTGGCTTGGCCCGGCCCCCAAGGTCCCGTACAACTTCCAGCGCTTCGGCGTGGCCAAGGACCGCTGGTCCACCTTCCGCTACTTCTACGATTACGCCAACGGTTGGCCGGGTGACTGGGGCGTCCATTTGATGGACATCGTGCAATGGGCGATGAAGACCGACGGACCCACCGGCATCACCGCCATCGGTTCCAAGCAATATATCAAGGACAACACCGAGACTCCCGACACGCTGGTGCTGACCTGGGAATATCCCGAGACCAAAAAGGGTTCGAGCTTCATCGCCACGTACGAGAGCCGACTGTGCAATGGCAATTCCATGTTCAAGCACGGCTACGGAATTGAGTTCCATGGCACCGACGCCACCATGTTCCTCGATCGCGACGGCTTTGAGGTATTTCCGGAGCCGGTAACACAGGGCGATTACCGTGAAGTGCATCGGCCGGCTGGTAGCGCCGCGGAACAGAGGGAGGTTGGCAAGGCGCCTGCCATGAAAATGGAGCGTGTGGACGACGGCGTCCTGATGCACACCGCCAACTTGCTGGAATGCATGCGTACCCGTAAACGGCCACAGACCGACATCGAATACGGTCATCGGAGCAGCAGTTGCTGCCTGTTGGGCAACGTCGCTCTGCGCACGAAGGAACACCTGGAGTGGGACGTCGCCAATCAGAAACTCACCAAGGGTGGCCCCGCCGCGCAAAAACTCCTCGGCCGCGAATATCGCGCGCCCTGGAAGTTGACGGTGTAGAGCAGTCAATAGTTCATAGTCGAAAGTCGATAGTCGTAGGGGCGGTTCGCGAACCGCCCCTACAAATTTGCCGCGTATCGTGCTGTTTAAGCCCAATACTGTTCACTTAACCGGATTCCGGGCATCAAGCGGAAACTGGTTCGTGGGCGACCCCCTCACCCGTCTCCGTCGGCTGACGGACTGGTGAAAGCGCCGGTTGCGGTCCACCCTCTCCCCCAAGGGGGCGAGGGATGTAGATTCAAATTACCTCTCCCCTCACCCCTTTGGGGGAGAGGGGCCGGGGGAGGGGGTCAAGTCCGGACCAGTAGGCTTAAGTGAACAGCATTGTGTTTAACCCACACCAAATGAAATACTGTGCTATACTTAATCAGCGCTTATTACCGCGGTTGTGTGGTGCGGCTGCTCATGGCAATTACTTGAGTCGATAATTTCCGCCTCCGGTTTCTCTCCGTAAGTCTTCAGCGCAAATCTAAAAGAGTCTGGACACGCAGGTTTCTCTGCGCGGGCATGTTTGCTCGCGTCATGACGGTAACCTTCGCCAGAGAAAAGAACAAGTAAATGCAGAGTTTTTCAGAATTAACAATTTCACAAAGTTTGAAGGAGCGGTTGGCCGCAGCGAAATTCATGGTCCCCACGCCGGTGCAAGCCGCGGCGATTCCAGTGGCGCTCGCAGGCAAGGACGTACTTGCCACCGCCCAAACCGGGACCGGCAAGACGCTGGCCTTCCTGATTCCCATCATCGAACATCTGCTGCAGAGTGAAGCAGCCGGCATCGCCGCCATGGTGCTCGTTCCCACGCGCGAATTGGCCATGCAAGTAACCGACCAGTACAATGCGCTGCGCGGCAAGCGACTGGCGCCCGCGGCCCTGGTGGTTGGTGGTTTGTCTGAATCAACACAACTCACCGCCATCCGCAAGGGTGCACGCGTGGTGGTCGCCACTCCCGGCCGGTTGGAAGACTTCCTCGGCCGCAACCTCATCAATTTTCGCTCGCTCAAAATACTCATTCTCGATGAGTCGGATCGCATGTTGGATATGGGATTCATTCCGTCCATTCGCCGCATTGCGGCCGCGCTCCCCAAGGACCGTCAGACCATGTGCTTTTCTGCAACCCTGGCAGCGGCTGTAGTTCACCTCGTAAATGACTACATGCGAAGCCCCGTGCGGTTGGCCTTTGGTTCAACGATTAAGCCGTGCGAGAACGTGCGCATCCAGGCTTTTGAAGTGTCCCATGATCGCAAGCCGGAAGTCCTGCAGCGCCTGCTCAATCGTGAGAAGGGCCGTTGCCTGGTCTTCGCGCGCACCAAGCGCGGAACCGAACGGCTGGCAAAGAATCTGATCCGCCAGGGATTTTCTGCTGCCATGATCCATGGTGACCGAACCCAGTCGCAACGCACGGCGGCGCTCGCCGGATTCCAGCGCGGAAGCGTCCGCATCCTGGTGGCCACCGACGTGGCTTCACGCGGCATCCACGTGCAGGACATCGCCCATGTCATCAACTACGATATGCCCGGCGATGCGGAGGCCTTTATCCATCGTGCCGGACGCACCGGCCGTGCGGGTGAACACGGAGTTGCCTCCACCCTCTTCGCCCGGGACCAGCAATCTGATCTACTCCAGTTGGAGCGCACCCTGGGAGTACATATGGAGAGAATGAAGGAAGGGCCCGAATCCTCGGATAAGGCGGATGGAGCTTATGGACGAACCCCAACTGCCCCCATCAATCGGTCGGGAAATAGCAACACCCCAAGCCGCCACCACGGTGATTCTTCGAACAGAACCCGGATGGCTAAGCTCCCGGGAGAAATCCTGCAAGTCCAGATGGGCAACTAACCCCACGTTCTAACCACAGGTCGGGAAGGGCGGGACTACAGCTTCGCCCTTCCAACCACACTCAACACTCAACTATCAACTCCCACCTAAAGACTGTACTCACGGAATTGCCGTTACGTAGATGGCCGTGTTATCGCCACTGGCGGTAGGAGCAATGAAGGCGATGGTTTGCTGCGTGTCGCCGCTGAGAGAAATGATCGGCTTTCCCGGCGCGGCCGAAGTGACGGGCAGGAAATCTTCGGGCGTGGTCAGCCGGTTCGCCTGACCATCACAGTTGCAATAGAGCGCAAGGTCATTGGCCGCGTCAGTGGGGGCGGCGGCGAAAATCAGGTTCCCTCGCGACCCAATGGTAAGGCTCAGAATCTTGTCCACGGGTTTGACGGGCGTGGCCGTGGGCGATTGTTTCACCATAACAGGCCTGGTGGGATCACCCGCCAGTAAGGCCGTCTGGATGCTGCCGTTCTCCAAATAGACCAGCAGCATTTGAATGGGCGCTAAATCCGCCCGCGCCGCCAGAAGTTCGGTGGTGCGGTCAGGCTCGGGAGCGGGTTGCAATTCCTGAAATGACCGGATGGCAATGGCGCGGAAGAACTCCTCGGTGGCAATCCCGGGGGAAGCGCCGCGGCGGAGAAATGCCGCCTCATCGTGGCCGGAGAAAAAGGGCTCCAGCAATTCCGCGGGACCCACCTGAAAACCCGCCGGCAAGGCAAGCGGCTGAAGGCCGTGCGGGCTCCACAGGAACAGCCCACTACCCGCGCCCTTCCCCGTCCAGCGCGCTCCGAACAGGACGTTGCCGTCAGAGGTCACGAGTGGGGCCGAGAACTCCTCAAACGTTGCCCCCGGGTGTCCCGGCGGCTCATCCAGGTTGGTTGCCACCGCTCGGGGCTTTGCGCCTTCCTGCCGCACCACGACGACCTTCGGCAGATCGGCTTTGTCGGTCACCAGCGTGGCGGTAAAAGCCATCACCCCCGAGTCGTTCATGCTGGGGGCGCCAAAGCTATCGTAAGTTGTACGGGGAAACGGTCCGAGCAATCCCTGGAAAGCCACCACGGAAAAGCTGACTCCCACTGAACGCACCACGGCGCGCATCTCGGCGCGGGGACTCCGCAGGCTGGTGAGGAAGATGATCTCCTGATTGCCATTCATCGCCAGGCTCAGGAACGGGCCGAAGGCCAGTCCGCCGTGCCCGGGCACTGCCTCGCCGGTAGCGAGCAGCAAGCGGGTGTTCAATTGGCCAAAAACCGGGGGCGCCCCACTTCCCGCCAACGCCAGCAGCAGCGTACCCACTGCCAGTGCCCTGCGATGCCACTTACACTTCATTCCATGGACCTTTTCCAAACCAGACTCTCCCTTCCACCTTCATCGTGGCCGCTGTCGCGAGGTTCACATTCCTCAAAATCCTCGCGAATACGGTGCTCAATACAGATTTTAGCCAAATCAGGGACGCTAGCACCGAGCTTTCCCATGCGTCAAGGTGAATTCCGCCTTTGGGCGCGCGACATGGAAATAGACGGCCAAAATCACGAAACGTGGCGCGGGCAGCCTGCCCCGATCCATCGGGATCTTGCCCGCACAAAACTGCCCGCCAAATAATTCTGCCTAAGTCTCGAAAAGCCTTATAATCGGTTTTCAGGGCTGGCAGGCAATCAGGGATTCTATGCACACGATAAACAAGCGTGCGGGCTTCACGTTCGCCATTGTGGCTGCTATCTTCGCAACAGGGTTGACCACCCCTGTTGGCGCCGGACCTGTGTTGCGCTCCATTCAATTCACCGACAACTTCTCCTCTGGCACGCTCGACCGTTGGCAACTTCCCTACCCCGAAGACTGGGTGATAGGCACCGAGGGACCGTTGCACTTCCTCCACATGTTGCGCAATCGCGAGCCGCTGGAACCGCGCCGTCCCGTGCAATTCGCCTTGCTCAAAGGCGCGAGCGTGGGAAGCTTTACTTTCCAGGCAAATGTGCGGCGCCAGGGCCACTCCGTACTGATGGTCTTCAATTATGTGGATACGCTGCACTTCTACTACACGCATCTCTCTGTGGATCCGGGCGCCAAGGTGGATGTCCACAACGGAATCTTCCTTGTCGACGGCGGGCCGCGCCACCGCATTGCCGGCATGGAAGCGGCGCCGGTGCTGCCGGACCAGTCCTGGCACAAGATTCGCATCCAGCGTGATATCCATTCCGGCTCCATTGAAGTATTCGTCGACACCGAGCCCTCGCCGCGCTTTTCCGTAACCGACCGCACCTTGACCTGCGGACAAGTGGGGCTGGGATCGTTCGACGAAACCGGGGACTTTGCCGATGTACGGTTGACTTCGCAAGACGCGGGCTGCCAACCTGGGCACCGCTTGATCCAGCCGGCAAGCACGAATTGAAAGAGCACGGCCAGGCAGGTTATTCTCGTCCAAATCTTTTTGAGGAGTTGCCATGAGCAAAGACTTTTCGCGACGTAAGTTTCTGGGCAGCCTTGCCGCCGGCAGTGCAGCAACCGCCAATCTTCCCTGGCTGTCGAACCTGGCTTCCGCCACGGAACAAGGCTTGCCGCATCGCCCGTTGGGACGCACCGGGGCCAAGGTTTCCATACTGGCCTTCGGCTGCGGCAGCCGATTTCTGATGTACAAGGACGAGGACAAGGCGCTCGAGGTCTTGAACCACGCCATCGACCTGGGCATCGACTACCTCGACACGGCTTACGCCTATGGCGACGGCGTGAGCGAGACCCGCGTGGGCAAAGTCATGGCTACCCGCCGCAAAGAAGTGTGGCTGGCCACCAAGATCCCCGACCGCACGCGCGATGGTTTTATGCAGCGGCTGGAAGGATGCTTGAAGCGCCTGCAGACCGACCACGTGGACCTTCTGCACATCCACAGTCTCGGTAAGGCTGACGTGCTGGCCAAGATTGAAGCTCCGGACGGCGCCCTGAAGGGCCTGCTGGAAGCGAAAGAGCAAAAGATGGCACGCTTTATCGGCATGACCAGCCACACCGACGGCCCCACCCTGGCCCAGGCCATTGAGCGGCATCCACTCGACTGCGTGCAGATGGCGCTGAATCCCACCGGGAACGGCAGCTTTGAAAAGACCGCTCTGGTGGCCGCCAACAAGAAGAAGCTGGGCGTGATTGCCATGAAAGTCTTCGGCCAGGAAAACCTGATTGGCACGGAACCCGGCAAGACCGATCCCGTTTCCCTGATGCGTTTCGCTTTGAGCCTGCCGGTCACCACCGCCGTCTCCGGCATGCCCGAGGTGGAAATGCTGGAGCGCAATGTGGCTCTGGGCCGCAGCTTTACCCCTTTCACCGCCATGGATATGGCACGGCTGCGCGAGGAACTCTCCGTCTCGCGGCCCATGCTGGAGAAGAAGCTCGTAGGACACCTCGACGGCCCCACCGACCATCCCGATATATTCTGGGTGTAGACGGCCACGGCGGAACGTTGGTTGGTTCTGCTTGATTCCCGGGTATAGGTTCATCGGATCATCGGGCGATCTAGTGATTGAGAGATTGGCTGATGGGAGACTTGCGATTCTCGGCCGCAGCCCCGTCCGTTGAGCTGTCATCCTGAGCCTCGCATGGGTTCTTGCGCTGCTACCTTTCAGGATGAGAAGCTCCAAATTCCGTCTGCCGTAAGGGCGAAATTTGTCTTTAACTCTTGTATTTTCATTTGAATAACGTAAAATCAATGTAACTTGTTTGTTTTCATCAACTCATTGGGAGCATTTTTTTGCCCCTTTGTTTTCAATCAACTATTGGGAGCAACCTTCATTTTTAACATCTTTTTTTATTATTCCCGCCGGGCGACTTTTTGCCAAAGTAACATCTGTTTTTTCAATAACATAGTTTTTGGCGCCGACCCCGTATTTCTTTCCATTAATTGCTAACTCCTTTCGTTTCATAAACTCATTGGGAGCAATCGACGTCCTCCAACTTTCCCGCGCCTGACCAACCCTGGCATCAGGGCCAGCACCAGCCGAAAGCGGACGCCTAACCCGGTTTATTCGTGAACTGGCAGTAGGGAGAGCAAATTCAAGATGTTTCACACGGAGTTCGCGGAGTTTGTACCCGCTGGCATTATCCATCGATTGAATCACAGAGGGCACGGAGAAATTCCCGAGATGTCTCTGTGTTCTCTGTACCTTAACTCCGTGACCTCTGTGTGAAACGCTTTCCCTTCTGCCATCGTTCCAGAAGATTCACGAATAGCCCGGTCTAAAATACCTTCGCCGGACGCCACCACGCCCCCTCACGCCAGATGGCCTCTCGCTATTTTGTCCTCTCGTGGTGGGAGAATCCGAGAGGCGCCCGGCGCCGGCGGGACGCCGGAACCCATTTCAAGCATAGCCTATCAATTGCATTTGTCAACAACAAACAGAGCCTACTCTAACGACATACCAGTCGGTGAGAGGGCGGAAGATCGTAGCCCACCACGTAAGAGGGACGGGGAAAAGGACATTCCCGCGCAAAGACACAAGGGCGCAAAGGCTTGCAGGGAATAACTCCCTTGCACTCCTCGCCGCCTCTGCGACTTTGCGCCTTGGCGTGAAGCGCTTTTGCTCTTCTCGCGATTACGCCGATCGGCTCCTCCCGATTGAGCATGAAATCTGCCGCCTCTGGGGCGAACTTGCCGCCACGGCACAAAAGGCGGGGCGCGTAGTGCCCGCTACTGACGGTCTGATTGCCGCCACGGCGCTACACCACGGCCTCTGCGTCATGACTCGCAACACCGCTAATTTCGAACCCACCGGGGTTTTAATCATTAACCCGTGGTCGTGATTTCTTGCGCTCCTACGGGGCTCGGTCGCGATTGCGGTGTATCGACATTCCCGTGGCTGGCGCCATGGGCTACGGTCTTCCGCCCGCTACGCGGGCTGGCGCAGACCCTCAGAGCGGGATGGAGTAAGGATTACGATTGGAAGGAATTATTCAGAGTGCCCCGTAGGCAACGGCGTATTCACGGCCGAACAAGGGGATCGGTCTCGGACACGGGAGACAGCGGTCCCTCACGAAGGAGCTTCCCAGGCCTAAAGCCGCCCAAGCATCCGTATTCGCGGCGGGTACCATCAACACCTTTGGGCTTCCACCGAAGCCACAATCTAATTTCAGTTTCCGCGGCGTGATCTCCGCAGGCCCAATCCAGAATCTCAAAAGGGCCTGGTTTCCGACGCAGCGCGTCCCACTCGTCTTCATGCAAGTACAGCGCCTTAGTCGGCTTGGAAGCGGCCCCCACGGCGTGAAGCCGCTGGTTTCCTTTGGAGACTCCGATCACAATGCCAGACCTATGTCCACACGGACCCGATTCCGTCTGCAGATAGAATTCGCTTTGCCATCCATTGTGTTCATAGTCAGCAAACTGCATCACTTGGGCGACCCTGCGTTTGGTGACGAGCGCGGGAAAATCCTGCCGTTTCATGGCGTCGAAGTCCTTATCGTAATCAGGCTCCCACCGCCGCACCACCGCGGTCTTCTCATTATCGGCTGGTCCATCATCAAAGAATTGTGAGAGATCCAAGTGGTCAACCACCTTGCCGTCCCGCAGTCTGAAAAGAGTAAGATTGCCGCCCTCGCCATAGGCAAAGCCATTGCAGGGGCAAGTTAGCGAATCAGCGCTCGGTTCACAAACGGGTTTGGGCGGGGTCGTCCACTTTAGCTGCCACACCTCCACGACTCCGCCCACTACGACCTTCTGTTCTTCGCGAATCGTCGGAGTGGGGTACTCAACACTTTTCGAAGGATCTGGTTGCGACGCAGCGGTGGCCAGCAGCAGCGTGGCGCCTGCTACGAAGGATGTAGCAAGCCCAAATTTGATCATCACCCTGGGCCCCCCGTTAGTTCCTTTTCGTCGAACCGGCTGAAACATCGCGCGGAAATCTGCGTTTTATATCCCTTAACAACGAAAAGCCGCGGACCTCAACGGCGGAGGTCCGCGCTACCAATGCCCACTTTGGGGCCAAACGCCGTTCGGCCCCACATCGCCCTGCACTCGTTATTCGAGTACATGCACAATAACGCCAGACGATTTCCCCTTCCCGCGGTAAACCCTTTCCGTTGCCTTTTTAAAATCCTCCGGCTTGGCGTCGGGGATGTTCACAAAGGTCTGCGGGTTGCGGTCGATCAGCGGGAACCACGTGCTCTGCACCTGGATCATAATGCGATGGTTGCGGCGGAACGTATGGTTGATGTCAGGCGCGGTAAAGTCCAGTTCTTCCACCTTGCCGGGCACCATCGGTTCCGGCTTCTCAAAGCTATTGCGGAATTTCGCGCGCATTGGCCAGCCTCGCAGCAACTGTTGGTAGCTGGCCAGAACGATGGGCGGCGGCGGAATATCGCGGGGCCGGGGCGGAGTGGCCGCGGCAGGCCCGGCCGGCGTCCCTGGAGCTTCCGGTTGGGGATAGTCGGGCGGATAGACGTCGATAACCTTCACCACGAAATCGGAATCCGTGCCCGTGGTGGAAACAAACAGGCGCGGGGAAATGGGACCGGCAATCGTCACGTCCTGTTCCAGCGGTTCCGTTTTGTACACCAGCACATCCGTCCGGGTGGAGGCGAAGCGCTGATCGCCGACCGCATATTCCTGCGGCACACGAATGGCGGCGTAATCGATGAACGGCACGGGCTTTTGCGGGTCGCTGACGTACTCGTCAAACGTTTCCTGCTTTTCTTCCGGGGCCGTGAATGACAATCCGCCATTGTCCTGGAAGTAGAGCACGCGCGTCTTGGCATTGGGAGGCGGCCAACTCGGATACTTGCGCCACACGTTGGTGCCGGTTTCGAACACATAGGCTTTGGGCAAATCTTCCGTCCCCTTCCCCTTCAAATAGTGTTCAAAGAAGGGAAACTGAATGTTGTCGCGGAAGTATTGACCCGTCTTGGCGCCAAAGTTGACGCTGCCCAAGTGCTCGCCATCCATGCCCGCCCAGCCACCGTGGATCCAGGGGCCCTCTACCAGCCCGTTGTAAATTCCCGGATTGTTCTGCTCGATGGCACGGTAAACCTTGAAGGGGCCGGAGAGGTCCTCCCCGTCAAACCACCCCCCCACCGTCAGCACGGCGCAATGAATGTTCTTCAGGTGCGCGGCAAGGTTGCGAGCCTTCCAGTAATCGTCGTAGGCGGTGTGGCCCACCTGATCGTTCCAGAGAAAATTCTGGCCATGGTAATAACGCGCGTTGGCGTTCGACAGCGGCCCGAGTTTGAGGAAAAAATCATAAGCGCTGGGCCCGCCGTAATCAAACCCCGGGATGGTGGGAGGCAGCGTGGGATTGTCCTGCGGCCGGAAATAAGCGTAGAAACCAAAGTTGGCCGAGAGCATGAACGCCCCACCGTGGTAGGCGTCATCACCCATAAAAAGATCCGTCATCGGAGCCTGCGGCGAGGCGGCTTTGATGGCGGGGTGCGAGTCGATAATGCTGGCCGAGGTATAGAAGCCCGGATAGGAAACTCCCCAGATGCCGACCTTGCCATTGTTGTTGGGTACGTTGTGGAGCAGCCACTCCACCGTGTCGTACATGTCAGTGCTGTCATCCACGTCCTTGTTACCGTGCTTTTCATCAATGTGGGGACGCATTTCCACAAACTTGCCTTCCGACATGTAGCGTCCGCGCACGTCCTGATTAACGAAAATATAGCCCGAGCGCGCAAAGGCCTCCGA
>CAYTMD010000037.1:0-22674 GCA_964438685.1 uncultured Acidobacteriota bacterium
GCCAGGTGGAATGCACCATCAACGGCATCGGTGAGCGGGCGGGCAACGCGGCGCTGGAAGAAGTGGTAATGACCATCCACGTGCGGCCCGATTCCCTTCCCGTCTACACGGAAATTCGGAACGAAGAACTCTACGCCTCCAGCCAGATGCTGACCCGCCTGACCGGCATGGCCGTGCAGCGCAACAAGGCCATTGTCGGACGCAACGCCTTTGCCCACGAAGCGGGAATCCACCAGGATGGGGTTCTCAAGAACGCCATCACTTATGAAATCATTACCCCGCAGACGGTGGGCATGCCATCGAACTCCATCGTGCTGGGGAAGCACTCCGGCCGGCACGCTCTGGGCAAGCGCTATGAGGATCTGGGATACCAATTAACCAAGCCGGAACTTGAACGCGCTTATACCCTTTTCACGCAACTGGCTGATCGCAAGAAAAACATCTACGATGAAGATCTGCTGGCCATCGTGGATGAGGGATTCCAGCATATCCCGGAGATGTTTTCGCTAAAACTTTTCCAAAGTGTTTCTTCGAGCGAAGGACGCTCCACCGCAACCGTGGAACTGGAAAAGGACGGCGGGACATTTCATGATTCGGCCACCGGTGAAGGACCGTGCGATGCGGCCTTTCGCGCCATTGATCGCATTACCGGCCTGCCGGGAACAGTTTCCGACTTCTCTGTCCACACGGTTGGCCCGGGCACGGACGGCGTGGCAGAAGTTCGCATCCGCGCGGTCTTTGAGGGCCGTGAGTTCGCGGGAAAGTGTACGAACCATAGCATCGTAGAGGCCGCAGCGCGGTCGTACTTGCAGGCCGCAAACAAAGCCGCCTACGAAATGAAACGAGCAGATGAGGCCGCCACGGTGGGCTCCGGCTCCGTCCACAAGAACGAAGCCGTGGACCGACTCTTTCCCGGTGGATACTGAAGATCTCGTATGTTCATGAAAACGCTCAGAGCAAATTGCTACAGATCGCCGGGAACCTCTCCAGCAACTTCACGTAAGTTATTGATTCTACGTAAAGCAAATCTGAAGTTGCTGCCAACTATGGACCCGCCCACCGGCAGGCAAGGCACTCTCTGTGGAAAATTGATAAAGAATGGTAAAGACCACGGTTCCTTTTGTCACAATTAAAGAACCCCAAAAGTGAGGGGGAGCAACAGAGACCCTGCATTTAACATGCAAGGCGTTCAAAATAAGCTTGTTACAGGAAATCATCCCTGTCTCAGCTTTTTGTCGCAGGCCTCATTAAAATCTTGCAATTTCATATCCTTATCCTGTAAGATATAGATAATCAACGATATGCAAAGCTTATACCGGATTGCGGTGCTGGCGGGGGACGGGATTGGGCCCGAGGTAACGGCGGAAGCCGTGAAAGTCCTTAAGGCTATTGAAGAAATCATTGGCCCGACCTTTCGCTTCCAAAGTGGACTCATTGGCGGTTGTGCACTCGACCAGACGGCTTCTCCTCTTCCTGCTGAGACCATATCCATATGCAATAATGCACATGCGGTGCTGTTGGGCGCTGTGGGCGGTCCGCAATGGGATACAAAACGTCCCGAATCACGCCCTGAGGCGGGCCTGCTGCAAATCCGTCAACGTTTGGGGCTGTACGTAAATTTGCGGCCCGCAAAAGTACTTGACGCGCTGGTCAATATGTCAGCGTTGAAGCCCGATCGCGTTCGGGGAACCGACCTCGTGATCGTTCGTGAATTAATGGGCGGGATCTACTTTGGCAATCCTAGAGGCATTTTTACCAAGAATGGCGAACGCTACGGCGTGAACACGGAAATTTATCGTGAGCATGAGGTGGAGCGTGTTGCCCACCGGGCTTTCCAGCTGGCGCGACTCCGGCGCAACAAGGTGACTTCCGTCGATAAGGCCAACGTACTGGAGTCATCCCGATTATGGCGCGAAGTGGTAACGCGTATCGGCAAATCCTACTCCGACGTCGAACTGAATCACCTTTATGTGGATAACTGCGCAATGCAGTTGATCGACAGGCCCACCAGTTTCGACGTGGTACTGACCAACAACATGTTTGGCGACATCTTGAGCGATGAAGCCGCCATGCTTACGGGCTCAATTGGGCTGCTGCCCTCGGCAAGCCTGGGCGAACACTCGGCCCTCTATGAGCCGGTTCACGGCTCGGCGCCCGACATCGCCGGACGCAATAAGGCCAATCCTTTAGCCGCCATCGCCTCCGCCGCCTTGATGCTGCGCTACTCGTTGCACATGGAAACTGCCGCGTTGGCCATTGAGCAGGCGATTGAACGAATTCTGAAGCGCGGCGTGCGCACCGCAGAACTTCCCGGCAAGAGTCGTGCCACCTCCACCACCAAGATGGGCGACCTCATTGCGGAAACCACGCAGAAGATTCTGAAGGCCGCCACCTCCAAGGCCGCGACCGCCAAGAAGCGCTAACCCCCTGCTGCCGACTCACCCCAATTTTCATAGGCGTAGCGCCGTCCGGCCCTTGTCCCGACATGGTCAGGAAGGCGGCACCTCCCCCGTGCGGTATTCAACCTTGTGTACGCAATAGAGAATAGAAGTAGCCTGTCCCGGGCTCCGGCCCGACGCGACGTAATCCGCTCACCCCACATGCTCTTTCACAAAAGCCAGTGCCTCATCAAAAATCCGCGCCTTTTCGCCATCGGCAACTCCTTCCAGCATGTGGCCAGCTCCGGGAACCGATATGAATTTATGCGGGACTTTAAAGTGGGTAAGCGCTTTGTCCATGGCGTCGGATTCTGCATAAGGCACGTCGGTATCGGCCGTGCCATGAATCAGGACGGTAGGCGGATACTTACGCGAAACATTCTGTACCGGGCAGTAAGGCGCAAACCAATCCGGTTCGGTTTCCGGATTGTGCCCCGCTACCTCCTGAGGCCAAACCCCGTTCTGACGAGTATACATATAGAACTTCCCGCGTGGGCCGTGTCCGTCGCAGATGCAAGCCGTGCCGACCGCAGCATTTGCTTCCTCTTTCGAAACGTGTGGCTGCTGCAAATGGTAAGCACTGGGGCGGCTGTACCAGGGACCGACAATGCCGCTATAACCAGACACCGAGATCAGCGCCTTGGGTCGCGGCTTGACGCAAAAACCGGTCATCAAAGTCAGGTATCCCCCCGCGGATTCACCCTCCACCACCAGATTCCTGGCGTCGATGTTCAGGAGTTTCGGGCCCTGCTTGTGAATCCATACAAAAGCATCCTGCACATCTTCCATAATCGAGGGCAGTTTCGTTTCCGGAGCCAGGCGGTAATCAATCGAAATCACCACGCGATCCTTCTGTGCCAGGAGCCAAGGCGGCACGCCGCGGCGGGAACCCATAATCAATGCTCCGCCGTGAATGTGGACAACCACGGGTTTCCGGACGTTCGGATTAAAACCGATGGCGTCAAGTTTGATTTCGCAACCGTCCACCGTTTTGTAAGTAAAAGTCTTAACCTCGGGCGACTGCTCACCCCGCGTCCAGCGCGGAACAAGGAGGGACGCTGCCCCTGCAGCCAGTGTTTTTAGAAAATCGTGTCGGTTCATAAACTCCCCCCTGTCGCATCATGGTGATCGTCGCCTAAGCATCGCGGCCTGGGCATGGATAATACCGCAGTGGATAAACTTTTTGAAAACTTCCTGCGAGTTCTTGCAAGCCTCGTCCCGCAAGCGCTACGCCCGCCGAAGCGTGGGCATCCTGCGCATGAGCGCTAACTTAACGGCTGGATTCGACCGATAGCTCGCGCAGCGGGCAAGACGCCCGCGGTACGTCATGAGCGCATTTACGCATTGCCTTCGCGGGTCGAATTCGGAATAATGCCCACGACGCAACGGCAGAGTTCATACTAATCATCCTGGGACGGAGCGCCTGCAAGAAATAATCGTGGTAAGAGCCGGTGGGAACAATTTTGGGGTACAAACTATGAGCCTAACTAGACGCAGATTTCTTCAATCTTCAGCTTTCGCGGGCGCGGGGATGGCAGCTTCCCCAATCCTGAAACCGGGCGCGGCCGCTGCTGCTGAAACCGCCAACGAGCAGGTCATTCCCGCTCCCACCGGCGAGTGGATGACCAACACGCCCGCGAGCATGTATCGAGCTTACCGTTCGAAGCCCGCAAAAACCGCGGATGCCACAACCTGGGTCCAAATCGATCTGGGGGAAAGCCAGCCGATTGATTCTGTCAAAGTCTACCCCGCCAACGAAAAGGGCTACCCGGGCCGCGATGCGGCTTATCCGGGTGAGGGTTTCCCTGTGCGTTTCAAGATTGAATGCTCGAATGATCCCGATTTTCACAGCCCCGCGCTGATTGTGGACCACACCGATGCCGACTACCCCAACCCGCAGGGCCTCATTCAACAATTTGCGGCGCAAGGCATCACAGGACGTTTCGTTCGTCTGACGGTTACGCGTCTGATGACGGTCCCAACCCATGGCATTTACCTGGCTTTGGGAAAGATGGATGTGTACTCGGAAGGAAAAGAAATCGCCGCGCTATGCCCCGTGACGGTGGACCCCGATTATGGAAATGACGACGACGTTGCCCAGGTGACGCGCCCGGCACGACTCGGCGGTGAAACCACCTTCATGGACCATCCCGAAAACGTCACTGCTGCGACCACGTGGAAGCCTCCGGTGCCCAAAGTCCACGTGCCTCGCACGGGTGTGACGCTGGAGGGCGGCGTTTTCCAGAAGGCCATGGAAGACAATATTCAGTATCTGCTGAACTCTTATTCTGTTGATGACCTTCTGCGCCAGTTCCGTGAGCGGGTGGGCACGGCCAAGCCTCCCGAGCACCCCACCGGCAATCGCCGGTTTTGGGAGGAAGACCTTGCCGGCTCCAATGCGGGCCGATTCCTGATGGCGGCGGGAAACACTCTGCGCTGGATCAACCATCCGGAACTTCGTCAGCGCCTTGATGCCATTGTGGATGGCATTGCGCAATGCCGCCAACCGAACGGCTACATGATGGCGTACCCTGAGGAGACCATCTTTTTTTCGGAGCGCGGCGCCTACACTCGCGCCTGGCTGGTTCATGGTTTGATCGAGGCGGGCTACGCCGGAAACGCGAAGGCGTTCGAACTGCTGCGTGGTTACTCTGACTGGTTTAACCAATGTTCCTACCTGCCGCAATTGCTCCGGTTTGCCGTTCAAGGCGGCCAGGGAATGATCGCCAATACGCGGATGTATTTCACGCCGGTGGGCAAGCCCGCCGACATTCAGGTGATTCAGCGATATTTCCAGGAAAACTTCTGGATGGACCAGTTGACCGCGCGGGAAGATCGCGCCATCTGGCAGTACCCCTATGATCGCCCCCACTGCTATTTGCTGACCAACTTGGAAGCTTACATGGACCTCTATCGCGCCACCGGCGATCCGCGCTACCTGCACGCGGTGGAGCGCGGCTGGGAGCTTTATCACAACAAGTGGGAGAACCCCGGCGGTTCCATCTCCATCATCGAGTTCGTCGTTTCACCGCCCAAGTCCTTTATGCTTGAGGCCAAGCTGGAAGAGCTTTGCGGAAATGCCTTTTGGGCCTTTCTGAGCCAGCGCTTCCACTTGCTGGATCCGGAAAACGAGAAGTACGTCACGGAAATCGAGAAGTCCATTTATAACGTGGGGCTGGCTAATCTCGCGGGCTCGCAAGGCTTCCGTTATCATGCCTTGCTGGTGCACGGCAAGGAGAAGCCCACACAGATGAACACGTGCTGCGAAGGGCAAGGCACGCGGCTGATTGGTTCGTTGCCCGAGCATATTTACTCGCTCGCTCCGGATGGCCTCTACGTCAACCTATACGAACCGTCATCGATTCATTGGGCCGAGGGTGGAGCCTCCCTGCAAGTGAAAATGGTCAGCCGATTCCCCTTCAGCCGCGAAGTGGGCTTGCAGTTCTCCACCGCCAAGCCGACCCAGGCGAAAATCCGCGTTCGCGTGCCCTCGTGGGCTAATCGTGAAATGGCCGTGTACGTCAATGGGAAGCCGGCCGGCACGGGCAAGCCCGGCAGCTATGTGACCGTCAGCCGCGCATGGGCGGAGGGTGATGTTGCCAGTTTCACGCTACCCGCGGGACTGGTGGCATCGCGGTATACGGGAATTGATCAAATCCCCGATCACGATCGCTACACGGTGAGCTACGGGCCGATTCTGTTGGCCGCTGTCGGCGCGCCGGAAATCAGACTGCGCCTCGCGAACGTAAAAACGCCGGAAGATCTGCTGAAGCATATCAAACCAAAACCCGACCAGCCGCTCCACTTCCTGGTTGAGAACAATCCCGGAATTGAGTTCATGCCGTACTGGCAGGTGGACAAGGAACCGTTCAATTGTTTCCCCGCCGTACCAACACGCGCGTGAACGCCCGGAGCACGTGGGCGGCGATTTGAGATAACAGCCCTCGCCCCCTTGGGGGAGAGGGTGGGCCGCAACCGGCGTTTTCACCAGTCCGTCAGCCGACGGAGACGGGTGAGGGGGTCAAAACCGTCGGGCCTACTGAAACACTGCCAAAGCGTGGCGCATTTCACTTTTCCCTTGTGACTTGCTCGCGTGGCTCTGACGAATGATCTCCGCTTGGCAGGCGTAGCGCGGACCCTCGTTTTTGGATTCCGCGCCTATTTCCGTGCATGGACGCAAATCCCGAAGATAGACACCTGCCCTCAGGTTCGAGAGCGCGAATCAAGGGAAGAACCTCAGACCTCAAAGGCGGAGGTCTGCGCTACACTTCTTTGATCCCACGGATGGCGCATTGAATTGAGCCTATAGCCCTCTCACCCAAAGGGACGATGGAAGAAGAGTTCTTAGTTTTGATACTGTATCCATACCATCAGGCGGCAGAGCCGCGGAGGCATCATGAAACGTCGTGATTTCATCAAGAGCGCCATTGCCACCAGTGGCGTCCTGGGGTTCAGCCCGAACTTATTGCAAGGCCGCGCGGCAATCGACGCGCTGGTGGATCCAAACGCCAAGCGCGTGCTGGTGATGTTTAAGTGCCACTTTGACGCGGGATTTATTGATACCCAAGCGAATGTGGTGAAGTGGTATTTCGAGAAGTATTTCCCCAAGGCCATCGAAACAACGGCCACTCTCCGGCAGCAAGGTGGCGATCGCTATGTGTGGACCACCGGCTCCTGGCTGATTTACCAATACCTTGAAAAAGCCGCTGCGCCGCAACGGAAGCAGATGGAGCAGGCCCTCTCATCCGGAGATATCGCCTGGCACGCGCTTCCGTTCACCTGGCAGACTGAGTTCATGGACGCTTCGTTGATAGCGGGAGGCCTGAGTTTTTCGCAGGAACTGGACCGCCGGTTCCACCGGACCACGACCGGGGCCAAGATGACGGACGTGCCCGGTCACACGCGCGCCATCATCGGTCCGCTCGCCGACCACGGGGTAAAACTCTTGGACATCGGCGTCAATGGGGCTTGCACAGTGCCGGATGTTCCGCCGGCATTTCGCTGGAAAGATTCCGCCGGCCGAGAACTGGTGATGCTGTATCACAACGATTACGGGGGCATCGTAAAGATCCCCGGATCGGATATTGCCATCGATGTGGAATGCCGGGGCGATAACAGCGGCCCGCATACCATCGAAGAGATTCACCGTATCCACGCCCGCTTGCGTAAGCGCTTCCCCAATGCGCAGGTGACTGCCGGCAACCTCACGGACATCGCCAATGCTGTCGATCCCTTCCGCGAACACTTGCCGGTGGTTACAAAAGAAATCGGCGATACGTGGATTTCCGGCGTGCCCAGCGATCCGCTAAAGGTGGCGCGGTACCTGGAACTGGCACGGCTGCGGAGTCAATGGATCGAGAGCCGGAAATTCGCAGAGGGCGACGCCACCGATCGCGCCTTGCTCAGCAGTGCTCTTCTGGAAACGGAGCACACCTGGGGCGCCGACGTCAAAACCTGGCTGGACTTCGACCACTACTTGCCGAAAGACCTGGAACCGATGCTGACGCAGCCGAAATACAAAGTGGTGCTGTTCAGTTGGGATGAAAAGCGGCAGGACCTGCTGGATGGCATCGCCACGCTGCCCGAGCCGCTCCGCGAAGAAGCCACCGCGCGCATCCACGAACTTGCGCCCGCCGTGCCCGTGACCGACGGGATGCAGCAGCAACGCGCCTCCGATGTGATCGACACCAGACATTTCGAGATCGCGCTCGATCCCCAAACGGGAGCGATTTGCCATTTGCACAGCAAGAAGACTGGCCACGATTGGGCTTCCAACAACCAGCCGTTGGCCTTGTTTTCCTACCAGACACTATCGAAGATCGATTTCGACCAGTTTATTGCCACGTACCTGACGATCCACCCAGATTGGGCACAGACGGATCTCGGCAAACCCAACATCGGCAAATATGGAGCGGAGAGCCGAGTCTGGTTGCCCGCCCTCACCGACTGCCGGCACTCGAGCGATGCCCAAGGTCACAGGATTCTTGCCCAGATCAAGATCGACGATCCGGAAGTGGAAGAATCGGGCAGAGTCGCATGGCCGAAAAAGATGTACCTGGAATTGATATTGCCGGATGCCGAGCCGGTTGTCGAGGTCAGCTTTTCCTGGTTTGGAAAAGCTGCGACCCGCATGCCGGAAGCACTATGGCTCAGCTTCCAACCTCTGGCCGCCGATCCTCACGGCTGGTGGATGGACAAGTCGGGCAGCCTAGTTTCACCGTATGATGTCGTCAAGGGCGGCAACCGGGCGATGCACGCAGTTCTAGGGGGGCTGCAATACCAGGGACCCGAAGGCACTCTCGGCATCGAAACGCTGGATGCACCGGTGGTCGCCTTGGGCAGGAAGCACCCGTGGTACTACACCACAGACCAGCCGGACCTCGCCCAAGGCTTCCACTTCAGCCTGTTCAACAATGCCTGGGGAACAAATTACGTGCAGTGGTTCGGCGAGGATATGCGGTTCCGGTTCCGCATTTCGGCGTAAACCGAGGGTAGGCAGTACATGGATCCGGCGCCCTTGTGACGATGGTGGGGAGGAAATTTGAAACTACGTCCCTCGCCCCCCTTGGGGGAGAGGACCGCAACCGGGTGAAGGGGGCCATAATCGTATGGCCCAATCACCCTCAATTGAAGCGACTCTTGATAGGAATCGCGTTAACGGGGCGAAATTGTATTTGCGCACAGCCATTATTATTTCCGTCATGGGGATATTCATGTCATTACCAGCGAGAGGCGAGGGAGTTCATTCCTTAGAAGAACCGGGCCGTGGAACTCCGCGCGGCGCTGATTTGGTTTTGTTGCACGGTAAAATTTGGACAGGAGAGCCAGCAGCGGCCAGGAGCCCCACCGCCAAGTTTGCTGAAGCTGTGGCAATCGCGAATGGTCGCATCCTAGCGGCAGGAAGCAACGCGGATATTCAGAGCTACGTCGGCGCCAATACGAAGGTTATTGACCTGAAGGGCCGCCTTGCCGTGCCAGGGCTGATTGACAGCCACGCGCATTTCATACTGGGCGGCTTCCAACTTCTTTCGGTCGACCTGAAGGACGCACGCAGCGAGGAAGAATTCATCCATCGCATTAATGAGAAGACAAAGACGCTGGCGCCGGGCCGCTGGCTGCTGGGCGGAGATTGGGATGAGCAGGCATGGGCTTCGGCCAAGCTTCCCACATGCCGGATGATCGACGGCGCAACAGGAAACCATCCCGCGTTTCTTCGCCGCTATGACGAGCACATCGCTCTGGCGAATTCGCTGGCGCTCAAGCTTGCGGGAGTGACGCACGCGACGCCGGACCCTGTGGGGGGCGTCATCGTTCGGGATGCGTCGGGCGAACCCACCGGGATCTTCAAGGATGCCGCACAGGACCTGATCGCCAAAGCCATTCCCCGCCCCACAGAAGCCGAGATGACGGAAGCTCTACGCACAGCGCTAACGGAAGCCGCCCGCGTGGGTCTCACTTCGGTCCACTCCATCACCGTTGATGCGGATTCATGGAACGGCAGTTTTGCGGGTGAGATTCAACTCCTGCGCCGCGCCGAACTGGAAGGCTGGCTGACCTGCCGCATGTACGAGATTGTTCCCATCACCCAGTGGCAAAAACTGCGCGACGTCGGCCTGGCCCACAACATGGGTGACGATTTCATCAGGCTGGGCGGTGTAAAGGCCTTCGCGGATGGTTCACTGGGCTCGGCCACTGCATGGATGTATGAACCCTACGCTGACGAACCGGCCAATCACGGCATTCCCCTTCCCCTGATGAACCCACCCGCCAGGATGGAAGTCCTCGCGAAGGGGGCCGACGAGGCACAGATCCAACTCTGCATCCACGCCATCGGCGATCGCGCCATCGCGGAAATTCTTGATATGTGTCAGCGGCTGGGCGGCGACAATGCTGTCGCTCATCGCTTTCGTGTCGAGCACGCTCAGCACATGCGCCCGCAGGATTTTGCCCGCTTCGGCAAGATGGGAATTATCGCCAGCATGCAGCCTTACCACGCCATCGACGATGGCCGCTGGGCGGAAAAACGCCTGGGGAAGGAACGAGCTAAGTCGAGTTACGCGTGGCGTTCCATGCTCGACGCTGGGGCGCCGTTGGCTTTTGGCTCCGATTGGCCGGTGGCGCCACTAAGCCCCATCATGGGCATCTACGCCGCGGTTACCCGCGCCACACTAGACGGCGGACATCCGGAGGGATGGTTCCCCGAACAGCGCCTTACCGTAGAAGAAGCCTTACGCGCTTACACGCTTGGTTCGGCCTACGCAGCCTTCCAAGAAAACGAGAAAGGCAGCATCACGCCGGGCAAACTCGGTGACATCGTGGTAATTTCCGATGACCTCTTTACTATCCCGCCAGCCAAAATAAAAGATGCGCACATTGTCATGACGGTTGTTGGCGGGAAGATTGTTTATCAGGGGGAGTAGTTCCAGCCTGATTGGTGGGGTCCCAATTGGGGAGTTGTACCACGGACCAATTCTACAGGGTCCACGATTCTCGTCTGATTGACAATAAAGCTCCGCGGAGCAAGCGAACAGGTCAACGCTACACTTTCTACCCTATAAGGAAGCAGGCACCGTGGCAGGCTGCATGTGATGCACATTTTCGACCGCCGCACGCGCGGGTCTTTCGATATCCACAGAGGTACTTGACGCGGGCCCCAAGGCAAGGCGATACTGAGTCCGTTCAGCAATATGCCGTTGCGGCGGCGGGACCCCTATCAATTACAGCGGAGAATAGAATCGAGGCCGGCGGAGGTCGAAAGCCTTTGCTAGTGCGGCCGGAACTTGGACACGTGGAGATGTTTCTTTCCCGTCGCTAAAGCTCGCCCGTTCGCCTCTGCGCCCGTAGTGGCCTTATGGCATCAATTTACTCAGTCGAAAGGGAGGTAACACTCGTGCACAAGTTTACCCTGCGGGTTCTGAGCGTATTGTTACTTGCGATAATGATGGCCTCTGGTTGCACAAAGAAAGAAACAGGCCCACCGCCCCCGGAACTGCCGCCCGACGGCATCTCAGGCATACCTACTCCTGCTGAACGCGCCACCGACATGGCGGCGGTGGACAATCCGATTGCCGGCGCGGTCAAAGAGGTAAAGGCCAAGGCTCTTGACAAGGAAGCTGACGACAAAACCAAGGGCTTGATACGAGTGAAGGTCCTTGACCTCGATGGACCCATCGATGTCAGCGACAACACTCACTTGGAAATCTGGAAGCCGGGATCTGATCCGGAAGAACAAAAAGCAGAGATCTACGAATGGGCTTCTCACGAGCCGGCCGTCCCCGTGGGAACCTGGGACATCCGCCTCCGTTATGAAGAGAGTGACGTTTGCAAGGCTGAAGGATGGGTTAAGAATGTGGCCATCGTGGCCGGTAAACTATGGAAAGCAGAGGTCATATTGGGGGCGCCGATGCAGGTGGTCAACATCTACGGCACGCTCGACGGAAAGGACGTTGCCGACAATATGAAGGTCGAAGTCTTTAAGGCGGGCACAAACCAGCAGGACCAGCCCATTACCAATTTCTGGAGTAGCCGCAAGGTACCTTTGCTGGCCGGAAGCTACGATCTACGCCTTACCTACGACAAAGACAATGTTAAAGCAAAAGGGGCAGTCACAGCCTTTGCCGTTGGGGGCAATCATGGCGTACAGAAGAAGACCTTCGCCCTCACCAAGCAGTAACGATATGCGTTTTTGTGCGCTTCCGGAAGCCTGTTGCGGCGAACTCGGGCTTCCGGAGGTCTCACGGCTCTTTCCCGCAGGGCCACGCTAGACTTTCTGAGAGGTCGAATAAGTACTGTTGTTGCGACGCGTGGCACGTGGGTTCTTTCTCGACAAGTTTGCGCAAGAAAAGATTGCCCCCTCCCACCTGACTTCATCACTGACCCTTTTTCCCAGCGTGCCACCCTACTTCGGCGCCAAATTCCACGCCGCTCTGGTCATAGGAGTGCTCGCAAGTAAATGGACATGTTCATTGGGTGTGTATATTCTCACCGGCCAAAAGGCCAATTTGTAATCTCTGCGTGGACGCTGCCTTTTACGCGGTCGGAATGTCACTCTGGATTGATTGCCCTGCAAGATTGACGGCGGGCCATCCTCCACTCGCATGTCCCTTGAGCGACGCAACCATCTTAACTAAGGGAAAACAGTGAAAAATCTCGTACGCACCTTCATCCCACAAACTTTTCTCCTGCTGGCAGTCATCATAGGTCTTTGCCCGCCCACTGAGGCCGCTTCCCAAACGGTCTGGCAGATCGGTAAATTTGATCGGTCGTCTTTGGAGTTCTTCCGGCTCGAAACCCCCATACCAAAGCCTGCCGGCCAGTCTCAGAGTGACGTGGTTTACGTCATTGGCAAGAGCAAGGCGGCGGCCGACTGGCCCAATTTCCAGCCCGGTTCGTCAAACGGGATTGCCGGCCACCGTCCTCACCCCTACACCATCCAGTTCGATCTGCCCTCAATCCCGCATGGTTTGTACACGCTGAAGGTGGCGTTATTGGTGGAACGGCCGCGGGTACCACGTCTCGAGGTGGCAATCAATGGTCATCGTGGACTGTTCTTCCAACATCCGGTCCTCGACTATTCCGGCGGCGATGTTAACGGCGCTTTCATGCCCGGCTACTCCGCCGACACGATTACGGTCGAACTGCCTACGGTGTTTTTGCGGCAGGGGAAAAATGAGCTGACGTTGATCGCAAATGACAATCCCTCTGACCGCGACGACGCCACGGATTGTGGGCTCTATTACGACGCTCTGGAACTCGATCAAGACGTGGAGGCAAAGTTTTCCTCCACAGAGCTTTCAATTCAGGCTCTACCCACAATCTTCTATACGCAGAAGGAGGGCGGGTTGGCAGAGTTGGTGGATGTGTTCATTCGCCACAACTTCCCTTCGCGCGAAGGGCAGGCCATCCTAACCTTGGGCAAGGCGAAATACACCGCCAAGCTGGCGGGAGGCTGGGACTTTGGAGAGCAGATGGCAGAATTCGCCGTTCCGGAATTCAACGCCGGCACCAAAGGCGAAGTGACCATCAACATGGGAGGACGTCCGCGGCGCTTTCCAGTAACGCTGGATCCCGCCAAAAAGTGGAATTTCTTCCTCGTACCCCACACTCACGTCGATGTGGGTTATACCGATTACCAGGCCAAGGTGGCGGAAGTTCAAAGCCGCAGCATCGACGAAGCGCTTCAAATGATTCACGACCATCCGGATTTTCGTTTCAGCCCGGACGGTTATTGGTGTGTGCGGCAGTTTCTGGCGGCGCGCACCGAGCAACAAAAACAACTACTTTACCAGGCGGTGAAGGAAAAGAAGCTCTTTGTGCCCACGGTTGAGGCGAGCCTGCTCACGGGGTATTCGAGCCTCGAAACGCTAATCCGCTCGCTCTATCCCGCCTTCGAGTTTAATCAGAAATACGGTGGCGACGCGGATTACGCCGATATCACCGACATTCCCTCTTACTCGTGGTCGTATGCGTCGATTATGGCAGCCGCGGGCTTGAAATACTTCGCTGCAGGTAGTGACAACTATCGCGCGCCCATTCTGCTGCAAGGCCACATGCACGAGAAATCCCCATTTTGGTGGGAGGGACCCGACGGCGGCCGAGTCCTGATGTGGTACTCCCGCCATTATCACCAGATGAAGACTCTGTTTGGATTGCCGCCCACCATCGCGGGTGGACGCGATTCCCTGCCCCTCTATCTCCAGATCTATTCGCGGCCGGATTACAAATCGGATGCGTCCATCATTTACGGCACGCAGGCTGAGAATACCGACCTTTTCACGCGGCAAGCCACTTTTGTGGATGATTGGAACAAGGTTTACGCTTATCCCCACCTGAAATACTCGGGTTTCTCCGAAGCCATCGGATACATCGCCGGGCAATTCGGCAACTCCATTCCGTTGGTGCGGCAGGACGGGGGACCGTATTGGGAAGATGGCGCCGCGTCAACGGCCCGCCCCTCGGCGGTGGAACGTCAAACCGAGCAGCGCACCCTTGCGGCAGAGAAATTCTCAACCCTCAGCAGTCTGGTCAACCCGCGCATCCAACCCGACACTGTGATGCTCAAGGAAATGTGGAATCAAACGGTCCTCTACGGCGAGCACACCTGGGGAGCGGGGCGCAGTGTTCTGCATCCGAAAAGCGAGGAGACCGTGGGCCAGTTGGCAACCAAAATAGACTTTGCCCACGAAGCCAAGAAGCGGGTGGACGACGTGCTTTTGCGAAGCCTGGCGGCATTGGCGGACTACATCTCCGATCCCGAAGATACCTTTCTTGTATTCAATCCGCTCAGTTGGAAGCGCTCCAGCCTGGTGGAAATGGACCTGGACAACGATTATGAACTCGTCGACCTTACCAACCAACAGTCGGTGGGTTACGAGGTTCTCTTCACCGGCGCCACGTACCGGCACATCCGGTTCATGGCCCAGGACGTGCCCTCGGTGGGTTACAAGGCTTATGAGATCAAGCCCACGGAACAAAAAGCGCCGCAGCCGGTTTCAACTTCCGATGCAACAATGGAGAATCAGTACTACCGCGTGGTGCTGGATGCGGAAAGCGGAGCGGTAAAGAGCGTTTTCGACAAGGAGATGAACAAGGAACTGGTGAACACTTCCAGCCCCTATCGCTTTGACCAGTACCTCTATGTCACGGGAGCCGACAAGCTTCCGAACCGGGCAGTGCAATACAGTTCGGTATCGCCCGTCCCTGAGTTAACCATCCACGGTGCCGGCAGCGGTCGCCTGGTGTCCGTGACTCATCAGCCCTTTGGCATCGTTGCACACCTTAAGAGCCAGGCGGTGAATACACCCAAGATCGAGACGGAAGTCATTCTGTTCAACGGCCGAAAGAGAATCGAATTCATAAACCATCTGCAAAAGACAGAGGTGTACACCAAGGAGGCCGTCTATTTCGCCTTCCCCCTGGCCATGGAACATCCGCAATTCAAGTATGAGATCCAAAATGGCTTTGTGGATCCCAGCCGCGACCAAATGCCGGGCGCGGGAAAGGAATGGTTTTCCGTGCAGCACTGGGTTACGGCGGAGGAAGGCGGAGTGACCGCGGCGCTGGTTCCCGTTGATGCTTCACTGGTCTGCCTGGGGGATATCTTTCGCGGTGCATGGCCAAAGGAATTCGGCCAGCGCCCGGGAACAATATTCTCCTACGTGATGAACAATTACTGGGACACGAACTATGCCCCGGGACAGGGCGGAGATTTCACCTTTCGCTATGTTCTGACCAGCGGGAATCAACTGCAACCGGCCGGACTGAGTCGCCTGGGGTGGGAAGAAATGACGCCCGCGGAAACCGACCAGATTTCCTCGCAGGATAAAGCCCTCGACACGCCGCGGCCCCTGGATTCGGCGCAAGGAAGCTTTGTACAAGTAGACCAACCCAACGTTGTCCTGGTGACCTGGAAGATGGCCGAGGACGGCGAGGGGACTATTCTGCGCTTCCTGGAAGTTGGCGGAGAAGCGAAACCGGTAGAAGTGCAAATTCCCCACATGGATGTGAAGTCCGCGTGGAGCAGTGATGCTATGGAACGAAAACAGGCCGCAATTGAAACCTCTGCGCACGGCTTTCGCTTTGCCGTGAAACCCTTTCAAATTGTCACCGTGCGTCTGGAGGGATCAGGCAACGTTCGGTAGTACAATGACAGGTGGCCAGTGACGAGCAGGTAAGTACCGAAGATCGAAACCTGAAAATCGAAAATCTCGACGAGTTTCGAATTTCTGGTTTCGATTTTCGTTTTTAAGCCACTCGTTGCTCGTCACTGCTTTATTGAACTCTGCCCCCAGCCAGTGTAAGATTTGAATCTTGAACGGCGGTTGCCGGCAAAGTGATGTGGATGTGAGCGACAGCGCGCCATCGACTCTGCTATGTGGTGGGAGAAAAAAAATCGGCCGGAGGCGGGACCTTCCAGTATCCGTCCCATTGAGGCCCCGCCGGCGCCTCCAGAAGTGGAAACCTATATGAGCGAACCGACACCGAAGTCAACGAATCCATCTCCCGCGGGAGGCCAGCGCACCTTTTTGGGCCGGACGGTGGTGACGCAAGGGCAGTTATCCGCGGGCGAGGATCTGCTGATCGAAGGGCAATTCGAAGGGACCATCAGTCTTGATGACCATTGCTTGACAGTGGGTACGGAAGGGCACGTAAAGGCAGAAATCCGTGCCCGGCAAGTGGTGATCCAAGGGTCGGTAACCGGTAACGTTGCCGCCCGCGAAAAGGTTGAGATCCGCCGAACCGGACACGTGGTGGGTGATCTCGTTGCCGCAACTGTCGCGATTGAAGAGGGCGCTTACTTTAAAGGCAGCATCGATATTGCGCGCGACGATGGGTCAGAGACGTCGAAGAGTCTGGCGGCTCCCAGCACCTCAAAGACGAACGCCGGATAGCAAGGTGTTCCGGCGAACGAAACCGTGGCGAGTTTGTATCCCCATGATCCTGATGGGGCAGCGCGAGGCGCAATCCAATCACCCAGGGCGCAACAGTCCACAACAGGTTATACCATTTGCCGCCGCGGCCTCGCCAACAGCAGGTCTGCCCATAGGGTGAAGATTGACATGGCCCTGACCAAAAACCAGGAAGAACTGAATCGGGTGGCGGCCGCCGCAGGGGGGCCGAGCAGGGGCCTTCAGTGGCTCTGGCAGCATCTTTCACACCTGCGCCATCCCCACTGCTTTGAGTGTGGTCCCATCTATCAATCCACCCTGGATGTCCTGCTGCTGCGGGGCGCCAAGCTTTACCTATCCGACCTGATTACTCCCGCCCAAAAGAGCAGTTCGGAGTTCTGGTCGCTTCAGGGAAAGACGCGTGTGTTCCTCGTGGATGATTTCCTTGCCCAAATTCCGCCAATTCCACCGGAATCACTCTCGGCCATTTGCTGTTGGGGTTTACTGGATTTGCTCCCGCGCGAGGCGCTGCCCCCGGTGGTTGAGCGATTTCATTCCTTTCTTCAGCCCAATGGTGTGCTGTTCTCCATTCTGCGCGAGCCGCACATAACCACCGGCGCCGAATCGCACTGGTGGTTCGAAAGCCTTACCCTGCTTGGATCAAGTGGCGCCAGCCAGAAACCTTTCCCCTACCCCGCACTAACCAATCGCGAAATGGAAAAACTCTTCCCCGGCGGCAACGTCAAGACATTCCTGACGCGCTCCGGTCGTAGAGAAGTGCTGGGAGTAAGGTGAAATCCAAATCAACCCGTGATTATCGCGCTTGCTGGATATTCGTGCTGACCCGGTGAGCGATCACGAGCAATTCGCTCGGAGTATTGTTGAGGAGGGTTGTCACTTTCAGCAGGAGCTGGAAGTAGGGGAAGGAAGAGGCACCACTGGGAGAACCCAGATACCGTGTGAGTTGTGCGCCATAATAGGGATCAGTGATAAAATCGCCGGCAGCTTCGGTAGCCTCACTGTTGGTCCCTTCGATGATCAGTACCTTATTCGTGTGACGGAAACTGGATAGATAGGTAACTAAACCATAGTTTTCGTTGGTACGATTACTTTCACCTCCCGCGTAGTAGCGTCCCTGCTCTTTCTCCTGCGGCAACTTGTCCAGAAAATAGAGCCGGCGAGTTGATTCATCAACCCCCAGAATGAAATTACGCTGCTCATTAAACTGCCCGATCCAAGGGTTAGAGTACGCCGTTCCCAGTAGAATAAGGTTCTCGTCCTCCAAATCCCTCATTTTCAAATCCCGAGCGTAGCGAATAACTATCGCGCGATGCTGGGCGGCAGCGGCTTGCACCAACTTGGCTGTCACGACGGCATCTGCCAGGCTGGTGTAAGGTCGAGTTCGGATCATTCCAAGTTCGGGATTTTCCTTGGCAAGTTTCACCAGGTAACTTCCGTCACTATAGTCCGCCACAGAAACAAGTTGACGTGTAATGTCTTCGACGAGCACCAGAGAGGCATCGCTAACTACGATAGTGATGGGATGTCCCGGATCGAACAAGGACAACCAAAGGCTGGCTGTTGCGACAGCCTCCCCTCTGACGCCACTTTGAAACCCTGGGAACAGACCCCGCTGGGAGGCACTCCTTGAAAGTACGACTTCCATAAAGATGCCCAAACCAAAGCTCAGCAGGGCCACAACCGCAACCCAAGCGATCGTGCGCCAGGGAAAGTTTATTCCCGTAAGGCTTTGCCAAAAGGCAGCGCTCCCCGCTTTTCCCCCGGAGCTTTGGGGTTGGGCATCGGAACTCTCCTGTTGATCAATAGGGTTGGGGACGACGGGCGGAACACTCTCTGCTGCCTCAAAAACTGGTGCGTAGCCGCCCTTGGGAATGCGAATGCGGATCGGCTCTTGGGCACCTTCCGCATCAAAATAGTGGTCGAGCCGCCGACGGAGTTCACGGGCTTCAACCCGCACGATATTGTCATCTGCAGGGTTATACCCAAGGCGGCGCCCAAAAACGTCTAAGCCAACTTGCTGCTCGCGGATTTCGGAGATCCGGCCAGTAAGAGCTCTCCTGCAAACATACAGAAGAAATTCACGGAGCCGAGTTGACTTACGGAAGTCCTGACTGGCGGCGACTCGCAACACCAGCTTCCATCTATCGTCTCCCTCCAGGGTCAAATTGGCTGTGGGTTCTTCGGGCGGATTGTCAATTCCCAGCGGGCTCACCGTAAAACTCCCTGTGAATTCCCCTTCCATGGTGGCCCACTGTCCCTAAAATTGTGAAGCACGATGGAGGCTGTTATTAATCTCGTATTGTACCATACGCTCACGATTCACACGCCGACGTGGGCTTCCATCATCGAGGTCAGCCAACCTAACCCTCTTATCCAAGCAAAGATAAGCGTCATCTTTGCTTCGTTTACAGAGGGCGGGACAGTATTTTCTGGGCCGGGCTCCATCATGACCGGCTTTTGCAGCATATTGACAGCGTCATGGGTTATGGGTCAGAAGGTCACTCACAAATTCGGACAACGTGTGCCCGGATTTCATCTGCCCTTTTGACTCAAGCGAAAGACTTAGGGTCTTACACGTAAGTTTCCGCGTTCTGAGCAATGACTCGAGTTCTAGTTCGAGTCAAGACGAGACCAAGTTAATGAAATTGAAACAATGGTTGGGTTTCTCACCTGCAGGGGAGTGCTCCTTGCTTGCGTTCGCCAGCAAGCCTCGCAACCAAGGTGGAACCGCTCTATTCACTGCAACCCGGCGCGTTATGCACTGGGACCTGGCTGTTAGCGGAGCTCCCCAACTTAAAGTCGAAACAGAGACCCCCCTACCCTCTCACCTCGTTGCGCGATACGCGGAACACTTTCACACCTGACAAGTTGCCGGTACAGCTATACGGCAGCATGTCATTCTCGATCCAAATTAGAGAGGAGCAGTTGCTTATGAAATTATTGAAGTGCCTTTGTTTGCTACTGGCCTTCTGTGCTCTCCCGGTTGCGTTGCGGGCGCAGACCGATACCGGATCCATCTCCGGTTCGGTCATGGATCCCAACGGGGCCGTTATTTTGGGAGCGAAGGTTGTGGCCACGCACGTACCGACTGGGCGTCAATACAGCATGGTTACCAGCCAAGCCGGATTGTACGTTTTCCCCAGCTTGCCGACGGGTCCCTACACCCTCTCGGCCACACAGACCGGTTTTAAAGCGTATCTCCAGACGGGCATTGAAGTCCGCGTGGGTTTGCGCGAGACCATTGACATCAGGCTGGCGTTGGGCACCGTCAAGGAGACAGTGGAAGTAAAGGCGACAGCCCCGGTCCTTGAAACCGCCAACGCCACCAGAGGCGTGGGCCTGAGTCCGCAGTTGATGACCACCCTGCCGCTATGGAATGGCAGTTTGGAACTGGCGAATGGCTTCGTGAACTCGATGCCAGGAGTCAATGTCAGTAGTGAAGTGAGCATCAATGGTTCCATCGGCCGCGCCTCGGAAGTACTGATCGACGGCGCCAGCTTGGTCAGCCCGGAATCCGGGGGCTTGGCCTTCTCGTTCCCCGGGTTCTATGGTTATAGCGAAATGAAGCTGGTCACTTCCGGGTTCACCGCTGAAAATGGCCGTGTGGGCGGTGGAATTCAGGAATTTGTGAGCAAGTCAGGCACGAACGCGCTCCACGGTGCTGTGCTTTACAACTGGAAGCGCCAGATTTTCGATGCCGTGCCCTGGTCCACGAACGCGAACCCGGCTGCCCGCACCTGCAACGGCATAACACACACCGTAGCCTGCCGTCCCATGGAGCGATACAACGAAAAAGGCGGGTACATCGGTGGGCCAGTGTATATCCCCCATGTTTACGATGGCCGCAACAAGACGTTCTTCTACTTCTCGTATGTCGGCTTTTGGCAGCCTGCGGCTATTACCGTGAACAGCGGTGAGACAGTTCCCACCGCGGCAATGAAGCAGGGCGATTTCTCAGCATTGCTGGGCTTGACCAATCCGGTTCAGATCTACGACCCTGCTACCACGGTTGCTGGTGCCCGTACAGCTTTTACCGGCAACATCATTCCCAGCACCCGTTTTAGCACCATTTCCAAAAACATTCTTTCGTACATTCCTGCCCCCAACGCAGGCGCGGCAGGGCAGCTTGCCGGGAACTACACATATAACTCCACAAACCTGACCACGGACAAGGATTGGTCGGTCAAGATTGACCATTCCATCCACACACGGAACCGGATAGCGTTCTTCATGACCCACCGCCTGAACCTGGGAAGTGCGGACACCTACCTGCCCGGTCCGCTCAGCGACGGACTGGACAGCAAGCTCTCTCCGTGGTATGAGCGTGCCAGCGACGATTTCGTGATCACCCCTCATATGTTGTTGCACAGCATCTGGGGCTTCAGCCAGGACCGGCAAACATGGAACAACCCGCTCCAAAATGGCTGGGGCAGCAAGTTCGGTTTCACCAACCTGGATGCCAATACCCAGCAAAACGCCACGCCGATTATCAACTTCGGCGACGATCTGAACAGTTGCTGTACGTCGTGGGGCATGAACCAAGGGAAAGTCAACAACGGCGGACAGTACAACTGGACGACCATGGTGGCGCAGCAACTCACCTGGATCCACTCCAAGCACGAAATCAAGATGGGGTGGGAAATCCGGCGCATGAGGACCGTGGGCAATGACTGGGCCGGGACGAATGGAACCTATAATTTCGACCGCGTGGAAACCGCAGCCACAGCCTCGTCCGCGACCACTGGCGCCCCTTTTGCCAGCTTCTTGCTGGGGCAGGTCGATAGCGCCAGCCAAACGGCCCTGCCGATCTTTATCAACCGGATCCGCTATGGCTACCATGCCGGATTCATTCAGGACACCTGGAGAGTGCGGTCGAACTTCACTCTCAACCTTGGCTTCCGTTACGAAGTGCCCATCGGCTGGCACATTCTTAACGGCGATTACTCCACGTTCAGCCCGGATGCAATTGACCCCGTGCTGGGCAACATACGTGGCGCTGAGATCTACATGGGCAAAGGGCCCAACCGCATCGGCAATCTTTACCCCTATCCCAAGGACTTTAGTGATGTCGGACCACGCATCGGCTTCGCCTGGAATGTGAAACCGAGCGTGGTGGTCCGCGCCGCATGGGGCATCTACTATGAGGCACTGGGCAACGGCGGCTGCGGTTGCACGGACGGTTTTGGCGGCGGCAGCTTCTCCCAATACTCGGACGGCTTCAATCAGGCCTTCAATTGGGATCCCGGAGCCTACAATCCGAATAAGACCTCGGGCAATCCGGGTGGTGTGCAACCCCCGATGGGCTTCACCCCGGCGCAGCAACTTCCCGGCGTGGATAATTTCAACGGTGGCCTCGATTACATCACCTCCACCTTTGGCAAAGCTCCGCGCATCTACGACTGGAACTTCACCCTCCAAAAAGAGTACAAGAAGTGGCTGCTCGAGGCTGGCTACGTGGGCAATCGTGCCTTCGGCATGAACTCCTCAAATCTCATTAATGCTCTTCCCACCACGGACCTCTTCCTGGGGAAGGCCGGACCAACCGGTGACGCGAATCTGTTGCAAGCGCCCATCTCGGATTCGAATATCTGCTTATACTCCTCCGCGATCGGCTGCACCAATAACATACCCAATCAGCCATTCTCACAGTTCTCGGCCGGCTGGGGCAGCTCGGGGACATTGGCGCAGGCGTTGCGTCCTTATCCGCAGTTCGGGGACCTCTGGGCTGAAAACTCGGGCCAGGGCAGGAGTTGGTACGACTCGTTGCAAACCAAGGTCGAGCATCGTTTCGGTGACCTGAACTTCATGGCAGGTTACGTCTATTCAAA
>CAYTMD010000038.1:0-22646 GCA_964438685.1 uncultured Acidobacteriota bacterium
CACCCATGCAGAAGTGGGTGGAAGCGGGCAAGACCGTCGCGTTCCGGTTTTGCACTTCGGAGCCCCAACTGTCACAGCCCTACGCCACTCCCCGATGGGTGGAAAGAGCCGGCGCCAAGGGCTACCACTTCAACCGCCAGCGGGAAATTACCCCTGACGGCCCCATGTGGGAGCCGGATTTTCAGGACCCTGTCTTTCTCGAAAAGTTGGACCACTTCCTGGCTGCGGCGGCGGCGCGTTATGACGGTAACCCGCGCGTGGCGTTCATTGACGTGGGGTCGTTTGGCGTATGGGGCGAAGGTCACACGGTAGCCACCACCAGGAAACCCTATTCGGTTGAGGCCATCCGCCGGCACATTGACCTTTACAAGAAGAACTTCAAGCACACCCTGCTTGTTGCCAACGACGACTTTATGATCCAGGGCCGCGGCATCGAGGCACTCGGATATGCGCGCGATCAGGGACTGAGTTTAAGGGACGACAGCATCTTGGTCGAACCGGGCGCCCACGCTTACTATCATGCCTTTCTTGCTTATAACTTCTGGCCGCGCCTTCCGGTAATTCTCGAATCCGAGCACTACGGACCGTCGAAAAAGCGCGGCGCATGGGGAGACGGACACCTGTTGTTGCAAGCCATTGAGGATTATCATGCCAGCTACGTCACCGTACACTGGTATCCACGGGAGTTCTTAGCGGCCAACCGCGACCTTGTAAATCGTATCAATATGCGCCTCGGCTACCGGTTGCAACTGGTCGAGGCGTCATGGCCGTCGGAAGTCCCCGCCGCGGGCGCCATGGCGATTGGTTACGCCTGGCGGAATTCCGGCGTGGCCCCGTGCCTGCCAGGCGGATACCCGGCAATCACCCTGAAGGACGGGCAATCTGGTATCGCTGGAGTTTTTGTGGACCAGGACTTCCACGTCCGCGAATTGCCCGTAGGTCTGCCGGATCAGGCAATGATCATTTCCCGGAAGGAATTGGGGACGGGAACAGAGGAAAACGATAAGCCGCTCCTCACCTTCACGCTGCCCCCGGCTCACATTTTGAAACCCGGCGTGTACGATCTTTACATCTCGGTGGGAACCGCAACGGGCGAACCCGTGATTGCCCTCCCTCTTGCAAATGACGACGGGCACCGGCGGTACCGCCTGGGAACTATTAAGGTTTCCGGCGGAAAATGATCTGTTGCGGTGCCACTGCCATCCCGATCAAATGCATCGGGACAGGTCCTGGCCGGGACGGTTCACGGGCGGGAGAAGCTATGAAAGAATCCCGGAAAGAGCAAAACAACCTCGCGCAGAGGCGCAGAGCCGCAGAGACCGAAAAGAAATAGAGCACTTGTTTGTCGTAAACCTCTGCGCCTCTGCGTCTCTGCGCGAGTATCTCCATTTTTTCACGCCTTCGGCCGCCCGTGCCACGGCGTCGAGCACTTCACAGGGTTCCTCTCCAGGTGTATTATTCGTTCCTCACATCACTCGTGATTCCGGAAAGTGTGGTTCCCCATGCGCACGTGCCCGAACTGCCAGCGGACTTTTTCAGACGACACGGATTTCTGTCCCCGTGACGGGACTCCTCTACCTGCGGTCGTAACCGCCACGGCGGCGCAATTGCCGGCAGGTCTATCCCAGAGATTTCGCATTGTCCGCCAGATCGGGGCAGGTGGCATGGGAGCGGTTTTCCTGGCGGAACAAATCCAGGTGGGAAATCGCCCCGTGGCCCTCAAGGTCTTGCTCCGCAAGCTTCTTGATGACCCGGAATTCCTGCTGCGGTTCCAGAACGAGGCGGCCTCCACAGGCAGGATTCATCATCCCAATGTCGTCACCATTTATGAGTCGGGACAAGCCGACGATGGCACGCCTTACATTGCCATGGAATACTTGGAAGGCGAGACGCTTCGGAACACGATTCAGCGTCGCGGGGCGCTCCCCCTCGCGGAATGCGCCGAGATCATCCAGCAGGTGGCACGAGGGCTGAGTTCGGCGCACCGGCTCGGCATCATCCACCGAGATCTCAAACCAGATAACATCTTTCTCACATGTAGCGAGGAGGGAGATCTCGCTGTCAAAGTAGTTGACTTCGGCATTGCCAAGCTGCGCGAATCGGCGACCCACACAATGACAGGAATGGTTCTGGGGACACCTCAGTACATGTCCTTCGAGCAGGCTTCGGGAATGCGCAGTGAGAAACTGGACGCGCGCTCGGACTTGTATTCACTGGGCATTATCGCGTACGAAATGCTGACGGGCCGCCTGCCTTTTCATTCTGATACGCCGCTCGGGTACTTGCGCGGTCACTTGACCGAAACACCGCCGCCGATCCGGACAGTCAACCCTGCCTTAGCTGCCTCCGATCAAATTGAAGATGTGGTAATGAAGGCGCTCGCCAAGGACCGCGATCAGCGTTATGGCTCCGTGATGGAGTTTGCTCAGGAATTTGCCAAGGCAGCGGGGGTGATTGTGGCGGCTGCCGGGGCAACCCTGCCGACAACGAGAAAAGTTGTGCCTTTGCCCGCGAGTGATCCAGAGCCCGCCTCCTCGGGAAAGTCGGGTGGGGGCACGGCGGAACCCGCTGTCCAGTATTCACTACCCAAATTCCAGTCCATTGCTGGGGTCAAACAGCCACAGCCCCGGCAGCAAGCTCCGTCCGCCGTAATAGATTTGTTGTCTCCCGGGGAAGCCCATGGATCGCTAGGGGGGCAAACGATGGACGGGAGCCGCAAACCTTGCCCCTACTGCTCGGGTGACATTCGGGTCGACGCCAAGTTGTGCAACCATTGTGGCCGCAAACTTCCGCATCCCATACCAGCGTGGCGTTGGGTGCTTTACACCATTCTTGGAGCTGCCGCCTTTGGTCTGTTCTTTTATAACCTCGGCCGGCGGCCAGAAGCCGATCGGCAAAACCAAGGATTGGTAGCAGACATGGCCAAGATGCCAATATCGGGCATCCCCGACAATAGACAGGGCATCGCTCGCTCTCAGCTGGAGCCAAAGACCGCGGCTGCCTTGCCAGCAGGTCCACCACCCCCAACGCCGGTGCGGCAGGTGCTAGTGAGCGGCAGTTTCGATGTCCGGCCCAATAGCTACAGTATGTTCCCGTTCACAGTGCCCTCGGGCGCAACTCAGGTGAAAATCAGGGGTTCTTTCCGTGCTTTCGGGGGGGCGGGGGACGACATCCAAATCGTGATTGGCAGCCCGTCGGATTTCGACAATTGGATCAAAGGCGGCGACATAGATACGTTATACGACACAGGGAAAGTAAGCACCGGAACGATTAATCCAGGTAACCTCGCCCCGGGCGACTACGTCCTTGGGTTCAGCAACATGTTCAGCATATTCACTCGAAGGAAAGTCACGGCCCTTGTCACGCTCAGCTATGTCCCCTAAGGGGGGCATTGCCGCCTTTGAGGCCCTCTCGCCACGGACATCCGTTATCTGGGGTAAGACTGGAGGGTCCGCGCTACGCAGCGCCCTCTACGACCCGTATTTCTTCACCACGTAGTTGGCGACTTCTTCTTCAAAGTTGGAATAGCTCATCCGTATTTCGTTTTGCAGCACGGTGGCGAAGTCGGTGGAAGCCAGTTGCCTCAGCATCCGGCGGACTTCCCCCATTCCGTAAGTGTCGCGGAGGTATTCCAGCGCGGCCAGGGACTTGGCGTAGGCCAGCACCGCCTGATCGGTGGGCAAACCCACAAACGAACCTTCGAGCGAAGGATAGACAGGGATCTTCCCGGCGGCGATGGCTCGTGCCAACTGATTTCCCAAAGCTGCAGTGGTGGCGCCTTCCTCAAGCTGGGCAAGTCCCTCATTGAACCAGGTGGGGCAATGGCCCAACGCGATCTGGCGGACAAAGGAATGCGTCAATTCATGCTTCAGCACGCGAGCCAGGTCGGGCGTCATCTTCGTCAGACCGGAAACGGGAATGCGAATCTTGCCGTCATTCAAGGCTCCCACCCAGGTGGGCATCCGGGTGATATCGCGGAAAGATTCATTGGGGTAGAGAATAACGACAATGGCCTCTGAGGGGGAATAGTCCAGGTCCAGCACCAGGTCCTGAAAAGAGCCGTCCAGACTGTTCAAAATCTCGCCACTGAGCCGCTCGTTCTGCTGGCCATCGTAACGAAGCAGAAAGTGCTCGCTGCGCAGTTCCGAGTAGGAGCCCGAAACGTCCCGTTCGTGTTCCGCTTTCGCCACGGCCTGGCGCACGCCAGCATTGTCCTGAATGGCAAGCGCCTTGTTCCACTCGGTAATGGCCTGATCGAGATTTTCCATTCCATAGTAGGCCGAGCCCAAAAGCATGCGGAAGTCCGGCGCGGTGGGATAACGGTCCGCCTCTGGACGCAACAAATCGACGGCCTCCAGATAATGCTCCTGCTTCCACAATAAATACCCAAGGGCCAGCGATAGCGCCGGATCGTTGGGCAGATACTTTACCGCCTCGCGATATTTGATGATGGCTGACTCCGGGTCACCCTTGCGCGTCAGGAAAACGGCGGCGGCCTGGAATCCCTGTTTGAGCTTGTGCAGATTTTCCGGTGTGGGAGAGGAGACGGCGTTATCCGTCAAGTGCGTGAGATAGGCCTCGTCCACGGCGTCGTCGTGGATGACCCCTGATGCCACAATCGCCGGATCCGGAGGTGGCGTGAACGGCAGGGGGACGTCGCGATTTGGCCGGACGGAAGCCGGCGCAGCGGCGGGCGCGTCCGACTTCTCAATGTGGTCCACCATGGACCGGGAAATCGAAAGCTCACCCCCCTCCACTTCATAGGTGACTTGTTTCTCATCCTGTTTGGTGACTGGGGCAACGATCTTTCGACCGTTCTTTAAGTAGATAACATCTGCAAAAAGCATGGAGGGAAGCAGGAGAAGGACACACACCAACCGCCAGCACCAGGCAGTCTTGCCATGGGGAGCGGAGTGCTTGCGGACTTCGAAGAGCACAGCCATGCTGTTCGCATCATACATCAGCGCTCCGCACTCCGTCGAGTTGAGCACGGCGCAGGTATCAATGAAGCGCTTACCCCGGCGGCCAGTGAAACGCGCGGCCTCCCAGCAAATGGACATGCAGATGAAATACGGATTGCCCCGCCCAGGTCCCGTTGTTGATCACGGTACGATAGCCCTTCGATTCCAATCCCCGCTCGCGCGCCAGTTGAGCGGCAACAAGCAAGAGATGGCCCAGCAGAGCTTTGTCTTCGGCAGGAGCTTCCTTCAGTGAGGGGAGGTGCTTTCGTGGAAGCACCAGCAAGTGAACCGGCGATTGCGGGTGAATGTCTTCGATCGCCACGGCCCGCTCATCCTCATAAACGATTTTGGCGGGAATCTTGCGATCAATGACCCGGCAGAAGAGGCAATCCTCCATTAATTCATCCTGACGATAAAGGTTGTTGTGGCAAGGTTCGCGCTACGGAGCTTCTCCGCCAGTGCGAGCGCCGCTTCCTCAGAACTTTCGTGGCCCACGCGTACGCGGTAGAAGATGCCATCGCCACGGTCAAAGCTCAGAATCACCACCGGTCCATAATTTGCTTCAATCATGGCCTTCAGGCGGTCAGCATTGGCGGGATCGCGGAATGCGCCTACCTGCACGGCGAAGATGGCGGGCTCCGTTGTGGACCCGAGTCCAAGGATTTCCAGCCGCACCCGCGCCAGACCAGTCATTCCCATGGACTGCGCGGCAGCATAGGAAAGATCAATGATGCGGCCCTCCACAAACGGCCCGCGGTCATTGATCCGCACGTCCACGTCGCGCCCGTTCTCAAGGTCGTGCACGCGCACCTGGGTGCCAAACGGTAAAGTGCGGTGCGCGGCCGTCATGGCGTACATATCGTAAATCTCGCCGCTCGCCGAGTGCCGTCCATGGTAGGGATGACCGTACCAGGAGGCAAGCCCCTCTTCCCCCTGAACAATGGGGGCGGCCGGACCCGTGGGAGTTCGCGGGGCTGACATTGGGGGTACGTTGTGAGCAGTGGGAGGAGACGTTTTGTGGTGGTGCAGGCAGCCGGTGGCGCAGGATAGTACCGCCATCATGATGCCGATACGTGCAGCGGGAGATTGCAATCGCACGAGCGGTCCTTCCGTGACGTGGCTCAACGCGGCGTCAGGGTTTTTCCTGTTCCTTTTCCAATCGCTCTGCCATCCTGGTCAAGCGCGCTGCGGACTTCCTCAGAAACTCCGCCGTCTCCTTCTTGGTTTCGGGACGGACTTCCTCATCAAAGAACTTCCGCAGCTTGTCGAGTTCGCGGTCAATGGCCTTGCCGGCATCTTCAAATCTCATGGCGCTGCTCCAATCGTACGGCGGTTATTCTAGCCAAGCTGCCGCCAAGCTACAAATGAAATTCCTGAAGGCGGAGTACGTCAGATATAATTTAATTTTGCATTCAGAAAAGAAGGCCCACGAATGTCTGTACCTCCAAAACTCTGGTTCCATTGGCAGCGGCTCAAAAAAGTATTCTCCTCGTCCCTGGGCCCGCAGGAAAGCATGCCGAACAGTACTGTCCGCATGTGCCCGCACTGCCGCGCCCTGATCGATCGTGGCGACAAAGTGTGCCCGCATTGCGGTGAGACCACCGGCCCGGTACGCGCCCGCGGCGGCGGCAGCACTCCCGGCCGCATCATGGGAGTCATCCCGATTCCCACCACCGCCAGTTCCGTCATGGTCGTTGCCAACATCGCGCTTTACGTCATCTCCTGGTACATGACGCAGAATAGCGAGGCCGCGCAGTTGTACGGAGCGCCCCCCATGGGTGGCATCGATATGCGCGTATTGCTGCGATTGGGGGCCAAGGCTCCTTACATTTTCTACGGGCAATTGTGGCGGTTGGTCACAGCCATGTTCCTGCATTCCGGCCTGTTCCACATTGGGATGAATATGTGGTGCCTGGTGGATCTGGGGCCGGAGGTGGAATCTCTATTTAGCACCACCAAATTTACGGTGTTTTACCTTGTCACTGGAGTCGCAGGATATGTGCTGAGCCTGTTGGTTTCTCCGGGCGGAGTATCGGTGGGGGCCTCTGGCGCGATCATGGGATTGATTGGAATCTTAATCGGCGCTAGCTTTCATCACGGGCAACTGGGAAAGGATTACCGCAGCCAACTCTGGAAGTGGGTGCTCTACATTGCCGTTCTTGGAGTGGCGGGCCGGTTTTTCGGCCTCGCACTTGATAACGCCGCGCACTTCGGTGGCCTGGTAAGCGGTCTGGCGCTTGGGTACTTCATTCCGGAGGGTGAACCCACCACTCGCCCGGGGGAAAACCTGTGGAACGCGCTGGCCGTGCTTTCCGTGGTGGCTATTGGCGCTTCATTCGTGCTGATGGCTTTACAATTGCGGTGAGAAAAGTGACAAACGAAAAGTAGCGCCGACCTTGAGGTCGGCACGTGCTGACCTAAAGGTCAGCGCTACAAAAAGCAGGTCCGCGCTACGATGCTGAGATTAGACAGTGACGAGTGAAAAGCAGGAACGAACAGAGGCTTTCTTGCTTGTCACTCGTCACTTGTCACTCGTCACTGCTGTAAACGGCAGCGCCGCAACTTCCGCCGCAACTCCGGAGGCGAAGGTGAGTTTAGCGCCGGGCTCGGAGAATTCACGGCGCACATACGCGAGCGCAATCGTCTTATTGAGTGTGGGTGATACGCAGGAACTGGTAATTTCCGCCACTTCCCTGCCCTCCACCACAGCTTTTTCGCCGGTCTGGGGCGGCTGCTCAGAATTCACAATCAGGCCCATCAATTTCCAATTCACATGACCACGGCTGCGGGCGCGTTCCACAATTTCCTGCCCGATGTAGCAACCTTTATTAAAGCTGAGCGCGTTCAATAGGCCCGCCTCAAGCGGGATCACGTCTTCACCCAATTCCCATCCATAGCGCGGAATGCCAGCCTCGATACGCAGACTCTCCAGCGCTTCCCAACCGCAAGGGAGCATATCGTAGGTCGGCGCCTGGCCACACGCCGCGCCCCAGACCGCCTCCATGCCCACGGCATTCACCCAAACTTCGTAGCCTTCTTCGCCGGTGCTGGAAGCGCGAACCACGCGGATGGGGAAGCCGGCATAATTCGAAGCAAAGTGGTCAAACTCGCTCATCGCAGGCAAGTCGATGTGCAGCGTCTTCTCCAGTAAACCACGCGACCGGGGTCCCTGGAATGCCAGCGCATAAAGTTCAAGCGGCTCGATTTCCACCTGGTCGGCAATAATGAAGCGGCGAAAACTTTGGATGGCTTTGTCGCGTAGGTCAGCCTCGACGTCAACCAGGAAGCAGTCCTGATCGCAGTATAGGCGTAGATCCACCACGATGTGGCCTTGCGCGTTGAGAAGCGTGGCGTAAGTGCCCTGGCCCGGCATGAGCTTCTTGACATCGTTGCTCACCAGGCGCTGGAGCAACTTCGCGTGGTCGCGGCCTTTCATCCGGAATTTGCCGCGGAAGGAAAAATCAAAAAGTCCGCAGGCAGTGCGCACGGCGCGGTTCTCCGCCACGGGATCGGTAAAGCGCGCGGGAACCAACGCCCCGTGATACTCGGCGAGGGCCGCGCCTTGGCTGACATGGTAATCAGATAGAGGAGAGTTCATCATTGGTGATTTGTGATTTGTGATTTGTGATTGCAAGAATTGGTGATTGGCGGTTTGTAATCGAAGGAACTGCCTATTGACAAAGTTCGCGACGGTAAATCGTCGACCGAGGCTCTTCAATCACAAATCACAAATCGCAAATCACCAATTCTAAAGGAATCCCAGTTGCAGCTTCGCTGCTTCTGACATCATGTTTTTATCCCAAGTCGGTTCCCACACCACCTCTACTTTGACTTTTCCGGCCCCGGGAATCACCACGATTTTGTCTTCCACTTCGCCGGGAAGCGAGCCGGCGGCTGGGCATCCGGGCGAGGTCAGCGTCATCTTAACGTAAACGTCCGCGGTGGGCTCCACGTTGACTTCGTAAATGAGGCCAAGATCGTAAATGTTGACCGGAATTTCCGGATCGTAGACGGTGCGCAGTTTCTCCACGATTTTGTCATGGAACGCCACCCGCTCCGATACGTTCAATGAAGTCGCCGCTGTGACCGGCGATGGGGTAGTCTGTTCAGGCATCCGTGCACCTCCAACATTGGTGATTGGTGATTTGTGATTGGCGATTGAAAAACACGAGAACCGGCAAATTTCCGTCGGCAACCATCAATGCTTTCGATTTCTTCAATCACCAATCGCAAATCACCAATTCTTGTAGTTCCTTCAATCGACAATCGGCAATCGACAATTCTTTACTCGGAGCTGGCCACCGCGGGGCTTCCCTCCAGCGCGCTCTTCAGCGTGTGCCAGGCGAGCGAGGCGCATTTGACGCGGACGGGAAATTCGCAGACTCCGGAAAATACCGCCAGCTTGCCGAGGGCGGGACCAGCTCCGGATTCCACGGGCTGGCCGGTCACCAGGCCATGGAATGCTTCGAAAATCGCTTCCGCTTCCTTGCGCGTTTTGCCTTTCAGCGTCTCAGTCAGAATCGAGGCGGAAGCAGTGGAGATGGCGCAACCGGTGCCCTGAAAGCTGATGTCGGTAATGCGATCATCCTGAAGGGTCAGGTAGATTGTAACCTTATCGCCGCAAAGAGGGTTGTAGCCGTTGGCGTGGTGGTCAGCGCCTTCAATCGGATGGAAATTCCGCGGCCGCTTGGCGTGATCCAGGATTACTTCTTGATAGAGATTCGATAGTTCGGACATAGTATTTACGCTCTCGACGGTTAAATAGCTTTCAGCTATCAGCTATCAGCTTTCAGCGGTCAGCGATCAGCGATCAGCTAATGCCTTCCAGCCCCAAAGGGGCGTCCTAACAGAGCCCAGGCCAGCGGTCCCTAAGGCTTCTGCCTGAATTGATGAGCTCTCCTCACAGGCCCGGAGGGCCGGAAGACCGTAGCCCATGGCGTAAGTAGCCGTGGGCTACGATCTTACGCCGCTACGCGGCTGCTTTAGCTGACGGCTGAAAGCTGATAGCTGACCGCTATTCTTGCGCTTTAGCTGAAAGCTGGCTGCTGATAGCTGACCGCTATTTCTACGCAAACATCGCCTTGACATGCTCCAGGCCTGCCGCCAGGGCGTTGATCTCCTGCTTGGTGTTGTAAAACGCCAGGGAGGCTCGCACCGTGGCGGCAACTCCGAAGCGCTCCATTACCGGTTGCGCGCAATGATGGCCGGTGCGCACGGCGATGCCTTCCTGATCCAGCACGGTGCCGACATCGTGCGGGTGGATTCCCTCCAGCATAAAGGAAATAACTCCGGCTTTCTCGCGCGCCGTACCGATTAACCGCACGCCAGGAACCTGGCCAATGGCCTCCGTGGCGTACGCCAGCAAAGCATTCTCGTAAGAAGAGATGTTCTCCATCCCGATGCGCGTGAGGTAATCGACGGCCGCGCCCAACCCAATCGCCGCGGCAATGTTGGGTGTTCCGGCCTCAAATTTATTCGGAATGTGATTATAGATAGTCTTCTCGAAAGTGACCGACAGGATCATGTCACCGCCTCCCTGGTAGGGAGGCATGGATTCCAGCAGTTTTGCCTTGCCGTACAATGCGCCGATGCCCGTGGGCCCAAAGAGCTTGTGGCCTGACATGGCGTAGAAATCGCAGTCCAGCGCCTGGACGTCAACCTTCATGTGGGGCGCGGCCTGGGCGCCATCAATGAGCACAGGGATGTTCCGCTTATGCGCCATCTCCACAATCTGTTTGACCGGATTGATAGTCCCCAGCGCATTGGAAACGTGGGCAACGCTGACCATGCGCGTCCGCTCATTGATAAGCTTTGCAAACTCATCCATTATCAGTTCGCCGCGATCGTTGATGGGACCCACACGCAGCTTGCAGCCTTTTTCCTGACACAGGATCTGCCAGGGAACGATGTTGGAGTGGTGTTCCATGGCGGTGATCAGGATTTCATCGCCGGCGCCAAGGTTCTGCCGCCCGTAGGTTTGCGCCACCAGGTTGATGCCTTCGGTTGAGCCGCGCACATAGATGATTTCGCGCGGTTCGGCTGCATTCAGGAACCGTTGGAGCTTGACGCGCGCATCCTCGTAAGCCTGCGTGGCGCGTTCGCTGAGCAGATAAACACCCCGGTGGATGTTGGCGTTGTCCTGCGTGTAATAGTGCACCAGGGAGTCGATGACCGCCTGCGGCTTCTGGCTGGTCGCCGCGTTGTCAAGGTACACCAGCGGCTTGCCATGCATCTTCTGCTTGAGAAGGGGAAAGTCCTCGCGGATTTTCCGGACATCGAAACCAGGCGCCAGCGGTTCACGCGGTGGGGTCTGGACGAGATTACGTGTTGTTGCCATCAAATCTCCTACTCTTGCCGATGTGCGTTCGTACCGCCGCCATCCCGGCGGCACGTGCCGGGTTAAACAGGCGGCGGAAAATCGCATCCTTACAGGCAACCCGTTTGCTGCGGGTAACCACCCCCGGCGCGATCGCGCCGCCCCTCCTGAATCAGGAGGGGAGTTTTAACGGCTCCCCTCCTCAGATGAGGAGGGGTGGCGCCCTGGGCGACGGGGTGGTCTGAACCGATAGTGCTGATCAGCACCCCAAGCGAGCTTTTCCGCCACCTGTCAGGCCCGGCGCTACGGTGCCGGCTGGAAGCCAGCATTACGATCCGTGGTGCCGCCATCAGGGCGGCCTCGAGCCGTAGCGCCGGCATCTTGCCGGCCTTGTCGCGGTGCCGGCTGGAAGCCGGCGTTACGGCTCGTCTTGCCACGGGCATCCTGCCCGTGCCGGACACGGCCAGTCTTGGCCGTGGTACGTCAATTCTTCGCCAGCCGCGCGTACAACTGTTCCGCGAGCCTTTCGCGCAGGGGTTGCAGCTTGATGCGCTCCATAACGTCATTGGCAAACGCATAGGTGAGTAATTTCTTCGCATCTTGCATCCCAATGCCGCGGGAGCGGAGATAAAAGACCGCTTCGGGATCAATCTGGCCAACCGTGGCGCCGTGCGTGCACTTTACATCGTCGGCAAAAATCTCCAGTTGCGGCTTGGTGTCAATGATCGCGTCTTCGGAAAGCAGCAGGTTCTTGTTGCTCTGTTTGGAATCGGTTTTTTGCGCGTCGGGGCGAACAATGACCTTGCCGTTAAAGACTCCCTGCGACTTGCCATCCAGCACACCCTTATAAACCTCGCGGCTGTTGCAGTGTGCCTTGGCGTGGTCGATCACGGTGTGGTTGTCCACGTGCTGCCGGCCGGCGATCACATAGAGGCCGTACAAATGCGACTCCGCGCCTTCCCCGGCAAGTACCACCTGGACTTCCTCCCGCGTAAGATTGCCGCCCAGTTGGATGGAATGCGTCGCCACGCTCGAGGAACGCTCCTGGTGCACTTGCGCGCGCGCGTAATGGAACGCCAGGTCGCTTTCCTGCTGCACCTTGGTGTAATCCACCAGGGCGCCTTCCCCGGCCACGATTTCCGTGACCGTGTTGGTGAAAGTGGTGTCTTCCTCCAGGCTGACAAAGGTTTCGATAATGCTTGCCTGGCCTGTGTCACCCACAACAATTAAATTGCGCGGGTGCGAAACGGTGGTTTGCCCGCCGCCGTGGGAAATCTGCAGGATGTGCAACGGCTCTTCCAGCACCACACCTTTGGGAACTTCTATAAACGCGCCATCCTCAAAAAACGCGGAGTTGAGGGCAATGAAGGCGTGGGTCTTGGCGTCCGCATAGTGGCCTAAATGCCGCTGCAGCAGCGCGCCATGGGTCTTCCAGGCGGAGGCCATGCTTACGGCCTTCAATCCCTTGGGGACATCGCGAAGCCCTGAGAGCTCCGGAACGTAGCGGCCATTCAGAAACGTCAGACGATTGCAACCCAGGCCGGCCAGAGGCACGCTGTCGATTTTTTTCCGAAGTTCTTCCGTCAGCGCGACCTTTGCCGGGACAAACGGGATGGAAGCCAGCGATGAGACGTTGGTGTAGAGCCACTCCTCATTGTGAGTTGTGGGAAATCCAAGTTCGGCAAAACTATCGATAGCCCCACGGCGAAATTGGGCGAGCCAGGACGGCGCATTCGCATTCAGCGCAGTCTCCATGCGGGTGAAGCTGGAGAGATATGTTCCTTCTTGTTCTTTTACGATGGTCATCAAACTCTGCATCCCTTTCCTGATCTCGTAGCGCCGGGCTTTACAGCCTGCGGAAAAACTCGTTGCTGCTGTCATTATCAGCACCGATCCGGTTCAGCACCACCCCGTCGCTCGGCGCGCCCCCCCTCCTCATCTGAGGAGGGGAGCCGTTAAAATTCCCCTCCTGATTCAGGAGGGGCGGCGCGATCGCGCCGGGGGTGGTTACCCGCAGCAAATGGGTTGCCTGTAAGCAGGCGACTTTCCGCCGCCTCTTTAGCCCGGCTTGTGCCGCCCCTACTGGCGGCTGACTGCTGACAACTGGCCACTGACGTCTTCCTCCAGCCATCCATAGCCCTTGTCTTCCAGCTCCAGGGCCAGTTCCTTGCCACCCGATTTGACGATGCGCCCGCCGGAGAGCACGTGGACAAAGTCCGGAACGATATAGGTGAGCAGGCGCTGATAGTGCGTCACCACAATGGTGGCACGGTCAGGGGCGCGCAAAGTGTTGACTCCTGTGGCCACCAGGCGAAGCGCGTCGATATCCAGGCCGGAGTCAGTCTCATCCAATATGGAGAGCTTCGGTTCCAGTACGGCCATTTGGAAGATCTCATTGCGCTTTTTCTCGCCGCCGGAAAATCCTTCATTCACGGAACGTGACATCAGGCTCTCATCCATGTCCAACTGCTTCATCTTGCCGCGGACGTGGGTGAGAAAATCCATGGCGTCATATTCTTCCAGACCCCGATGCTTGCGGATGGCATTGAGCGCGGCGCGCAGAAAATAGGTATTCGAGACGCCGGGGATTTCCACGGGATACTGGAAGGCGAGAAAGATGCCTTCGCGCGCGCGCTCTTCCGGCGACAGATCGAGCAAATCCTTGCCCTCAAACGTCACGGTGCCACCCGTAACCGCGTAAAGTTCGCGGCCCGCCAGGACCTGGGCGAGCGTGGTTTTGCCGGAGCCGTTCGGCCCCATGATGGCGTGCACTTCGCCCGCGTTCACTTGCAGGTCAATCCCGCGAAGGATTTCCTTGTCTCCAACCTTTGCATGCAGATTCTTGATCGTTAACATTCGCACTCCATTATCGAATTTCGTTAGTAGCTATCAGCGGTCAGCTTTCAGCTATCAGCTTCTGTAGCGCCGGGCTTTAGCCCGGCATGTGCCGGCCTAAAGGCCGGCGCTACGAGTCAACTCGCTCCACTAGCCTGCTCACCTGAGCCTGGTAGCGCGGACCTGTTTTGTAGGTCCGCGGCTTTTCCTTGCCATTCGGGACGAACCGTGGACCTACAAAACAGGTCCGCGCTACGCTGCTTTTAACCCGTCCCACGGCTCACGCCGTGGGCTACCATCTTCCGCCCGCTACGCGGGCTCACGGAACTCAGAATTCCGCGTTCGTAATTCGTAATTCCCAATTCGTAATTCCTTCTCATCCGCGGATGCTGAACTTGCCCGCGCCTCGCGTTGACAGGTAGAGAAAGAAAAAGCAGTACAGCACTGCCAATTCACCGTAATTCATAATCGGCCAGAAGCCGCTGGAAGAGTGTGCCTTGAAATACGCCACCGCCATTTCTCCACTCAGCAGAAATGCCACCGGCCGGGTGAACAGTCCCAAGGCAACCATCACGCCGCCACCAAGCTCGAGTATTCCGGCAATCAGCATCCAGGGATTGTGGAGCATCGGATGCGCGCCGAAGAGCCCGAATAGCTTCTGCGCCCCGTGACAGGCAAACAACAGTCCAAAAACAAGTCGGGTCAAGAAGAATACGAAATCCTGGAGCTTGGACATGGCGTAAGAGCGATTCAAAATTCAAGATTCAAAATTCAAGAGCCGAAAGTCCACGGTCGATGATGCCAAGTCGAAAAGCAAAGAGCGTGCTTAATTCAGAATTCAGAATTCATAATTCAGAATTACCCAACGCTGCCTTCCAAACTCACACCCAGCAGCTTCTGCGCTTCCACGGCGAATTCCATCGGCAGCTCGCGGAACACCTGCTTGCAGAAGCCGTTGACGATAATGCCGACGGCGTCTTCGGTCGAGATCCCTCGTTGACGGCAGTAAAAAATCTGGTCTTCGCCGATCTTGGAGGTGGAAGCTTCGTGCTCCACGGTGGCCGTGGAATTCTTTACCTCAAGATACGGGAACGTGTGGGCGCCGCACTTGTCGCCAATCAGCAAGGAATCGCATTGCGAGTAATTGCGGGCGTTCGTGGCCCCTTTGAGTATGCGCACCGCGCCGCGATAGCTGTTCTGGCCGCGTCCGGCGCTGATTCCCTTGGAAACAATTGTGCTCTTGGTGTTCTTGCCGATGTGGATCATCTTGGTTCCAGTGTCGGCTTGCTGGTAATTGTTGACCACGGCGACGGAGTAGAACTCGCCCACGGAATTGTCGCCCTGCAGGATGCAGCTTGGATATTTCCAGGTGATGGCCGAGCCGGTTTCAACCTGCGTCCATGAAATCTTGGAATTCACGCCTGCGCACTTGCCGCGCTTGGTCACGAAATTGTAAATGCCGCCCTTGCCGTTCTTGTCGCCGGGGTACCAGTTCTGCACGGTGGAATACTTCACCGTGGCATTGTCCAAAGCGACAAGCTCCACCACGGCGGCGTGAAGCTGATTCTCATCCCGCATGGGGGCGGTGCAACCTTCCAGATAGCTCACGGAAGCGCCTTCGTCCGCGACAATCAAGGTGCGTTCGAACTGGCCGGTGTCCTTCGCGTTGATGCGGAAGTAAGTTGAAAGCTCCATGGGACAGCGCACGCCCTTGGGCACATAAGCAAAAGAACCATCGCTGAAGACCGCGGAGTTGAGCGTCGCAAAAAAGTTGTCCGTGTAAGGAACCACGGAACCCAGGTACTTGCGCACCAGCTCGGGATGCTCGTGTACGGCTTCCGAGAACGAACAGAAGATAATGCCCAGCTCGGCCAGCTTTGCCTTGAAGGTGGTGCCTACGGAGACGCTGTCAAACACCGCGTCCACCGCGACGCCTGCCAACAGTTCGCGTTCCCGGAGGGGAATGCCGAGCTTGTCATAGGTCTTCAGCAGCTCGGGATCGATATCGTCAAGGCTCTTGGGACCGGAGCCTTGCTTCTTCGGCGCGGAGTAATAACGGATGGCCTGGTAATCGATGGGGGGAAACTTCACGTTCGCCCAGTTCGGCTCCACCATTTTCAACCAGTGGCGATACGCCTTCAGGCGCCATTCCAGCAACCACTGGGGTTCGCCCTTCTTGGCGGAGATCAACCGAATGACGTCCTCGTTCAGTCCCGGCGCCACGGTTTCCTGTTCAATGTCCGTAACGAAACCAAACTTATATTCCTGTGTCGCCAGAAATTCGACGTCGTTTTGCGATGTTGGCATTAAAAAATCTCCTTTGGGCAGTAGGCAGATGGGCAGTGGTTCGTGCCCCCATCTGCCTATCTGCCTAGTTCAAGCTGCCGTCGTACTCACCATTTCGCGCAATCGTTTAACGGCTTCCACCACCCGGCCGAGGCAGTAATCAATTTCCTCTTCCGTGGTGTAGCGGCCCAGTCCGAAGCGCAGCGGCGTGTTCGCAACTTCTTCCGGGACGCCCAGCGCTTGCAGCACATAGGAAGGCTCGGGCTTGCCGGACGAGCAAGCTGAGCCCGACGAAAGCGCGACGTCACTCACAGCCCCCATCAGCGTGGGCAGATCGACGCCGGGGAAACTTACGCTGAGGTTGTTGGGTAGCCGATGCTCCAGACTGCCATTGATGTGAATACCCTCGAGCCCGGCAAGTAGTCCCTCTTTAAGCCGATCGCGCAAAGCGGCGAGGCGCCGTGACTCTTCCGGCATCTCCTGGCGGCAAATCTCACAGGCTTTGCCCAAACCGACAATCCCCGGGACGTTCAAGGTTCCGGAACGCAGCCCGCCCTCGTGGCCCCCGCCGTCTATTATGGATACCATGCCAAAGGGGGCAACACGCCGCCCCACGTAAAGTGCGCCAACGCCTTTGGGGGCATACATCTTGTGCCCGGCAATGGACAATAAGTCGATTTGCATCGCCGCGACGTCGAGGGGAATCTTGCCGGTGGCCTGTGCCGCGTCGGTGTGAAACAGCGCTCCGCTCTCATGGCACAGCCGGCCGATTTCCGCCAGCGGCTGTAACACCCCAATTTCGTTGTTCGCGGCCATGATGCTGACCATCAAAGTCTTGTCGGTAAGAGCTGCTTTGAGATCGTCAAGGTCCACCAGGCCATCCGGTCGCACGCGCACGTAAGTTACGGTAAATCCTTGACTCGCAAGGCGCTTAGCGGAATAGAGCACGGCCTTGTGCTCCGTGGCCATGGTAATGATCTGGGTGCCGCGATCACGATAGCCCTGGGCCACGCCTTTGATTGCAAGATTGTTGGATTCGCTCGCGCCCGAGGTGAAGACAATCTCCTTCGCGCTGGCATTGATCAGTTTCGCCACCTGCTTGCGCGCGTTCTCCACCGCCGTCGATGCCACCCAGCCAAACTTATGGTTGCGGCTGGCGGGGTTGCCAAAGTTCTCAGTGAAGTACGGCAGCATCGCGTCGAGAACCCGGGGGTCGACGGGCGTCGTGGCATGGTAATCGAGGTAAATGGGGAACTTCATAGTACGCCTCCCTCGATTTGCACCAAACCGGGGGCGTCGCTCGAAAGGCTCGACATGTTGACGGCGCTCAGGGCCTTCACCAGGGACTCATTCACCTTTTGCAGGGGTTCGCGGACCGTGCAGCGGTTCATCTGTCCGCACTCGCGCTTGTCGGTAACGCAACTGGTAATGAAAAGGGGCCCTTCGATGGCGCGGATCACCTCAAAGGCTGAAATCTCCTTGGGGTGGCGTGCCAGGGCGTAGCCGCCATTGGTCCCGTGCTGGGAGATCAGGATCCCATGCTTGACGAGCCTCTGAAGGATCTTGGCGAGCAATTCGGTCGGGATTCCATAGGTAAGGGCGATTTCCTTGGCACTGGAAGCCGTCGCCAAGGGCTTTTCAGCCAAATGCCGTACCGCAATCAACCCGTAGTCAGCCTTCTTGGAGAGTTTCAGCATAAGCTATATCCGACAATAAGAGTCGGATATAGAATGAACCTTTGGAGGATCCTTGTCAAGGGTTTCGTAAAGACGGGGGGAGTACCCTTTTGATGGGGTTACAGGGGCTAATAATAGGTTGTAAAGCAAAAAAATCCGGGGTCGCGTTAAGTCCGAACCTTCACCCCGGCAAGCTCCTCGAGGAAGGTGACGATTGCCGCGTAGTCCTGTTCACCTTTGCCCTGAGCCTTGGCCGCCATGTAGACCTCTTTGACGGCTCCCAGCACCGGCATGGGAACTCCTTGGGCGTATGCGGCTTCGGCGGCCAATTCCAGGTCCTTGTGCATCAGCTTCAGGGGGAAGTAAGGGGTGAAGTCGCCCTTGAAGATGAACGGCGCTTTGAAGTCTGTAATGCCGGCGCGCGCCATGCTGGACTGGATGATTTCCAACATGACCTCCGGCTTTACGCCTGCCTTGGTGGCGAGCACAAAGCCTTCGCAAAAGACCTCGACCATCGTGGCCTGAATGGTGTTCTGGGCAAGCTTGGCGGAAAGGCCCAGCCCGTTGAGTCCGCAGTAGATGTGCTTCTTCCCCAACTGCTTCAGGATGGGCATGGCGTTGTCGAAGGTCGCGCGGTCACCGCCGATCATGAACGTCAGTTCGCCTTTCTCGGCTCCGTGCTTCGAGCCCGTAACGGCGGCGTCAAGCCAACTCGCTCCCTTGCCTGCTGCCAGACAAGCCATCTTGCGGCTTACGACAGGGCTGATAGTGCTGGAATCAATGACAATCGCCCCGGAACGAAGGGTCTCCAGAATGCCGTCCTTGCCGGTCACCACAGCTTCCACGGCGGCTGAGTCGCTCACAATAATAATCACGACGTTGGCATCGCGGACGGCGTCAGCGGGTGACGCGGCCACACGGGCACCTGCCGCCTCAAGGGCTGCGGTCTTCCCCGGTGTGCGATTGTAGACCGCCAGCTTGTGCCCGGCCTTGGCAAGGTTCAGCGCCATGGGCTGGCCCATAATTCCGAGTCCGATAAATCCGATTGATTCAGCCATGAAAATACTCCTTGTATTGTTGATGTCCTGAATCGGGAGTTAGCGTTCAGCGGTCAGCTATCAGCTTTCAGCAAGACTTGTAAATAAAGCCCCAAAAGGCCTCAAACATCCGGTCCTACCAGCCCTCAACTCCCAAAGTCGAGCCAGATGCGCACGTCGCGAACATTATTATCGGTAAATCCCGTATCGAGCGTGTCGCCCAACGTCCGGAAGAACGAATACGAGTCGCTACCCACCAGATAGGCTGCGGCATCCAAGCCTCTGCCCTGGGCACGCGAAATCGTTTGACCGTCGGCCACTGCCCCGCTGGTGGGACTATTTCCGTCGCGACCGTCGGTGCCGGCGCTCAGAACCACACGGTTTTGGCCGCCGATTTTTTCCGCGGCGTAGAGTGCGAAGGCCTGGTTGCGCCCGCCCATTCCGGGGCCGGTAACCGGGCAGGTCACTTCCCCTCCCACCACCAAACATACGGGCTGCCCTTCGTGCTGTTGCGACAGGGCGTCGAGCGCAGCGACATTTGAATGCACCACCTCGCGATAATCAGCATCCCAGGCCCCGCGCTCAATCTCGGCAACGAAGCCGAGCTTTTTCGCCGATGCCAGGGCCGCAGCCACCGCGTCGCTGTTGGACAGCAGGGAGAAGTAATGCGAATTGGCGAAGCGCGGATCGCCAGGCTTGGGAGTCTCCGGCAGTTCCCGGCGCTCGAAGAATCCTTGGATGCTGGCGGGAAAGTGGAGTTTGTTCTGTTCCGCGAGTTCGTAGGCCTGCTCGGTGGTGGACTCATCCGGCATGGTCGGTCCGGAAGCCACCATGGACGGCAGATTGTCGGGCACGTCGGAGATGAAGATGGTCAGTTGTCGCGCCGGGTAAGCGCGTTCGGCGAGCCTGCCGCCCTTAACCGCGGAAATGTGCTTGCGCAGCACATTGATTTGCTCGATGGGTAAGTGCGAGGTCACCAGCGCGCGGTTGAATTCAATCAAATCGGCAAGCGTGATGGCGGCGTCCATGGGCTTCGCCAAGATGGCCGACCCTCCGCCGGAAACCAGGAAAATCACCGTATCTTCGGGCGTCAGGTGGGAAATGAGGTCCAGCGCCGCCTGCGCGCCTTCCAGGCTGGCAGCGTTGGGATAAGGATGGCCGCCAACAAAATAGCGGAAGTTCGCAAGCTTCTGCTGCGTTTCCGCCGGCGCCACCGAGACCCCGGCTTCAATACGCCCGCCCAAAATTTCGTGGAGCACGGTGGCCATACGGTTTGCTGCTTTGCCAAAGGCAACCACAAACGGCGGGCGGACCACCGGATGGGTCACTTCCCCGGCGGTCAGCGTGCTTCCCTCAAACATCAACTTCGCCTTCATGGCATGGCGGACGTCGATGGCTGTCATGGTGTCATTAAATATTTGCTGGGCGAGTAGCTTGCCGTGGGAATATTCCGGCCGCTTCGTCGCTGCGGATTGAGCCGTCGTGGTCATTTAGAGAACCCCGCGAGCGCATCCACTCCCGCCTGCGCCACCATGACATCCTGATCTTCTGTGCCGGCACTAACCCCGATGCCACCCACGCACTGGCCACCCGCCATCAGCGGCAACCCGCCGCGGATGCACGTAAGCTTGCCATCGGTAGCAAGGGCGAGGCCGAGTGACAACATCACGCTCGGATCGTTTGCGGGCGATGGACCCGTCGCCGAGCGGCGCAGAGCGGCGGCTCGCGCCTTGGTCAACGCTACTTCCACCGATGAAAGCTTGGCGCCGTCCATGCGGGCAAACACCATCAGGTGCCCGCCCTCATCGAAAATGGCAATGTTTTGCGGAACTTTGATCTCGCGCGCTTTGGCTTCTGCCGCCGCCAGTATGGCGCGTGCGCCTTCCAGCGTTAGACGAATGTTATTGTGTGTCAGCATGCTTCCATTATTGGTAAGCCCGCAGGGAAACGCAAGTGCGTTCAGTTTTCAGGATTGGGGGTTCGAGATTCGGGGGGCGGCGCGGCATGGCGATGCCTAGGCAAACGGCACATAGGCGCAAACTTGACCTGTCCGGGAGGGGTATCTGCAAACTCCTGGCCATTAATGGTCAAAAACAACTGGTTGATCAAGCGCCGAGCGCAGGTCGTCGGCGCTAAGTCTAAAGACAAAGATCGTATTGCCGATGAACGCCTCAGGCTCTTGATCGCGTGACCGCAACCACGCGCACAATCGGGCGACACGAAGTCGAGGATATCCATAAAGTAAAGTTTTGAGATCCTGGTCGTTCAATTCGCCTAGAACATCCGCGCCACCGGTTGGAGCAAGGATCTGGCTGACGATCGCATACTGCGCCTGATAGGCCTGTTCATAACGGCCCGTCCACGGACCATAAGCGGAAAGATAAGCCCCCTCGTAATGCGTCGCGCTAATGCAATAGTAACCCGGTTTGAGCGGCTGGATCGTCTCGCGTCCGGCTGGCAAGCGGTCGACATATCCAGGGAGTTGCGTCGCGTTGATCCGGTAATATTCCGGTCGCGCCGTTCCAAAATAGAGCAGGTAAACAGGCGTTGTGCCGTCATCAAGGTTGTGGTCGCGCAACCAATCCTCCAGCCCCGGCAAATCCTGGCCCCAGTCGAGGGAGCTATCGACCAAATGACGATAGCCGTTTTTCGGCCCTCCAGCGAATTCGTTGAAATACGTGAGACAATTGGGCCACACCGATAGCAACTCCGCTACGTGCCAAACCAGAAGCAACGCGACCGCCGTGCCCACCCACGTTGTGCGTCGTGAGAACCACGCGCTCGCCGCACCGGCCAGAATAAAGAGCGGCGGGTAGAGGGGAAAGAGATGACGATGACCGATGTTGAGATTGCTGATGAGCGCGAAAAGTCCGTAGATTACAAGAATCAACCACAGCGGCGACGTCGCGTAAATGCGCTGCCAGAAATAAGCCGCCCGCTCGTGTGATTTGCTTTTTCCTATCGTGCGCCAGGCCGCCACAAACGCCGCTGCGGCCAAAACAAGCATGAGAAAAAAAGGGATGGTTTCCTTGACCGAAAAAGCGTAGGGGAAGAATGTTCTGAAACCATTGATACTAAAGTCGCCATTGAGAAAACTCAGTCGTTTCTGCGCCGCCACCGAAACCAACGCGATGCCGTACAGATAAGCCTCGGGTAGCCAGTGGCCGATCCTGAGTTGCTGGACGACATGGGCCGCCATGCCAGTTTTTTGCAACGCAAAATCCCAACCGCCGGGGAAAAGCCGGCTGAGGCTGGGGTCACTCGCGAACGCGCTGTAACGAAAACCGTAGGCGGCCCAAATGCCCAGCCCAACCAGGACGATTTCCACGACTGTCACCGCCACCATCACTCCCACCTTGCAAGGCACCTACACCTATGTGCTCAATTGCGGCGGCATTGAAGCCGGAACCGCAACCCTTTCCGTCGAAAACGGCCCCACCATTACCACCGCATCGCTCCCCAGCGCCAAGGTATCCGTAGCCTACAAGACCAATTTGGACGCCACTGGCGGAAAGACTCCGTATATATGGGGAGC
>CAYTMD010000039.1:0-22183 GCA_964438685.1 uncultured Acidobacteriota bacterium
ACCAGGCCAGGGTTTGACACGGCCCCACGGTCTCAAGTTTGGGACCTACCTTCGGGCGCGGGGCGATGACCAATGGCTGGATCGACATCAAGAATACCGACATGATGTTGATCGAGGGCGGGAATCCTGCGGAGAATCATCCCTGCGGATTCAAGTGGGCCATGGAGGCCAAGCGCAACCGCAACGCCAAGATCATCGTGGTCGACCCGCGCTTCACGCGAACAGCGGCAACCGCCGATCTTTTCCTGCAGATCCGCGCCGGGACGGATATCGCCTTCCTGGGCGGGTTGATCCACTACGCCCTCGAAAACAATCGCATCGCGAAAGACTATCTTGTCAACTTCACCAACGCCGCGTTCATTATCAAGGACGGCTTCAAGCTGCCCGAAGACGGGCTCTATTCCGGATTCGACGCTGCGACTCAGGCCTACGACAAGTCAACTTGGAACTACGCCGAGGGCGGGGATGTGAGCGGAAGTGCCACGGGCATCTTGCCCGGGCATGGGCAGGATGCCCATGGCACGTCGCCCGCCCTACCCGAGCACGTGGCTTACGATCTCACCCTCCAACATCCAAGGTGCGTCTTTCAGCTTCTCCGGCAGCAGTATTCCCGCTATACGCCAGAAATGGTGGAGCGGATCACCGGCATTTCGCAGCAACAATTCCTGAAGGCCGCCGACCTCTTCACCTCCATCCGCAAGGATGGCGACATGACAAAGGTCGGCACCGTTATCTATGCCGTGGGTTGGACGCAGCACACCTCCGGCACGCAGACCATTCGCGCCGCGGCAATGCTGCAACTCCTGATGGGCAACATTGGGCGTGCCGGGGGCGGCGTCAATGCGCTGCGCGGCCATTCCAATATTCAGGGCGCCACAGACATGGCCGGAGTTTTCGATCTGCTGCCCGGTTATCTGAAGGTACCCAATCCCACGGACACGAACCTCGCTGCCTATCTGCAACGCATCACTCCCAAGCCATCCACACCCGGTCCCTGGCAGTCCCTGAACTATTGGGCGAACACACCGAAGTTCGCCGTCTCCTTTCTCAAGGCGATGTACGGCCCGGCCGCGAGCAAAGAAAACGACTGGGCGTTTGATTATCTTCCCAAGGCAGACCGCAACTACTCCTGGACCCAGATTTGGGACAACATGTATCGCGGCAGCGTCAAGGGCCTCTTCGCCTTCGGGATGAACGGCGTCATGATCGGCCCTGATTCCAGGAAAAACATCGAAGCGCTGAAGAAGGCGGATTGGCTGGTGGTGGGTGAGATTTATCCGGATGAGACCAGCGAATTCTGGAAGGCGCCCGGCACCACCCCCGAGGAGATGAAGAGCACCCAGACCACAGTCTACCGGCTGCCCTGCGCGGGGTTCGCCGAAAAGGATGGATCTTTCACCAATTCCGCGCGCTGGCTGCAATGGAAGAGCGCGGCGCTGCCTCCGCCCGGTGACGCCCGGCTGGATCAGGCCATCCTGGCTCAAATTTTCCTCAAAGTGCGCGAACTCTACAAAAAGGAGGGCGGTAAGTTTCCGGACCCGATTCTGAACGCCACATGGTCCTACTCCGATCCTTCCAATCCTTCGTTGGCCGAAGTCGCGCAGGAGATTAATGGCAAGGCGCTGGCTGAATTCACCGATGACAAAACGAAGCTAACACTGAAGTCCGGTCAACAGCTTCCCTCTTTTGCGTTTCTGCGCGACGACGGCACCACGAGCTGCGGCAACTGGATCTACTCCGGCTCGTGGACGGAGGCCGGGCCACAGTTCGCCCGCCGCGGCACGGAGGATCCTTCCGGCCTCGGCGTCTACCCCAATTGGGCGTGGTCATGGCCGGTAAATCGCCGCGTGCTTTACAACCGGGCCTCCTGCGATTCGGAGGGCAAGCCTTGGGATCCCCAACGCCGGCAGATCTGGTGGAATGAGTCCGCGCAAAAGTGGACCGGCCACGACGTGCCCGATTTCAAGCCCGATTCAAATCCCAAGGACCATATGGGGCCCTTCATCATGAATCCCGAGGGCGTGGGACGGCTCTTCGTGCCCATCGGAGCCGTCGCCGACGGTCCCTTCCCGGAACACTATGAACCCATCGAAAGTCCGGTTGAAAATCTGCTTCATCCCGGCCAGACCCACAATCCCATCGTCAAGAAGCTGAAGACGCCATTGGACAAGTACGGCACCGTAGCGGATGGCTTCAACGTGGTCTGCACCACCTACCGGCTTACAGAGCACTATCACTACTGGACCAAGAACAATCCGGCGAACGTGGAACTGGTGCCCGAACCCTTCGTGGAGATTCCCGCCGAGCTCGGAGACGAAATGGGAATCAAGGGTGGCGAGAAGGTAAAAGTAAGCAGCGCGCGCGGCGAATTCATCGCCAAGGCGATGGTCACGCGGCGAATCAAGCCGATGATGATCGATGGCAAGAAGACGTACCAGATTGGCATCCCCATCCATTGGGGATATCGCGGCATTTCCGAGGATGCAGGCCGGACGGCGCATACACCCACCAATCTGCTCTCGCCCACGGTTGTCGATCCGAACGTCTTTACACCGGAATTTAAGGGATTTCTGGTGAAACTGGAACGGGCCTGAGGTGACAATGAGCCAGGCTACGCTACGGATAATGAAAATCTCGGGGCACGCCGGAACCGTTCCGGGCGCTGGCACGCAGCGCGAGTTTCAGGTCTGCAAGCTGGTGGACACCACCACCTGCATCGGCTGCAAAGCCTGCGAGGTCGCCTGCCAGGAATGGAACGATCTTCCCTTTGCGGCAACGGCTTTTGACAATACCTACCAGACCATGCCCAGCACCGCCTGGAACTTCTGGAACCTGATCAAATTCAACGAGCACCCCAAAGAAGACGGCACCATGATGTGGCTGATGCGCAAGGATCAGTGCATGCATTGCGCCGAACCGGGATGTCTCGCGGCCTGCCCCGCCGATGGCGCCATCGTGCAATACACCAACGGCATCGTCGATTTTCAGCAGGACAAATGTATCGGCTGCGGATACTGCATTACCGGCTGTCCCTTCGACGTTCCCAAGCTGAATCCCTCCACCAGGAAGGTTCACAAGTGTACTCTCTGCGCGGACCGTGTGAGCCAGAGCCTGGAACCGGCCTGCATCAAGGCGTGTCCGACCGGCTGCCTTCACTTCGGCTCCAAGGACGACATGAAGGACCTCGCCGAAAAGCGCGCTCACCAGCTTCGCGTGAACTCCGGCTTCGAGAAGGCGGGCGTTTATGATCCGCCGGGCGTCGGAGGCACCGGCGTCATCTACGTTCTGCATGACGCGACAAATCCCGAAGCGTACGGCGGATTGCCGGCCAACCCTTCCGTTCCGTGGGCGGTGAGGCTGTGGAAGACACCCCTCAAGTGGTTGGGTAATTTCGCCATGTTGGGAGGTCTCATCGGAGTTACGCTGCATTATCTGCGTTTCGGCCCAAAGACGGTCCCCGACAGCAAGGCGGAGGAGCACCCATGAGTACCACCACATTTCCGCATGCTCGTGCCCACAGCAGTTCGGAAGACCGCATTCTCCGCTACACCTTTGGCGAGCGCGTCCTTCACTGGGTGGCGGGCCTCTCGTACGTTTATTTGCTCCTCACCGGCCTCGCCTTTTGGTCCCCCTACCTTTTTTGGCTGGCGATCTTTTTCGGGGGCGGACCCACGGCGCGCTTCTGGCACCCTTGGATGGGGTTGATCTTCACGGCCTCGGTGGTCCGAATGTACGGCATTTGGCACCGGGACATGCGCACCACCGCTGCCGATCGTGAGTGGGCGAAGCACGTGGGTGATTACATTCGCAACCAGGATGAGAATCTGCCGCCCATCGGCCGTTTCAATATCGGCCAGAAGCAATTCTTCTGGCTGATGCTTCTTGGCGGCATCGCCCTGCTGCTCTCGGGCGTGGCCCTGTGGCTGGTGAATGATATCCCCTGGAGTTGGCGCTGGCTGCGCTACGCCGCGGTTCTGGTGCATGCCGTGACGGCGCTCCTGACGATTGGCGGCTTCATCATCCACGTTTACATGGGCACGGCCATGGTGCGAGGCGGCTTCACGTCGATCATCCGGGGTGAAGTCTCCTCCACTTGGGCACGGATGCATCATCGACTGTGGTATGAAAAGGTGAAGGACACGCACTCCCTGGGAAAATGACGAAACCCTTCGGTGACGTTTTACGAAAATATGACCGGCGCATCGAACGAGCCCGCGAGTTGGCTGGCCAATATTCTTTTGCCACCGAGGTTCTGGCCTTTTACTCAAGACTGGCGGCGTTCCAACAAGGTTTATATTCCCACCTGCTATCGACTCTTGGCTCCAAGACCACACGCCTTGTTGACACACAACTCTCGCCCGAGCTCAACCTTCTTGAAATCGAAGCTTTGATGCCGCGCTTCCGGCCCTTTCTTTCGTTTCTGGAGAAGGAAGGTCCCTCCGCCATGGCCGGTTTTGCTGCCCGGCTCAAAGAAAGTGATCCTGACGATTGGGCCCGGCTTCTTAAGCGGTTTTGGCGCCGGAATGAGCGCGACCGCCCGGAACTGGGCGGAGTAACCGGTAGACTGGCGGACCCGGCGCGGCCGGAGATGGCAGATGCGTGTTCCGATGACAGCCTCAGGAGGTTCACCGCTTTGGCTTTTCTCCAGCCGTACGTGGAGTCCATTGCCGACAAGTCTGACGTGCCTGCGCCCGCGGTCCGGCGGCCCCTCTGTCCTTTCTGCGGGTCGAAGCCCTTGGTAGGTGTTCTGCGGCCGGAAGGCGAGGGCGCCAAGCGGTCGCTCGTCTGCTCGTTTTGCTACACCGAGTGGGATTATCTTCGCATCGCCTGCCCGGGGTGCGCAGAGTCCCGCGATGATAAAATGTGCGTTTATTCGGCCGCGAGGTTTGAGCTAGTCCGGGTGGATGCCTGCGAAACCTGCAAGAGTTACCTCAAGACCGTCGATCTTACGGAGAGCGGCCTGGCGATCCCCGAAGTAGATGAACTTGCCGCCATCCCTCTGACCTTGTGGGCAGACGAACAGGGCTATACAAAAATCAGCCGTAATGTCTTCAACTCATGAGAATCACCGGCAATCTCGCCGCTCATGGGGGAAAAGCCGCGTGTGGCTGCGGATACGGTAAAGCCGCGGAATCGCGGTGGCGTGCCTCCGCCCCAGGCTACCACGCACGGGACCAGCGGTTGCCCTCTTTGCCGTTCAGGCTGCGTAAGGATGAGTGTTGTCCCCCGGCGCCCTCCAGTTTCCTGCCGAATAGCCATAGCAGGTCGGAGAGCCGGTTCAGGTAAGCGATGATGATGGGATCGACCCCTTCGCCGGACTCGTTCAACCGCACCACGCAACGTTCCGCGCGCCGGCAGATGGTACGGGCGAGGTCGTATGCCGCCCCCGCCGGATGCCCTCCAGACACTGACCAATCAATCAGAATCTCCTTCGATTCCTCCAGAGCATGAACTTCGCTTGTAAGCACCTCGACGGTAGCGGGATCGAACGGCATGGGGCCGTTTCGGCTGCCGGAAGGAGTGGCCAACATGGATCCCAGGGTGAATAATTCGCGCTGAATCCGTAGCGTGCTTTCGCAGGTCGCGTTGTCGTCGCAAATCGAACGGGCAAAGCCCATCGCCGAGTTCAGTTCGTCCACCGTGCCAAAAGCATCGACGCGAAGCGCCGATTTAGTAACGCGAACTCCGCCAACGAGACTCGTCTCGCCGCGATCGCCGCGCGTGGTAGCAATGCTTGTCAAGAGTCTGCCCTCCTCGTGAAGAGGCGGCTCCTTTGCTGGAAGTGGAGATTATCCGGGAGAGATGGGAGGTTTCCGGATCTTCCTGTTCTCCGCAGAAAGTTTGCCGCACGTTTCTCCCCTGGTAGGTCTCCTGGCTCCGAGGCGGCAGGTGGGCTGCCTGGCTTCTCCTTCCCCAGCCAAGATGGCCAAGTGGTTGCAGAAGCGTTACCTCGTTTACAGTGGCGGGACCGCGCCGGAATTTCACCGGACTTCCCTGTTACACCCTTGCGGGCACCAAAGGAACCGCTACTATAGCTGACCGGCACCGGCTCACGCAATAGGTCGTATCGCGCCGGGCGCACGCAAGAGAAACGAAATTCCGGGAGAGCAAGCGCGGACCTGCTACTCAAGGTCCGCGCCACTTTCACATCAGTGGGGTTAATTGGTGCTTGCAGGTGGGTTCAGGTGCGCGACTTCCGGCAGGCGGACAATCTGAGAGGGCGCGACCAGTTCAATATCCGCTTTCTTCAGTTCCGGCAGGAATTTTGCCAGCGCGGCGATGGTGGTGGCGTGCGGGTGTCCGATGGCCAGCGCCACACCATCCTGCTCCACCTTGCGGCGGAATTCACGCAACTGGCCCAAGGTATAGGGAACAGTTTCTTTATCGTCCAAAAAGACAGCGCGATAAAACGACGGCATGCCCTCGCGCCGGGCCGCTTCCAGCGCCACACTTGCCGCGGTGGTGCGGCTGTCGATGAAATAAAGGCGGCGGTCTGACAGAATCTTCATAACGTCGACCATCAAGGCCATATTCTGGGTGGCGCGGGATCCCATATGGTTGTTCACGCCCGCCGCGTAGGGAACAGCGTCCAGATCGTTCTGCACCACTCGTTGCACCTCCGCCCCGCTCATTCCAACCAGAACGGCCCCTTTCCCCGGAGACGCATGCCCCGCCGCCTCCGGTTGCATCGGCAAGTGCAACATCACTTCGCGCCCGCGACGATGGGCTTCCTCAGCCGTTTCCTGGGTGTACTGCAAATAGGGCAGCACCGAAAAGGTGATGGGATAATTCAGCGCCAGAAGTTTGCGCGTGGCCTCAAGGTCGCGTCCCATGTCGTCGATGACAATGGCGGCCCACAGAAATCGGGGTACTTCCCGCACTTGAATCTGCATAACCGGCTGTCCGCGTTGGCTGACACGAATCATGACCGCGTGCAAGCCGGGTCCGGCAGCAGCGGCCGACGTGGCTAATTCCAGTTTGTTCCTGTCCGACTCTTGCCGCACCGCGGACAACACCGCGTGGTACACCGAGTGCGTGGCAACCACTTGCAGCCCCGATTCAGGGCCTTGCCCATGGCGCAATCCAGCGGGATGTTTAAATCGTACCTGCGCGCCCCCGGCATTCGCGATGACTTCTTTGAAGTGTGTAGTCACTGCGCGGCGAACTGGCTCAAGAGCAGTCTTGGGGCGAGACCCATTACAGGCGTTGGTGGCAAGAATCAGGAACAGAGCGAACGGCAGGAGAAGATAGAAGCTGGAAATTCGAAACTGGAAATTCGAAATTCGACGCTCGCGAGCTGCTGTTGGGTTTTCGGATTTCGAGTTCCGCTTTTCCAGTTTCGTGTTTGGTCCTCGTGGTTCGGGCAGGCAAGCTCAGAATTCGAGGGTTGAGACTCGCGCGCGACTATTCGATTTTCGAGTTTCGAATTTCCAGTTTCGAGTTTCCGACTTCCAGTTTCGCGTTTCCACCGTGGTGATCAAGCGGCCTTGGCCGGCGATAGGGGTTGGCCTAGCACCTCGATGGCTTTGTGAAGTTGCAGGTCGTCTTTGCCCCCGAATTGCTCTGGACCCTCCGGCTGACTCTCGTCGTCCGCATTGTCCGCCTCGGAACTGGCAGGCTGGATCACACTGGGGGTTATGCCATTTTCGCTGATGGCTTTTCCATCCGACCCATAGTATTTGGCCACGGCAAGCAGGAGCGCCGACCCATCGCCAACCGGAATAGGTTTCTGGTACACGCCAACGCCGAAGCTGCGGACGCCCACCACTTCACCACGTTTGTTGCCTAGCATCGCCGAGGCCACCAACTCAGCAGGGCCGGCGGTCGATTGATTAATAAGAACCGCCATGGGCAACTTGCATACCGCGCCGGTGGGATGAACTTCCACATCCTGGCGGGGAAAGCGCTGTCCGGCAATGTAGGTAACCAGGCCTTTATTCAGGAACAGGCTGGCGGTATCAACCGCCTCGTGCACATCGCCGCCGGCGCAATTGCGCAAGTCGAGAATGATCTTGCGGGCACCTTGTGATTCCAGTTCCTTGATCTTGGCCGCAATCTCATTCGACTTTCCTTTGTTGAAAGTCGCCACGCGCATATACCCGGTTCCGTCTTCCACCATTTTTGCGAAAACAGGTGGGTAATTCAAAACGCTGCGGGTAACGGGAACGGTTTGCGGATCGACGCGGGCTTCACGAACCAGGGTGAGCTTCACAGTGGAATTGGGCTGCCCTGCCATCATGCGCTCAAGTTGCAGGACAGAAAACTGCCGGGTTGGAGCCGCATCAACTTCGTCAATCAGGTCGCCGGGTTTAACGCCGGCCTTCTCCGCGGGACTCCCCGGAAGAACCGCGACCACCGTGGCATATCCCATCCGCTTGGAGATGAATATTCCCACGTCGGCCGGCCCGGGATCAGGGTGTTGCAGGTAATCCTGATACTGCTCGGGAGAAAGGTACGTGCTGTAGGGATCCAGCGACTCGAGCAGCCCACGGATGGCGCCGTCCGTAACCTTCGTCAGATCCGGTTCGGTCACATATTCCTGCTTGATCCGGTTCAGGACCTCACTATAAACACCCAAGTCGCGATACGTCTTCTCGGAAGACGTTTCGCTCTTTCCCAGCAGCCCTCCTACAACGACATAGGACATCAGTATGAGGGATACAGCAATAAGCGAAGTTCGAATACGGTTTGTCATGCTGGGATGGCTCCTTAACCCTGGGCTTGCGCTGCCCTGATTCGCAAAATTATAGCATGCCCTTTTCTTTGATGCACAAATGAGAGAGGAAGCTTCTGGAGCGGGAAATCTTTTTAAGCGATTCTGGAATCGTTCAAACAACTGATAAAAATAAACTTAGCTCTGATACAAGTGGCAGCCCGCGCCCAATACCTTACGCACCGGTATTTTTCCCGGAATTCTGGTTCGCGGACACCCGCTGATTGTTTACGCGTAATGGCATCTTCAGCTTGCCACGACCGGCAAGTTCTGACTTGAGCAGACCGAATTTGCGGCTGACGTTCTTGCCGAGCTTCTGGTTGACGAATCTTCCCTTTCCCATAAACAAGCCGTTCAAAGAGGCCTGGCGGAGTGTAGCGGCGGATTCATCCCGCCACATGGCGTCGTAGAGCCGCCCCTACGTCGTGCCCACGATTATCGAAATCCCCGCTAGTTTTCCACCTTCAAGGCGGCGAAGTTATCGGCGTGGCTCTCTTGCGTGATAACGGTACCCGACATGCGGTCGTGCCAGGTCAGGCCATCGCTATCCACGCACGCCCAGATGAATCCCAACATTAGCGCGGAAAGTGAAACCAGAACTCCAAAGGCTCGCCAGGCCGATTCGCGCACCGTGGGAGGGCCGCCCTGTAAATTTCGGACATCGCATCCCATCCACAGCAAACCGGGCGTGGCGGACGCAATTGAGGTGAATACCGCAAAATAAGCAAATATCAGGAGGACAGCCACGAATCCCAGCACCGCGATGTTGAGGGGCGCCGGCGACATGCGCCCGCACACGCGCCAGAAGATAATTCCAAACACAGCCGCCCCCGTGAGCAGCACAAAAGCGTCCGCCAAACCAGCAAGGAAGCGCCGTCCTAGTGGCGCGAGGTAAACGCCCTGAGGGCTATCCTCTTCTTCCTGAGGCGTGATATCGGTGGGTGAGCCGACCACGATTTCCATGGGAGGACTTTTCGCCAGGGGTTCGCCCAATGACATCTCCTCTGCACCGCTGGAAGGAGCATCGAGTTCCATCACTTCATCGTCCGGCACTCCCGGCGAGAGCATGTCATTTGGCGCGGGGTGCTCGATTTGGGCCACCGCAGGATTACCGATGTCCATGTCGAAACCCGAATCCCTATTCTCCTGAACTCCCAGAGCGTCCTCAACAGGATCCAATTCGACGGGTTTATCAATATCCTCAAAATCCAGCTCGAAATTCTCCTTGGGATCGGCGTCTGGCTGAAGGCGGGCGCGCTTCTTGCGGTAATTCACGACCCGCGCCGACAGCTCGTCTCTCCAATTCCTCGTGGATTTTTCCACCAGGGGGAGGTCGGATGCGGATCTATCCTGATTGGAGGCAGATTGCTGCACGGGCGATGCCTCAGGCGGCGACGTTTTTCGGCTCGAAAACGCTGACCATGTTCCGGGTGGATTCTCTTTGGGTTCAGGCAGGGGTTCCGCCGGAGGAGCTGGGACTGAGCGCACTCCTTCAGGAAACAACGAGGTGACTGAGGAAGATGATCCCTTCGCTGCGGCCTTCACGAAAGGATAGCCACACTTCTTGCATTGTTCGAGTCCAGCGTAACTAACGAACCCACACTTAGGGCACTTCACCGCGGATAATCAGTCCTCCAGGCAGCGTTTCCTTGATTCGAAGGCATCTTAACAAATTCGTTCGGAAGAACAAAGGCCTTTCGAGTAGAATGTCCGTTCTGTGTGCCCATGGAATTTCTTAGACCCTTTTCCCGACTAAGCGGGTGGCGGCTTCCCGCCACTCTTGCGTTCATTCTTTCCCTTGTCTTATCTTTGCACGCGCAGCAGATCCCGGTCTCCGCCGCAGCGAAGAAGCCGGGAAGTGAAGTTTCCATTCACGCCGATTCACAGCAGAAAGACAAGAACACCTACCATCTGCGCGGGCACGTCAATATCGCCTATGAGGACATGCACGTGACGGCGGACGAGGCTTCATTCGATGACACTTCGGGCGATGTCATGGCGCGCGGACACGTGGTCTTTGACGACCCCAAAAGCCATCTGTTGGCGGAAGAGGTCCATTACAATATCCGGACCCAGAAAGGCTGGTTTAGCAACGGCGCTGGGTATCTTCATTCCAAGGGCACTCCCCGCCCGCGTGTACTGAAAACCCAGAACCCTTTTTACATTTGGGGCGACACCGTGGACCGCCTGGACGAGGACACCTATCTGGTGGATCGCGGCAGCATGACCACCTGCGAGTGCGCCAAAGAGGGTTGGTTGCTTTCCGTGCAACACGCCAAGGTCACGGTTAATGACAAATTGGTGGCCCACCATGCTGTTTTCCGTTTCCTCGGGATCCCCATTTTTTATTTTCCCTTTTTGGTGGATTCGATTGCGAAGGAACCCCGGCAAACAGGCTTCCTGCTTCCCCACGTGGGCAACTCCTCGCAGAAAGGCTACATTGTTGGCGATGGATTTTTCTGGGCGATAAACCCCAGTGCCGACTTGATGTTTGGCGTTGAGGAATACAGCAAGCGCGGGCTGGCGGAACGCGGAGAATTTCGCGCCAAGCCCAGCGAGAACGCTGAATTCGTCATCAATTACTTTGGCATCAACGATAAATATTCAGGTGTGACTTCCCAGTACAATAATGCAACGGGTCAATATACCACCGTGTCGCTTGCCGCCCCCGGCGAGAGTATCCACGGTTACGGCAAAGACGATGACATCGGCGGCGGCTTCCGCGCCGTTGCCAACATCGACTACGTCAACACCATGGCCTTTCGCTTGACCTGGTCGCCCAATTATACGGAGGCGGTCAGTTCGGAAGCCTTGCAATCCGGGTTTGTAAGCAAGAATTGGGATGCCTACAGCTTTAATGTTTCCGCCGAACGCTACGAAAACTTTCTCTCCACAGAACTGGTCCCGGGGAACGCCGTCATCATCCGCCACCTCCCGAGCTTTCAGTTTGCGGGAGCAGACCGGCAAATCGGCGACTCACCCGTCTACTTTTCCTTTGAGACATCTGTTGACGCCGTGGGCCGCACCACGCCGGGTGTGACGCTCCCGCTGCTGGAGGATCGTCTGGATTTTCATCCGCAACTCCTGCTGCGGCCCAAAGAGTTCTGGCATTTCAGATTCACTCCCATGCTGGGATTTCGCGCCACGCATTACGGCGCCAGCCTGGAGGCGAACCACAGCCCTGTCGATCGCGTGCTTGCCGAAGTCGGGCTCGACTTGCGCCCGCCTTCACTGGAAAAAATATTCGCCAAATCCTATCGGGGATACCGCCTCAAGCATGTCATTGAGCCGGATATTCAGTACAACCTGGTGCGCGCTCGCGACCCGGAAAACATCATGGACCTCATCCGCTTCGATGCCATGGATATTTTTACTCAGACGAACGAAGTCGAGTATTCACTGACGAATACCATCCTGGCCCGGAAAGACGTGCCGGATAACTCTCCCGACATGCCTCAAGCAAGGGATATTTTCTCCTGGCGGATTTCCCAGAAGTATTACCTTGATCCCACATTCGGCAACGCGTTGATTGCCGGCCAGAACAATGTGTTTGCCTCCACCATCGACCTCACGGGATTCGCCTTCGAGCACGGCCAGCGGTTTTCGCCGATTGATTCCGTGTTCAAGTTCGCCCCATTCTCCAACTATGATACGGAAATACGCACCGACATGAATCCCAGTGGCGCCGGCGGCGTCTTGGATGCCGGCATCAGTTCGCGCGTTAAACGTGGGCTGCTGGGGATCACTTTCACCGACTTCTTCATCAACCATACGTCCTACCTGGGATCACTCTTGGCGTCCGCCACCGCCGGATTGCCGTCCACCTCGCCGACACCTCTAACCGCCTTCAACCTGCTCGGCTCGCTGGTGACTTACGGCGATCCCAATCGAAAAGGACTAAGCGGTGCATTCGGAATTGATTACAACTTTCAGCAGAAGATAGTGCAGCATGTGGTCACTCAGCTCAGCTATAATTTCGGCTGTTTCGGGATTGATATCGAGTACCAGAACTTCGACTTGGGACCGCTGCGGCGTGAGAGTCAGTTCCGCGTGGCGCTGGCGCTGGCGAACGTCGGAACCTTTGGCAACCTAAAACCAAGGGAAAGACTGTATTAAGGGCCGGGGTTCGGGACTCGGGATACGGGATTCGGAACTTGGGTTTCGAAATTTGGAATTCAGGACTCGGATTTCGGGACTTGGGTTTCGGAATTCAGGACTCGGAATTCGGGACTTGGGTTTCGGAATTCAGGACTCGGAATTCAGGACTTGGGTTTCGGAATTCGGAATCAGCGGTACGTCCTCGAGGCTCTGATCTCGGGACTACGGACGATCGATTAAGGATCAAACCATGCCCTTTCCTATTCATCGACCGCGAAGATTGCGGCGCACCGAGGCTCTTCGCGGGTTCGTACGCGAAACACGCCTGAGCGTTCGCTCCCTCATTTACCCGCTGTTTGTCTGCCCCGGCAGCAAGGTTAAGAGCGAAATCAAATCGATGCCGGGAAATTACCGGTGGTCCGTCGACCTGCTGGTGGAGGAGTGCCGCAGCGCCTACGACGTGGGCGTTCCCGCCGTGATCCTGTTCGGCATTCCCGAGAGCAAGGACGAGACGGGCACGGGAGCGTATGATCCCGACGGCATTGTGCAGCGCGCGGTGCGTGCGGTGAAAAAGGCCTTGCCTGACCTGATCGTGATCTGCGATGTCTGCCTGGACGAATACACCAGCCACGGCCACTGCGGATTGATTAAGGACGGCGAAATTGACAATGATTCCACTTTGCCGCTTCTGGCCAAAACCGCTTTAACCCAGGTGCAAGCGGGCGCGGACATCGTTGCGCCATCGGACATGATGGATGGACGGGTGGGAGCCATTCGCGACGAATTGGATGCGCACGGCCTCACGCAGGTGCCGATTCTGGCATATTCGGCAAAGTACGCCTCGGCATTCTACGGGCCTTTCCGCGAGGCGGCGGATTCCGCTCCCAAGTTCGGCGACCGCAAGTCCTACCAGATGGACCCCGCCAATCAGCGCGAGGCCATGCGCGAAATTGCCCTGGACCTGGAAGAAGGTGCGGACATTATCATGGTGAAACCGGCGCTTCCCTACCTTGATATCATTGCCATCGCACGCCGCGAGTTTGACGTTCCCATCGCGGCATACCAGGTCAGCGGGGAGTTCTCACTGATTGAAGCCGCCGCGCGCATGGGCTGGATTGATCGCGAACGCACCATTATGGAAGCGCTCACTTCCATAGGCCGCGCCGGGGCGGATATCATCCTGACCTATTACGCCAAAGAGGTGGCCCCCCTGTTGAGGTGAAGGCGATTCAAAACTCAAGGCTCAAGATTCAAGACTCAACATCACGGGTTTATTCTCCTTCTTGAACTTTGAATCTTCAATTTTGAATCTTGAATTTTGATTATTGACTCCCTGCCTCTGATCTCGAGTTTTGAATTTCGGCCTTTGATTTTGAATCTTAGATTTTGAATCTTGAATTCAGTGCCTAAATTCCCACGCCGCCTTCACCCCAAATCGACCCTTGTGCTGCTCTTGCTCCTCTCTGTCCTGGCGGTGCAAACAACAGCCCTGCTGCCCGCCGATCAACCTCGCCAGGCTACCATTCTTGCTGCCGCCGTGGGAGCCCCGCGGAATGCTGCAAGCCCCGCCGCCAATCCCCTGCACGCCCAGAAGGAATTACCCCTCGACAAGCAGATCGATAGGATCCTCACCGCAAGCGATGCGCAACGTGGTTCATGGGGCATCGAGGTCGTTGACCTGGAGAGTGGCAGACCACTCTATGAGCGCGACGCAAACCATCTTTTCATCCCCGCTTCCAACATGAAGATGTTCACGACTGCCGCAGCGCTGGAGAATCTGGGCCCCGGGTACGTATTCCACACCACGGTGGAAAGCGATGCTGCGCCGGATGCTCAGGGGCGCGTGTGGGACCTTTACCTTGTGGGAAGGGGTGACCCGAATCTGGGCGTGCGCACGTTTCCTTACGTCTACCATGGATTGAGCCAGCCGGCGGACAAGTTTCTTCAAGAAATGGCCGACCAGGTCAAAGCCCGCGGCGTGCGTGAAGTGGTGGGAAAGTTGGTGGCGGACGATAGCTACTTTGTTTGGGAACCCTTCGCGCCCAATTGGGCTGCCGACGATCTTGACTGGGGATACGGAGCGCCCGTATCGGCTCTGGCATTCAATGACAATCTGTTGACTCTGCGTGTGAAGCCCGGCCTGAACGCCGGCGATGAAGCCGAAGTCCGACTAAGTCCTTTGGCGGATTATTACCTTCTGCGAAATCACATTCAGACGAGTGCAAAAGGTACGGAGAAGAACTACTTCCTGGAGCGCCAACCCGGGTCGATGGAACTCGACCTTTGGGGAAAGATCCCGGTTAATGATGGGGAGAATGATGACACCGTCGCCATCGCGAATCCACCGCTATTGATGGCGGAACAATTCCGCAAGGCATTGCGCGCGCGAGGCGTCATCGTGCAAGGGTCCATCGAAGTTCGCCACTCCACACGCCTGGAGGCTGATTCGCCGCCGAACCCTGCACCCCCGTCATCCACGCGAATCGTGCTGGCGAAACATACGTCTCCTCCGTTGAGCGAGGCGATTAAGGTGGTCAACAAGGAAAGCGAAAACCTGCACGCGGAGATGCTGCTGCGGACCTTGGGGCGCGTGCAAAACAACCGCGGAAGTCTGGCCGGGGGACTGGAAGCGCTGAACACATTTACCACCAAACAGGTCGGAATCGTTCCCGGCGAGACCTATTTTTCCGATGGCTCTGGCCTTTCACGGGAGGACTTGGTGGCGCCGCACGCCGCGGTGAAGTTGCTCCTCTACATGGCACGCTCACCGAATTTCCAGGCGTATTTTAGTTCCCTGCCGGTTTCGGGCGTCGACGGCACTTTGGCCCACCGTTTTTTGATGGATGAGGTGAAAGGGAAGATCCATGCCAAAACAGGCTCAGTGGAGCACGTTCATACCCTTTCCGGTTATATGGATTTGCCCTCCGGGAAACGGCTGGTCTTTTCGATTATGACCAACAACCTCGCCATCGCGAACAAAGCAGGCCAGGAAACGCTTGACGCGATTGCCTTGGAAATGTACCGGTGGTTTTCACAGCAACGGTAACCTTGCTGTAATGTCCCCGGCCTACAATCCTCACGATTTGACAACCACAAAAGGACTATCGTCGAATGAAAACGGTCACGGTATTTGGAAGTTCCCTGCCCGCGGAAGGCAGCACAGCGTACGCTGAGGCGCAACATCTGGGCCGGCTGCTGGCGGAAGCGGGGTATGCGGTTTGCAATGGCGGTTACGGGGGCCTGATGGAAGCCTCCGCGCGGGGCGCGCGCGAAGCCGGCGGGCACACCATCGGGATTACCTGCGTCATCTGGCCGCGCCCGGCCAATCGTTACATCATCGAGGAAGTCCGCACTCAGAGTTTCCCTGAGCGCCTGATGACCCTGATCGAACGCGGCGATGCTTACCTGACTCTTCCCGGCGGCACAGGAACGCTCGCCGAACTGTCTCTGGCCTGGGAAATGATGAACAAGGGCAGCCTGTCGAAAACCGTGGGTGGTCGCAAGCCGCTGCTGGTGATGGCGCCCTACTGGCAAGCCGTCATCGACTGTCTGCGGCAGGAAGGCCAATTGAAAAAAGGTGACCCCAACTGGATAGCCCCCGCCATGGACATCGTCACGCTCTTCCAGACCCCAGAGCAAGCAGTGGAGGAGTTGCGCAAGAGCTTGTGATTTCGGTAGTAGGGGAAAATAGTGGGCGCGGCGCCTATATGCCCAAGACGCGCAATCCGGCGGCGCGGGCCAATTTGGCTTGATCCCGGTCGAAAGTGTAGAAATCGTCCGCGGCAAGCACCAGGGCGGAAGCCACGTGGAGAGCGTCCAGGGCGCGGCAACACAGGCTTGGCGCGTAGCGCCGGGCAAGTTCGCGCGCTCGCGTCCAGGTTTCCGAGGGCAAATCTTCCCAACGCCAAATGCCGGTTTGCAAGTCGTGGGTAAAGTTCTCCTCGATGGCCCGCGCCTCGCGCACCGTCCATCCCTTGGGTCGAGCCGTAACCGCGTAAACGATGCAGGTGAATTCCGTCTCGCCGAAGGGCGTAACCATGAACACGGGATGATGGGCCTGGGCCAGGGCGATCGCGGAGCGGGAGTTCACATCGCGGCCATATAGCGAAACGAGGAAACTGGTGTCCGCGTAGGAATTCAAAGGCGGGCTCGGTCCTTTCGAAGCAACTCGCCAACATTGAGGTCAATACGCCGAGTGCCAAAGATCTTCTTCTGGCGAGCGGCGAAATCCGGGTAGGCTTTCCCGGCGGCCGGTTCAGGAATGATGCGGGCGAGAATTTCGTGCCGCTTGCGGAGGACCAGCGCCTCGCCGCGGCGTAACGGCCCCTCGACCTTGCGCGAGAACTCCTGGCGAACTTCCCGGACTGTCACATTCTTCATGTTACACATTTTAAGTGTAACGCAGGGGGTAAGTCAACGGCCAAACCACCGGCCCTTACTCCACGATTGGCTCTCTATCGCGTTACTCGCAGCGACCACTTTGACTGGAGTGCCGGCGCGCCGGCCCTCAAGGTAATGCGGTACAGGCGCACGCCCCAGGAGTGGCGAAGTTCCTCGTCATTAATGGGGATCGTCTCCACCGCGGCGTGGAAGACGCTTCCGTCGTAAGCAACGCGCACGGGCGCGCCGGAGTTCATTGGCAGCCTGATTTCACCGGGATTTGAAACATCTGCCGTGCACGGCGTCATGAGCGTGAGAGTGATGACTTTGACGGCCTGCGTCAGGCGATAGTCGTCCACAATCTCAATGGAGTTGCCGGCCCGGTCCAGCCGCACGGTGCGATTCCAGAAAGCCAAATGGGCCTCGGGTGGATAAGCTCCTGCCAGGTTCAGGTGAAGCTCCGCCGCACGGTCGTCCGCGTGGTAACGGACATCGCTGGCGGCAAACCGTCTGCCGGGGGATTGCATCACGCCGTCGATCGTGGGGCAGTTGTGATAGGCCGACTGCATGGTCCAGATTTCGTAGCGCTGCGGACTGAAGGTTTTGGCCGTATAGGTTTCCACGCCCACATCGATAATCGCCGGCCAGCCATCGGCATAGACCAGGAGATTTCCCACGTCATTATGGTTGTGGCTCTTGCCGTTATTGCCAGCCTGAACAGCCAGGTACAGGCCTTGGGCGGACCCTTCCTGCACGCGCGCCATCATCACCCGGATGCCGGGAAGCCAGGAATCGCGGAAGAGAGCCTGCGTGCGCGGCACCTCTCGCAGCGCGGCCAGGTTGAACAGAGCGGGTAACTGGCGGCCGATGCTGTCGCCGGGAATCGCTTTCTCACTCTTCTCAAACGCGCAGAAGGCTCCGTGCGCCATCATGCGGTGGTCGTCCACGCGCTTACCAAAGCGGTAGATCAGGTCGCCATTGGGAAACACGCGCGCCGGCGCGTCGCCGAAGTTCGTGTACCACTCGTTCCAAATGTGCGCCCGGCAAATGTAGAGTCCCATCTCGTGAACGCGCGGCAGAGTGAAGCCGTTGCACTGGCTGGCGGTGGCCGCGTGCAGCAACTCCAGACAGTCAAACAGGGACGCCCCGGCGCGGCCCCAGTATGAGGGTCCCTCGTCGCAACCCCCATCTTCGGCATAGCCCTCCAGGAAGTTGTCGAGGCAGTGAAGGATCTTCACCACGGCCGCCCGCCGCCGCTCCGCTTCGGGTTCCACCAGCAGCGCGGAGGCGAGCCAGTTCGAGCAGATCCAGGGGTCCCAGTTGTTCACCGGCCTTTCCGCAAATCCCATCCACCCGAAATCGTCGCGCGCGAGGCAGGGGGTGAGAATGCGGCGATCGATCTCCTTCCGGATACGTTCCGGCAGCAGAGGTGAGACGTGCGCCAGCAGATCACCGACAAGATAACTGGTCCACGCCAGCAGGTTGGAAGTTTCCGCAGCGAACAGATCGACAATCGGCTCACTCACGTCGGGCAGCCCGGTTCCAGCCTTCTGCATGTTGAGATGCGCCGGCACACCCCAGAAAGTCTCTTCACAGGTCAGCCACACCCCGTTCGAGATTTCATCCGCAAAACGGCCCTTGCCCTCCATGCATTCGGCCATCACCAGGTCCTGCAGCTTCTTCCTGCGGCGATCGCGCGTTGCTTGGTAATGGGAGCGGTTGCCGGTCCGGCGATATTCGAGGAACTCGGTCGCCGGCAGAACTTCCCACGGCGTCTTCAGTTGTCGCTCGCCAGCTTCCAGCAGTGCAGCGCGGGCGTCAGCGGGCAGGGTCTCCCATGGCGCACGTTCGGAAACAGTGGGGAAAGGATGGAAGCGCTCGCGTGGCGTCAGCACCTCGGCAATCCTGCTGGCTGGCCAGGCGGAAGTGAGAAGGTCACGCTGCGGGTTTGGCGTTTGGCCGGCCCGCACCAGCGGCACCGCCAGAACACATGGGGTCACCAGAAATTCTCGCCGTGTGAATTGGACTGTCACGTTTTTCATGCTAGACATTTTAGGTGCACCGCGTGGGCAGGTCAAAGGCCCGATAAGAACGAGCACCGTAATGCCTCACCACGGTGAGCAAGTCGGCCCCTCTGCCTGCACCCGTACCGAATGCTACTTCGTCGCAAGGGATTTCACTAGTTCCTTCCGCGCAGTAAATACTTCCAACCGCGCATCGTTCACTCTCTGTGCAGACGGAATCAGCATCTGCACAATTTCTGGAAGCGCTCGCTTCTGCATTTCCAATGCCGACAGCTTCATCTTCGTCGCGTCAGGCGGCAAATTCAACGCCGATTGAGCACTCGCCATATAGGCATTGAATCTTCTCGTATCTTCCGTGCCGGGAACCTCCGCCCCGCTCGGCATGGGCTTGCCCGCAACGGATTCATAGAGAATTGGGGGATTTGGCGCGCCTCTCAATTCGACAAGAAATTGTTGTAGCGTCAAAGCTTCGAATCCCCATGCTGCAGCCCAGTTGAATCCATCTTCCCGCAATCCTTTTAACGCTTCGGAGACATGCCTTTTCTGGGTGTCGCTAAGATGTCCCTGCCTGGATTCGGATGAAAGGGCCCGCAAATTCGGCAAAAGCGCACTCTTCGCCACCAGCGCAAATATCAGCGGGCCACCGGTAGCCAAATGCTGCGAAAATCGAACGCCCGCCAGCCAGGTGTCCACCGCCGCCTGAGAATTCCCCTTTGCCATCTCCCTCATGCCAGTCAATTGGTTTAGCCTTGCCAAGACGCGGGCTCTTGCCAAGTTGGGAATCGCCGCGCGCACTCCGCGGTCGTATTCTAATCCCCAGTCGCACTCTGGTAGCTTCGTCGCGCGCTGCATCGTTCGTATCGCCCCGCTGTTGGCATCCAAAATCGCTCCAAGTCTTGTTTCATCCCACGCCGCCTCGCCCGCAGATGTCTTCTCCAGCAAGTCCTGTGTCGCTTTGTCCGCTGGCGGGTCCTGGATTAGGGCAAAAGCCAGCCAGTAGCGCAGCGCCGCGTTCCTGGTCTCCGGCGGATACTTCGCCTGTGGCCACCCCACGGACGTACTCATCACGATCAATGCGATTGCCAAAAATGAGTTAGGTTTCATGCTTGCCTCTTTTCATCATTAATCCTCCGCCAAAACTCTCAGCATGCTCTGTTTTCCCTGAACGGTCGGCAATACCTCCCTCGATTGTTTAGCCAATACCGAATCAAGTTTTTCGTTGTCCTCCAAGGCAAGTCTGGTCAGCGCCAGGGCGCTTGGATATCGTTGCTCTCTCGTGACCTTCTCCTTTGCGGGCCGAATATTCGCCGCCTCTTTGGATCGCGCCATTTCACGATGTGCAAACCAAAGCAACCCTCCCGCAAGCAAAACGAGCAGGGCCACTACTGCCAACCGGCGCGAGAAGATATTCTTGTCTGTTGGCCCGACTTTCAGGGGTTGAATTGCACGGGGCTGAAATTCCCTGAGATAGCGCTCCGTTTCCTGGTCAAATGGATCCATGGATAATCCTCATTTCTTGTTTTGTTGGCCCAAGTGGTCACGTAGCTTTTCCAGGGCGTACCGATACCGCGACGCCACCGTATTCAACGGTGTCTCTGTCACCTCCGCAATTTCTTGCAAGGTCATCCCACTCCAAATTTTCAGGAACACCGTTTCCTTCTGTTCCTCCGGCAACTCCTGCAATGCCTTCTGTAAGGTAAGGACCTCGACCTGACTGCTGTTGGGATGGATGAACCACGGCTCTGTATCCGGCAAGTCGGTTTCGCGGCGTCGGTCCCTTTGCAGATTTAAGGAAGCATTCCGCGTCGAACGATACAGGTAGGCAACAGGCGCTTGTGGGGCGAAGGTCTTTTCCCCCAACATCTTCAAGAATAATTGTTGCACCACGTCCTCCGCCGCTGCATGGTCCAGACCGCAGGAACACGCATACGCCGCCAGCGTCGCGCCATGCTTTTGGTACAACGACTTCACTTCGTCCGTGGTGAGCCTTATTGATTGCAAAAGCTTCCTCTTGATCGCTTTCAGGTTCAACTATATGACACACAAAGCGTGCATTTTTGTCTAAGGGAGCCCACATCAGCTCGTTTTACTCGAAAGTCGGGTAGCTACAAGAATCGAACCCTCACGGGGCCAGCGCCGCTTGCGTCAGCCGTGGCACAGGCACTCCTGCCTGTGTTGCCTTCCCTTCACAGCCAAAAGTGACTGTGCTACAGAACTCAGCACACTGGACCCGCCGCTACAGCATCCATTTTCACCGAGGTTTTCTCCGCAGCCTGTTAACCCCCCCGCGTGGGGGGAGACGCGTCGGTTGTATACTGTCTCCGGCCGCTGGAAGGCGTGGGCGTTTCAAACCAAAACCCTGGGAGTGCGTGCATGTTTATTCGGACAGTTCAATATCGCGCCATGATTCCGGCCGTGGCGCTGGGGATCCTGCTGGGAGGTGTGGCGGCCAATTTCGGGCAAACGACTGATTCCGGCCTCTTCTCCCCATCCACCATGGAGGAGGTGACGGTCGAGGGGCTGCGCGTGCGGCTGGGGCAACCCATCCAGGTGACGGCCCAAATCGGTTGGGAAGTGGGCTGGCCGCAGTTCATGGGCAAGCACGCCTTCACGCATCTCACCCCGGCGTTGGCCAGGTTTCCCCAGGGGGAATTGATCGCCACCTACACGCTGGACCCCGACACGCAATCCAACCCGGTATTTGTGAGCGGGTTTCAGATTTCGAAGGATGGGGGCGCCCATTGGGGGCGGCGATACAGCCTGCTGATGCAACACATCACGGTCATCTTCTTGCCCAAGCCTGATGACTCGCTGATGGCCCTGCCATCCGAAATGTCTCAGGAGACACCCGGCGATGAGCACAACTTTCGCGGCCCCTACTACCTCTTTGAACACGGGGGGGACCGCATGGTAATGGTTCCCGACGGCGTCCGCGTGGTGGATTGGCCCTGGCCGGCCGAAGTCTATT
>CAYTMD010000040.1:0-21853 GCA_964438685.1 uncultured Acidobacteriota bacterium
CCCGCCTTGCGGTCCCCCCTCTCCCCCAAGGGGGCGAGGGAGAATGTATCCTTAGTTTCGATATTGAATTCATGAAAGCAGGGCGCGGGGCCGCGTTGACCACGCAGAGTTTGTGCTATTTGGGATAGCCTTGGGCAATCCACCCCTTACGGCATGGAGGTTTGATGAAGAGAATATTGAGCATCGTACTTTTGGCGAGTCTGATTTTCCTAAGCACTTCGCCGGGGTATTCGCAGCATCCCACTGCCACGCCCGCCAAGGCGGCGGCGTCCCAGGACCCTCAAACATTCCCGCTTTGGGAAAATGGCGCTCCGGGGGCGTTGGGCCATGACGAGAGTGACATCCCCACATTGACCTACTATCCCGCCCGGGGAGGAGTTACCACGGCGGTTGTCGTGGCGCCCGGCGGGGGCTATCGCAACTTGGCAATGAACCACGAGGGCCGACAGATTGCCAACTGGCTCAATGCCGTGGGCATATCCGCTTTCGTTCTAAAGTACCGGCTTGGGCCGCGTTATCACCACCCCATCGAATTGGGCGACGCGCAGCGAGCCCTTCGCATGGTGCGGGCTCATGCCGCGGAGTATGGTTTAAAGCCTGATCGCATCGGTATGATGGGCTTTTCCGCTGGCGGCCACCTGACTTCAACTGCTGAGACGCACTTCGATGGCGGAAACCCGAACGCTTCCGATCCGATAGAGCGGGAAAGCTCGCGGCCGGATTTCGCCATCCTCTGCTACCCGGTAATTTCCTTTACGGCTCCTTACTCGCATCGTGGCTCCGCGCAAAATCTGCTGGGCAATTCGCCTGACCCCAGGCTGCTGGAAAGTCTCTCCAACGAATCCCAAGTTACTCCCCAGACGCCTCCCACATTTCTATTCAGCACGAGCGAGGATATCGGTGTTCCGGCGGAAAACAGCGTGGCATTCTATCTGGCATTACATAAGGCGCATGTGCCCGCGGAATTGCACATCTTCCAGAAAGGACCCCACGGCGTGGGCTTGGATCTTGGCGATCCTGCCTTGGGCGAATGGCCCAAGCTGCTCATCAATTGGCTTCGCGGACTGGGGCTGCTGGAGAAATGAGGCGTGGCACGGGCGTCCCGCCCATGAACAACCACGGCCATGATGGCCGTGCCACGACAAACAAGGGGCTTGCGTTACTTGAAGTCATATTCCACGGTAGCGTTGGCGCGAATTGTTATTTCATCGCTTCTTATCGAGTACCAACTATAGGACAGCCCCTCCAGAGCGATGTTGCTGCGCCCCACGTTGCCCACGAGGAAGCCCGTCTTGATATTCCGCAAGCCGGTGATCTGGCCCCCCCTTCCCATGGCAACGTCCTGGGCCGCATCGCGTGCGCGTCCAACAGCTTTCTGCAAAGCCTGACTTTCGTATGCGGCGGAATCTCTGATCGTGTAGGTAACCAGTGCTCCCTGCGCTTGGGGAAGCATAGGCATTGCGGTATTGGCGGGGACGGTGCCCGCCTTGCGGAGGACCTCAATCACCGCAGCCGTTTTCTGCGTCAACTGCACCATATCGCTTAGGTCAGCGCCTTCGTTACTTGAAGTCGTAGTCCACGGTGACGCCGGCATGAATCCTTATTTCATCGCTTTTTAGCGAGTAGAAACGGTAGTGCAGACCCTCCAGCGGGATATTGCCGTTTTGCAGGTTGCTACTGGGTCCGCTGGCCTTGACATTCCGCAAGCCCGTAATCTGCACCCCCAACCCCGTGGCCATGTCCTGGGCTGCATCGCGCGCACGGGCAATCGCCTGCCGTAAGGCTTGCTTTTCGTAAGGTTCGGAGTCTTTGATGGTGTAAATAATCAGTCCTCCCTGCATTTGGGGCATGCGGGGGCCCTCGTTGATGCCGGGGACCGCGCCTACCTTGCGGAGTGTTTCAATCACCGCAGCCGTCTTCTCCGTCAACCTCGCCATGTCGCTCAGGTCAGCGGCTTCAAAGAACACATAGACCAACTGGGTGGCTTTGTAGGCAACCATCCCAGGCTGCAGGGGCCCGTAATTGGGACCGCCATGCCCAATTGTTGCGGATGTGATCTTAAAGCCTTCGGGAGTGTATCCAAGCGCGGCGAGTGCAGACTCAACAGCCTTCGCCTTTCGCCCGTTCTCCGCCACCGCCTCCTTGGCGATGGGTGAAGCGGATTGAATACTCATCACCATAATACCCAGATCGGGTTTGGCGTACGCGTTGCTCCCCCTGGTAACTGTAATCACGTGATTTTGAACGGCTTGTTGTTCCGCCCCGGTTTGGTTTTGAGCAAGAATTGAGGGGAGCGCAAAGAGGGAAAATGCCAAGGCCGCTGCTATGAGAATCCGGCGCATCATAGTTGTCTCCAAGAATATTTTACGCAAAGCTAGCACTCATGCTCAGGGTCGTCAATGCCAAAAGCACCTCCAATTGCTCCGGCGTGGTTGTTGGAAGTGGAGCGTTTTCCCACGGCCTATTTAGTCTCGCGCTCTCCGCTCATGGATTTGCAATTGACAGCAAGGATAGGGCTACCTATCCTGAAAAAGCAGGCAACATTTTGACTTAGACTTATCCAAATCTCATTGAGCCCTTCGTGGCCCCAGGCACGGCGCAATTCACGTCCGTCCTGGGCCAAGGGTAGTTTCGCGCCACCTGAGGATTTATGAATTTTAAAACAGTTGCGATTCATGCCGGGCACGACCCTAAAGACCATCACGGCGCGGTCATGACGCCGATTTACCAGACCTCCACATTTGCCTTCAAAGGCGTGGGGCAACCGGGGCCATTCGACTACTCCCGCAGCGGAAATCCCACCCGGAAGGTGCTTGAAACCTGCCTGGCGCAGTTGGAAAACGGAACCGCGGGCTTCGCGTTTGCCACGGGCATGGCGGCGGAAGCGACCGCGATCATGATGTTTTCGTCGGGCGATACCATAGTTGTTCACGATGATCTCTATGGCGGCACCTATCGCTTGTTTGAGTCAGTTTTTGCCAACAAGCAGATTCGCGCCCGATACGTTGATCTGCGTGATTCCGCCAAGCTTCGTTCCGCGCTCGCGGCCGGGGCCAAGGCGGTTTGGGTTGAGTCTCCCACCAATCCCCTGATGAACCTTATTGATATTCGCGCGGTTTCGGACCTTGCGCACGAATACGGGGCGCTGGTGATCTGTGACAACACTTTTCTTTCGCCCTATTTCCAGCGGCCACTCGAATTGGGTGCCGACATCGTCTCGCATTCGACAACCAAATACATCAACGGCCATTCCGATGTTGTCGGAGGGGCGCTGGTGGCTAAAGACCCTGCCGTGGCGGAGAGGATTAGCTTTCTCCAGAACGCCATGGGCACCTGCGCCGGACCTCAGGATTGCTTCCTGGTTTTGCGGGGTATTAAGACCCTGGCCGTTCGCATGGAGGAACACAATCGCAGCGCGCTGACCATTGCGCACTGGCTCGAAAAGCATCCCAAAGTGTCGGCCGTGCTTCACCCCGGGCTCAAAAGCCATCCGCAGCACGAATTGGCATTGCGGCAGACAAGCGGCTTCGGCGGGACATTCTCTTTCCGCGTTCGCGGCGGAGAAACGGCGGTGAACCACCTTCTCGGCAGTTGCCGGATCTTCACTCTGGCGGAGTCGCTGGGTGGGGTGGAATCACTGATTGAGCATCCCACCACCATGACTCACGCCTCCGTACCGCGTGAGGTTCAGTTGAAAATGGGGATCACGCCGGATCTTATTCGTATCTCCGTCGGCCTTGAAGACGTCAACGATCTGATCGCGGATCTGGATGCCGCCCTGGTGGGATGAGCCAGGGGTTAAAGAACCTCGGCGCGGAAGAAAACACTATGATAATCTTTCCAAACTCACCAGGAGGTTTGACATGACTACTGCCATCACTCCGGAGAGACACCGCCTAAGCGAAGAGCAGAAGCGGTTCTTCAAGGAAAACGGTTATCTGATTGGCTTGCCCCCTGTTTACAGGCCAGCGGAAGTCGCTGAACTCAACGTCGGGTACGAGGAATTGTTGAAGTACCTGCGCCCCGGTGAAGATGAAAAGGAGATTCGCGAGTGGCATGAGTCAAGCCGCTTTCTCTATGACATCTGCGTCAATCCCCAAATCCTCGACTATGTGGAGGATCTGCTGGGGCCCAATTATTTTCTTTGGGCATCGAATTTTTTTGCCAAACCGCCCCATCATCCGAGCGTTGTCGGATGGCACCAGGATGCCTACTATTGGCCGCTTTCGCCCCATAATTCTGTAACCGCATGGCTTGCTTTTACCGACTCCGATGAGGGTAACGCCGCCATGCGAGTAATTCCGCGGTCGCAATCCGGCGGCTTGATCAAACACAAACGCTCATCCCAAACCGATTCGGTTCTCACCCTGGAACTGGAACGCGGCTCTTTCCGCGAAGACGAAGCGGTTCCCCTGGTTCTGAAAGCCGGAGAGATATCGTTTCACGACGACCGCATGATTCACGGGTCCCCAGCCAATAAGTCCGACCGCTGGAGAATAGGCTTTACTATTCGATATTCCGGGACTAACGTGAAGTGTGATCTCTCCGTGAACCCGCACTTCAAGACCTACCTGATGCGGGGAGTGGACGAGTACAAACACAATCCGGTGGGAACAATCCCCGCTGACCGCTACGGGCGGTTGGAGAGGAAGCATTTGAGTATCGAAGAGGCGAAGAAGGACGAATGGCACGAGGAGAAACCTTCGCCGGCGTGAGGTGTTGTTTACCGCGCCATCCGGGTTCAGCACCACCCCGGCGCTCGGTGCGCCACCCCTCCTCATCTGAGGAGGGGAGCCCTCAAGAAACTCCCCTCCTGATTCAGCTGAGCGTGTCCCACAATTTGTGCTGGACACGGGGGGTAGGGATTTTGTAAGCTGCCGGGGTGAAGATTTGCGGACAGGAGTTCAGCCCGGCGTTGGTGGAGCGGCTGCAGGAGGAGTTGGGACGAGAGCCGGGGTTGTCGCGCACGGCGCTGTCGCGGCGGGTGTGCGGGTGGTTGGAGTGGCGTTCGCCCAACGGCCACGAGAAGGAGATGAGTTGTCGGGTGGCGCTGGCGAGGCTGGAGCGTGCGGGGATGATCCGCTGGCCGCCGGGGAGAACCTTTTCCGTCCCGCCGCCCCGGGCGCCGCGGCGTCGCGCGCAGTTTTCCGAAGCTGGGGTAGAGCGCCGCTTGCAGGAATTGCAGCCGGTGGAGGTGGTGCCGGTGGGCAGCGCGGAGAGCCGCACGGCGCGGACCTGGAACGAGCTGTTGGAGCGTTATCATCCGCACGGCGCCGGGCCCTTGTGCGGAGCGCAGATGCGTTATGCCATTCGCAGCCGCCGGGGGGAATGGCTGGGCGGTCTGGCCTTCAGCGCCGCGGCTTGGCGGGTGGCGTCGCGCGACCGCTGGATTGGCTGGAGCGAGGCGGCGCGCCGGGAACATTTGCCGGGGGTGATTGCCAACAGCCGCTTCTTGCTGCTGCCCTCGTTGCACGTGCCGCATCTGGCTTCGCACGTTTTGGGGCAGGCGCTGCGCCGGGTGGGGAGGGACTGGCAGGAGCGCTACGGTTACGCGCCCTACCTGGTAGAAACGTTTGTCGATGCCGAACAGGCCGGGACGTGCTATCGCGCCGCCAACTGGATCGAGGTGGGGCAGACGGCGGGGCGCGGCCGTCAGGACCGTCGGCATCAGCACCCCCAGTCGGTGAAGCAGGTTTGGGTGTATGCTTTGCATCCCCAGGCGCGTCAGCGCTTGGGCGGGCACGCCGCGGGTCCCCCACCGCCCCCGGCCGATTGGGCGGAGGAAGAATTCGGGGGCGCGCGCTTGGGAGATGCGCGGCTGCGGCAACGGCTGTTGACGTTGGCGCGCGATCGCTACGCGCGGCCGGAGGCTAACCTGCCCCAGGCTTGCCAGACGCGCGCCAAAACCAAAGCTGCTTATCGTTTCCTGGAGCACCCCGACACCACTATGGACGCTTTGTTGCAACCGCATTTTGAAGCCACCCGCCAGCGCCTTGCCGCCGAGAAGCTGGTCTTGGCCGTGCAGGACACCACCAGCCTGAACTACACCACGCATCGCGCCACCGACGATCTGGGACCGATCGGTACGCAAGCCGAGGGGGCGGTGGGCCTGTGGCTGCACTCGACGCTGGCCTTTAATGCCGAGGGTACACCGTTGGGCTTGCTGGACGTGCAGTGCTGGGCGCGCGACGGCCGCCAATTCGGCAAACGGCACGAGCGCAAAAAGCGGTCGATCGAAGAGAAGGAAAGCCTGAAATGGCTGAAGAGCTTTCGCGCTCTGGCGGAGGTGCAGCGACGTACGCCGGGAACCCGCCTGGTGAGCGTGGGGGATCGGGAAGCGGATATCTACGAATTGTTTCAGGAAGCTTTGGCCGATGCGCAAGGTCCGGGGCTGTTGGTGCGCGCCGAGCAGGACCGCTTGCGGGCCGAGGGGCAGGAACACTTGTGGCCCTGGCTGGAGCAGCAAGCGGCGGCGGGGGTGCAGGAAATTCGTGTGCCCCGGCGTGGGGCACAAGCGGCGCGGGTGGCGCGACTGGAAGTGCGCTGGGCCCGAGTCACTTTGCAACCTCCGCGCAGCAAGCCGAAGCTGCCGCCACTGACGCTGTGGGCGGTGCTGGCGCAGGAGGCCGATGCCCCCGCCGGCATCAAGCCCTTGCGCTGGATGCTGCTCACCACCTGCCCGGTCGAGGACTTCGCGGCAGCGTGCGAAAAGCTGCATTGGTATACGTTGCGCTGGGGAATTGAAGTTTATCATCGCACCTTGAAAAGCGGCTGCCAGATCGAGCAGCGACAATTGGGCACGGCCGAGCGCCTGGAAGCTTGCCTGGCCATTGACCTGGTCGTGGGGTGGCGGATCTTTCATCTGGCCAAGCGGGGACGGGAAACTCCCCTGGTCCCCTGTACGGTGTATTTTGAAGAAGCACAATGGAAAGCCCTGCTGGCTTATATCCACAAAAACCCCGTGCCGCCCGCCCAGCCTCCCTCGCTGAACGAGGCGATGCGGCTGGTCGCCAGCTTGGGAGGCTTCCTCGGCCGCAAAGGCGACGGCCACCCCGGCACCCAAACCCTCTGGCTCGGACTCCAGCGACTCGACGATATTACCGCCACTTATAAACTCTTCGCTCATCTCGCTCACTCACCCCCCGTGTCCAGCCAAAGATGTGGGTAAAGATCAGCTCAGATGAGGAGGGGAGTTATTAAAGAACTCCCCTCCTGATTCAGGAGGGGTGGCGCCTTGGGCGCCGGGGTGGTTACCAGTTTTGAGTGATTTTTCCGCAAGGTCAGAAGGCCCGTCCTTTCAGTTTCGTGTTGAGGATTCCGGGTTGGTTGCGGTTGCAGTTCCTGCATTCTTGCAGACATTTGTTGATTCGAAGGCCCCATATTTCCATGATTGACCTACGAGCTCTTTCCACTGATTTACTACTCCACATTTCCAAAGTACTGGAAGTCCCCATGCACGGTCTGGTGGCGGTTATTGAGCTGCTGGACGACGGTGGCACGGTGCCGTTCATTGCGCGCTATCGCAAGGAGGCCACCGGCAATCTCGATGAGGTAAAGGTGCGTGGCATCGAGGAGAAGCTGACCTATTTCCGCGAGTTGGTGGCGCGCCGGGAGACGATTCTCGCCTCCATCGCCGAGCAGGGCAAGCTTACCGATGAACTCAAGGCTCGCATTGAAGCGACCATCGACAAGAGCGAATTGGAAGACTTGTATCTGCCCTATCGGCCGAAACGCCGGACCAAGGCCACCATGGCGCGCGAAAAGGGACTGGAGCCGCTCGCCCTGTATTTGTGGGCACAGGAGCGCACGGCCGAGCCGCTGGAAACTTTCACCAATAGTTTTGTGAACTCGGAAAAAGGCGTGAACAATGTGGAGGAAGCGCTGGAAGGCGCACGTCACATTGTGGCCGAGATGATCAGTGAGGATGCCGATCTGCGCAAGGCTCTGCGGCAGATCATGTTTGAGGAAGGCGTGGTGGTCAGCCGCAAGATCGCCGACGCCGTCGACGAGCAGGAAAAGTTCAAGATGTATTACGAGTACCGTGAGCCGGTAAAGGCCATTCCGTCGCACCGCATGTTGGCTATTCGCCGCGGCGAAAGTGAGGGCGTGCTCAGCTTTCTCATTGAAATCGAGCCCTTGCGCGCCGTCTCCTTGCTAAAGACAAAAGTCCTGCGAGCGGAAGGCGATTGGACGCCCCAGCTTGAACTTGCCATTGAAGATTCATGGCAGCGGTTGCTGAACGCTTCGATTCAAGGCGAAATCCGATTGGAAGTAAAGCAGCGGTCGGATGGGGACGCGATCCAGGTCTTTCGCGATAATCTGCACAACCTGCTTCTGGCGCCCCCGGCGGGCCCCATATCCGTATTGGGAATCGACCCTGGCATGCGCACGGGTTGCAAGGTTGCGGTGATTGACGAGACCGGGAAATTCCTTGCCAACGATGTGATCTACCTGCACCGATCCAAGGGTGAGGCGGAGGCCGCCGCGAGGACTCTTGAGGCGTTGTTGCCGCAGTACAACGTGCGTGCCATCGCCATTGGCAACGGCACGGCATCCCGCGAGACGGATGCCTTTGTGCGTGAATTCCTGCGCGAGCGGCGGCTGGATAACATTTTTTCCGTAACGGTCAGCGAGTCCGGCGCCAGCGTTTACTCCGCGTCTGACATCGCCCGGCAGGAGTTTCCTGATCTCGATCTTACCGTGCGCGGCGCCATTTCCATTGCCCGCCGTTTGCAGGACCCTCTTTCCGAATTGGTCAAGGTGGATCCCAAAGCGATTGGCGTCGGCCAATATCAGCACGATGTTGACCAGCGTCAGCTTCAGGCGTCGCTCGAAAGCGTTATCGAAAGCTGCGTCAATCGCGTGGGCGTCGATCTGAATACTTCATCGTGGACGCTGCTGCGCTATGTCGCCGGCGTGACGGAGCGCACCGCACTGAGCATTGTCAATTTCCGCAATGAAAATGGGATCTTCCGTTCACGCGCGCAATTAAGGAAGGTCCCGGGCATCGGGCCCAAGACATTCGAACAGGCGGCCGGATTTCTGCGCATACGCAACGGCGACAATCTGCTCGACATGACTGCCGTCCACCCGGAGTCCTACCAGATCGTGGAGCAGATTGCGCAGTCCCTTAGCGTTCCCATCGAAGATCTGATCAAGAACCCTCAGCTTCTCGAAAAGGTGGATCGCAACCGGGTGTCAGCCGGCACCTACACGCTGAACGATATTCTGGAGGAACTGCGCAAACCAGGCCGCGACCCGCGCGATAAATTCGTGGCGCCCAGCTTCAACGAGCAGGTTCGCGAACTTTCGGATGTGCAACCCGGCATGGTGCTGGAAGGTGTGGTGACCAACGTAACCAAGTTCGGCGCCTTCGTGGACGTGGGCGTTCATCAGGACGGGTTGGTGCACATCAGCGAGCTATCCAATCGCTACATCAAGGATGCATCGGATGTTGTGAAGGTCGGCCAGATCGTGAAGGTCAAGGTTATAAGCGCCGATCCCAAGACCAAGCGCATTGCCCTCTCGATGAAGGCAGCACAAGAGCCTCCTGCAAGGCGGCCACCCCAGCAGCAACAAAAACCGCAGACCCAGTCACGGCCAAAGGTCCAGCCGAAGCCAAAACCAATGCCGAAACCGGAGCCCACCCTCGAGGAGAAGATAGCGCTGCTGGCGGCGAAATGGAATGCTCACTGAGGGCCGGAAATCCGGAGAAATAGGCGATCTCACGCAAAGTCGCCAAGGCGCTAAGACCGCAAAGAATTATTGCAATGTTTACCTTGCGTCATTGCGTGAAATTCCTATACCCGCCCTGTGATTATCCCGTTGCGTCTGTGGTGACGGTTTCGCGACTCGATTCCAGCCGCTCCTTCAGCCATATTGCTGCCGTCACGATGAAAACCACCGCAGCAGCAATTCCCAGCAGCCACCCGGGATGGTGCCCAAGATGCCGCAGGCCAATAATGAAACGGCGGCGGTAGTGGGATGCAATGGCGGTTATGGCTCCGTATCGCAACGCCCGGCTCAAAGCGACCACGATGATGAATGTCCGGAGAGGGTAGTCCAGCACGCCGGCAATGGCGAAAAACGCGCTTGTCGGGAAGGGAAATGGAACAGCGGTGGAAACAACCAGAGCTACCGTGCCCCACCGCTGGAAGTACTTCAGCAGGCTGGCGACCCGGCGCTGTCCAAACTTGCGGTTGAGGTAGTCCAACCCAGCCTTGCGCGCCATGTGGAATGTTATGTAGGCGCCGATGACCGAGCCCACCGTGGCGAATCCGGCGTAGTAGTACCACGGTTCCCGCCGCCGCGCCGCAAGTATGGCGAGGAGGATGTCCAGGCCGCCAAAGGTTGGAATGGGGGAACTATCGATGATCGCGAAAATGAGCAGCCCCAACCCGCCCATGTGCCGCAACACCCTTTCGAACGCAAGCATGTGTCGCGGCGCCGCCTTAAGAGAGTTCGTCAGTGTTCGAAGAAGTTGCACGGGAGCCTGGCGCTGCGATTGTACCATTTCATAGACGAATGTAGTCAGCGCATGGTTGCAGTTAAAATGCGGTTACGCTGGGTGATGTCCTATTGCTTCGGCGTTCCGAAGTCCACTTTTGGAGCCTGGCGCGCGGACTCGGACGCCGCGAAATAGTCATTATTGCGCTGGAATCCCGCCCACCCGGCAAAGATGCTATTGGGGAACAGGCCGATGAAGGTGTTCTAATCCTGAATGGCCTCGTTATACCGGCGGCGTTCAACGGCGATGCGGTTTTCGCTGCCGGCCAGTTCATCTTGCAAGGCCATGAAGTTCTGATCGGCTTTAAGATTGGGATAATTTTCCACGATCAGCAGCAGCCTGCCGATGGCGCCATCCAACTGGCCATTGGCGGCGATCTTGTCGGCGGGCGACTTGGCATTCAGCAAGCCGGCGCGGGCATTGGCGATGTCACCAAAGACCTTCTGCTCGTGCGCCGCGTAGCCCTGCACGGTTGCCACGAGGTTCGGAATCAGGTCGGCGCGCCGCTGCAGCACCACGTCCACCTGCGACCACGCCTGTTTGATGGCTTCGTTCTTGCGGACCATTTCATTTTTGCTGCCGATGGCAAGCAGCAACATCAACGCCACCACGACTCCCACCACAGCCAGTGCGATCTTCATGATCTTCCTCCTCTGAATTCATTGATACAATGCAGGCCCGCGCTGCTTTCTATCCATTCGCCCGTGGAGTTTCCAACCGGCGGTCAACCTCTTCTGTTACTTTGGAAACCCCGTCCAGGTATGCGCCAAATGTTGCCGCCACATCCACATCGCGTTCGCGTTTCTGCTTTTCACGGATATCGAAAATCGTCTGAAAGGGTGCGGGATCAAATCCCAGCACGGATGCGACGCGGTCTACGGTAGCTCGTTTGGTAGGCGGTGCCTCTTCTCCCAATGCAATCAAGGCATGCCGGAACAGCGCGGCAAATGTTGATATGGACGAGGTCATCAGTTCCAGGGTCTTTTTATTATCCGCGGGATGCCTCAGGTAATGCTGCCGCAGGCGCAGCGTGTTGTTCCGCAACTCTCTTTCCACCTGCAGGCGGTGGAGATCCATTGGAATCTGGAGCGAGGCCATTACATCCTCGCCATAAAGAATCCGGTGCGCTGCCTTGATGTCCAGCCACTCAATAGTGAAAACGTCGGTGGAATGTTGCAACTCATCGAGCGTGAAGTATAACGGAGCGGGATGTCCCTTCTTGGCCCACCATGCCGAAGCCGCATGAAGCTTGCCCAAATCGTCGCGGCCAAGATTCTGCACGATGCACAGGACATTCAAGTCGGAATGCCCTTCGTGGAACTCTCCCGTGGCCGCGGAACCGTAAAGTACCACGGACAGCAGGTTGCTTCCCGCGTCGTTCTTCAATCGGGTTACCAGGTCGGTCAGGTCCTGCTCATTAATCATTGATCTCGCTCCCGGAGTGCTTCCAGTCCGTGCCCCTGCGGCGAATCCTTTCTCACCAGCTTCCCCCGGCGCCGCCGCCACCTGAGGAACCTCCACCAAAGCCGCCAAATCCTCCGCCGCCGCCACCACCGCCGCCAAATCCGCCTCCGCCCCAGCCGCCGTCACGACGTCCTCCGCCCCCGGTCAATAGAGACAGCAAGAATAACGGCCCGAGGTATCTCAATAAGAATGGCCCCACGACGATGAGGACAATCAAAAGAAAAATGATCTGCCCGATGGTCAGGCGAACTTCCGGCCTCTGCGGAGCGGGAGTGGCCACGGGAGAATCGCCCACACTATCCAAGGAGACGTGACTGTCCTGCGCAATGACCTGGGCGATCTGGATCATCATTTGCAGCACGGCATTGTTGTAATTGCCCTGGCGCAGCCACGGAACCATATCGCGTCCGAATCCGCCCACCTTGCCGTCCGGAAGGATGGGTTCAAGACCGTAGCCAACTTCTGTCCAGTACTTGTGATCGTCTGTGGCAAGCAGGAACATCACGCCGCGGTCGGTGCCCTTGGACCCCACTCCCCACTGCTTAAAGAGGTGATTGGCGAAATCCTCGGGCGCGTCACCGTCCAATGTTTTAATGGTGACCACGGTGATCTGCGCTTTGGCCTTCTGGTCCACCTCGGTGCCCAGCCGGGTCAGTCCCTCGACAGATGCCGGGTCGAGCACGCCGGCGAAATCGTTGACGTACCCCTGTGGATTGAGCTTCTGCCATTGTTCCGCGCGGGCAGGCGCAACCGCCATGGCCGCAAGAAGCAGGACAAATACGGAAGGCGCGATTAATCGGATGAGCTGCTTGTTGTCGCTGAGTGTGGACCGCATTATTCCCCGGGAGGTCGATTCCTAATAGCGATTGGTTGAGGCCGAAGCACCGTGCCGCCGACTCAACATCGTAAACACTTATTCCTTACACTTTATCGTACACGGCATCGCGGACTGGCGCAACCGGAGGGAAACGGAAAGCAGTAAGCAGAACGCGGAAGGCAGCGAGAGACCTTTGCAACTCGCCGCCTCGGGATGGAACAAATCCAAGACCGAAAATCCGAAATTTGCCATCGCCTATTTCGTGTATAGTTCATCCGGTTTAATTCGCCTTCGGGAGGCTGCCTGGGGGGGCTAAGCCGGATTTTTCACCCCGGGTTTGCAAAGCCGTGGATGCGAAGTTTTGGAGTGTGGCGATTCATCGCCGCTTTCCCCTACCGCGACTCGTCGCGGCGAATAACCAACCTCCGACGAGTCAGCGGTAGAAAAAGCGGGAGCAATCTCCCGCACTCCAAACTTTCGCTTCGTAGCATCTCATTCTCGCGCTGGAATCCGGTCATTTAATGTAGTTCAATAAGCTTGTCTCGCGTGACTGTCCGCGTATTTTCTTAAAGACCCTGGGGGTTTCATGAAGTCCGCAACCAACCTGCCCGCTGAATTTCGCGGAAAACTGATCGTCTCGTGCCAGGCGCTTGATGGCAGCCCGTTCCGGAATCCCGAATCCATCGCGCGTTTTGCGCAAGCTGCCGTCAAGGGTGGGGCGGCGGGAATTCGCGCCAACGGTACGGATGACATCCGGGCGATTCGCCAGGTTGTGAAAGTTCCCATCATTGGAATCTGGAAAGCCCAACAGGATGATGGAAAGATTTTGATTACGCCCACCTTCGAGGGGGCGCAGAAGCTGGTTGAGGCCGGCGCCGCCTTGGTGGCGATTGATTGCACCGTCCGCGGCCAACGATATGGCGCCCTTGCCAGGCTTCGCCGCGTTAAGAACGAGCTGGGAGTTCCGGTTCTGGCGGATATCGCCACCGTGGAGGAAGCCGTGCAAGCCGCGAGTGCCGGCGCTGATGCAGTGCTCTCCACCATGCGCGGATACACGGCGGAAACTCAGGATGTCCGGGCCTTCGAGCCGTCTTTCATCTCTCAACTGATTCGGGCGGTGGAGGTGCCCGTAATTGCCGAGGGGCGCATCCAAACGCCCGCGCAACTGGGTGCCGCGCTGCAAGCCGGGGCTTATGCGGCGATTGTGGGAACGGCCATCACGCGGCCGGACATGATTTCCCGAAAATTCGCCGCCGCCGCCCAAAGCTGGCAGCACGCGCACGATCCCAAGCGCGTTTTTGTGGGAATTGACATGGGCGGAACGCGCACCAAGTTCGGTCTGGTGTCCAATCAGGGAGAGTTGCTGTACCACGCGTCCACTCTCACGCCTTGGGATGAGGGAAGGGACGCTCTGCTTATGCACTTGAAGCAGACGGCCTCCGCCTGCCTGCGGGAAGCGGAGGCGCGGGGCGTTGCGCCGGAAGCCATTGGCGTGGCCACCGCGGGTTGGGTGGATCCGAAGGCGGGCAGGATTGTCTTCGCCACGGACAACCTCCCCGGCTGGACGGGCGCGAATCCCGGAGCGCATTTGCACCAGGCGTTGGGCCTTCCCGTGGCCGTGGAGAATGACGCGAACGCCCTTGCCGTGGGCGAGAAGTATTACGGCGCCGCGCAGGCGGAATCGGATTTTGTCTGCATTACGCTGGGGACCGGCGTGGGAGGCGGCTGCTATGTGGGTGGGCGTTTGAATCGCGGCCGCCACTTTTTCGCCAATGCGCTTGGCCACATCCCTATTGATCCCGCGGGCCCACGGTGTACTTGCGGACTGCGAGGATGCCTGGAGGTTTTTGCCAACGCCCGCGCGCTCTTGCGCTACGCCGAGGGGAAGTTTGCTTCCGCGGAGGATGTCATTGCGGCGGCGAATGCGGAGGATCCTGGCGCCCGGTGCGCGATTGTGAAATTGGCGAATTACCTAGCCATCGGTTGCGCCACCCTGGTGCAACTGCTCGACCCGGACATGCTGATTCTCGCCGGCGGTCTGGCGCAAAACAATCCGCTGCTGTTCAGTTCGCTGCGTGAAGGCTTGGCTCAACGGACCACCACGTGGGAGCAACGGAGGCTGCGCATTGCCGCATCCACGCTGGGATATTCGGCGGGCGTTTTGGGCGCTGCCGCGGTGGCCGCGGCGGGGCTGGCGGGAAATCCCGGCGATTAGCCGCCTGAAATGTAGCGGCGGCTTTATGCCGCCATTTGGCGGGGTAAACCCGCCGCTACAATGCCGAGTGCGCGTCTCGTAGGGGCACCCCTCGTGGGTGCCCACAGGGGGCCGACTCGCCCCCAGGGAGGGCAGGCACGAGGCCAGCCCCTACGAGAGCGCGGTGGAGCCGCGAGTAAACATTTCATCTGACGTCATAGAGACGGGCTGGGGGGAATAAGCACCTCATGCAAGCTGAGTGCGCAAAGCGCCTTGGAGTGCGTGCGGCTCGACGCCGCCTTTCATGCGCACTTTGTCTAATCTCGATTGTCAATGCCAGATTCCAAGGCGGTAGCTGCTGCTGCCGCACTCCAAGGCGCTTCGCGCAGGCCCAAACGATGACTCTCGTTACCCTGTCGTTTCCTGGTAATCGATATTGAGGGGACGGTAATCCGCCCCGTTACGTCGGAGGCAACACCAACATCGCATCGTGCCGGTTATCATGGCTGTCTAGCGAAGCCAAAGTACACGAGGGAGGTCAGACCATGAGCATTAAACCCCTTGAATTTTATGCAGGCATTTTCCTGGCAGTACTTGGGAGCGCGGCGTTTTCCGTGCCTCCTCGTGGCCCATCACCCGCTTCCATCGCGCCCGGGAGTATGCCTCGCGTCGGCCGAGTTGATGAGCGCTTTCAGTCGTTTAATATCGAAATGGTGGAAGTGACCGGCGGAAGATTCTGGAAGCCCTATGGCCAGCAAGTCGACGCTCTCCTCCAGGCGCAGTCGTCTGCCAACCGGGGGGCCTCGAATCAGCCGGTGGGCATGAATCCGGAGTTGTTCCAATACCGGCCGCCGATAGATCTTGCCCACCCACGCTTGCGCAGGCTGGCAGCGGCCCTCGGGCCTGCTTATGTGCGTGTCAGTGGGACCTGGGCAAACAGCACGTACTTTCAGAATTCAGATGATGCGGCGCCGTCCGTCCCGCGCCAGGGCTTTAATGGGGTGCTGACCCGCCGGCAGTGGAAGGGCGTCGTCGATTTTTCCCACGCCGTGAACGCGAAGATCGTCACATCTTTTGCGATAAGTGCGGGGACCCGGGATGCCTCGGGCGTCTGGACTCCCGACCAGGCGCGCCAGTTGCTTGCCTACACAAAATCGATTGGGGGCAGTATTGCCGCAGCCGAATACATGAACGAACCGACTTTTGCCGCGATGGGGGGCGCGCCCAAGGGCTATGATGCCGCCGCCTACGGGCGCGATCTTGCCGTGTTCCGCCCGTTCGCCAGGCAAGCCGCTCCCGGCATGGTGATCCTGGGCCCCGGCTCGGTTGGTGAGGGAGGATCACTTCTGCCACCGGGGATGCCCATGCTTAAGTCCGACGACCTGCTCAAGGCCACGGGTCCCATCTTCGATGCCTTCTCCTACCATTTCTATGGAGCGGCCTCCAAACGGTGTGCCAGCACGGGCCTGGTGGTAGGAACCACACCGGAGGCGGCGCTTTCCGAGGAGTGGCTCTCCCGCACGGGCCGCGTCGAAGCCTTTTATGCGGCTCTGCGCGACAGGTTCGAGCCCGGCAAACCGCTCTGGCTCACCGAAACCGCGGACGCAGCCTGTGGTGGCAACCCTTGGGGCTCCACCTTTCTGGATAGCTTCCGTTATCTCCATCAGAATGGGAGCCTGGCCCGGCGTGGCGTCCAGGTGATCGCCCACAACACGCTGGCCTCCAGCGATTATGGTTTGCTTGATGAGAATACGCTGGAGCCGCGGCCCAACTATTGGGCAGCGCTGTTATGGCGGAAGTTCATGGGTACCACCGTGCTTAATCCCGGCCCTTCGCCGGCCGAGAGCCTGCATCTCTTTGCCCACTGCCTGCGGGATGTTCCCGGAGGTGTGGCGCTTCTGGTAATCAATACTGACCGGGCCGCGTCGCATTGGCTGGACCTTCCCCTATCGGCAGACCGTTATACCCTGACGGCCCGGAATCTGGAAGACAAGCAGGTTCTGCTGAACGGGAGCGAACTGAGATTGAGCGCCAACGGGGACTTGCCGCCACTGGCAGGCTTGCACACACCCGCCGGACGCCTCACGTTCGCACCAGCAAGCATCACTTTTCTTACGATTCCGAACGCGAACAACGCCAGTTGCCGGTAACGCCAATACGGGGAGAGGGTTTCCTCAGCGCGTCAATTCGTCCCCAGCACTTGGCGTTATTCGCAGGGCAATCAGATGCGAGGAAGTGCCGTGGAGGAAGGCAAACGGCGCCTGCCTTGACGAAACTCTGACGGCAAAACGGCGTCGCGAGGCAAGTCCAGGCAAGCGGAATTCTCACGGCGCTATGCCTTCAGCCCGCACGCGCTCCAGGAATGGGAGCAAGGGCGCCGGCGTCCGGAAAGCGCCGTGCGCGCCTACTTGACGGTGATGGATAGAACCCCGGAAGCGGTGGGAAAAGCCCTTATGAATAAGTCGTGAGATGCGATGGGTACCAGGTATGAGAAAAGCCCACGGTTAGCACTGCGCTGACAGCGGCTAGCCCCTCATGGGAAAAGAATCGGATTTGGCGGCGTGATTTCGGCATATAATCCCGTTCCATGCGGGTTCTACTGGTAGCATCCCTAGCTCTCGCTCTGTTAGGGCAAGAATGGCATCCTAGCCAGAAGACACAAGCCAGTCCACATGACGGCAAAATTCAGTCCTACGCCCAGAACGTAGAGCAGGCAAAGGAGCCATCTTCTGTTGTCCCCAACGCTTCAGATGGCCACAATCCACGCCTAGTCAATCAAGCAAGCCAAGGGAACACCGCACCCAAACAGAATGATACCCATAAGGGCGCGATAGAGAGACGTGGGCTGTGGCAGGTGATCGCCGACATCATCATTGCTGCGGCCACGGTTGCCTATTTCCTCGTTTCTATCTTCACCTTGCTTGCTATCCGTCATCAGGCAAAAATTGCGGAAATCGCGGCCAATGCTGCCAAAGCGAGCGCGTACGCTGCAAGGCAAAGCATTGAAAGTTCGAGGGCTCTCGAACGGGCGTGGGTAGCGGTAAAGGTAAGCAATCCTCCATATACCACACGTCCCCCAAGGATCCTTACTGAAACCACGCCAGTTCGCATTGTTTACTCTCCATATAATCGGGGTAATTCTCTCGCTTGGATTACGTCGATCTGGATTAAGGCTTGCGCTTTTACGACAGAGGGCGGTATGCCAGAGCAACCCGATTATTGGACTGAACCGTGTTCGGTAAGTCTGCGGGATTGCGAAATCGTCGTAGAGCCAGGACGGGAGATTCCTAGTCCGGCGTATGTTCAATCCGGTACCTTCAGTGGTGTCTACTCCAAGGAGAGATTCCTGCATATATACGGCATGTTGACCTATCGGGATGCTTGGGACCAACCGCACGAGACTAGGTTTTGCTATTGCTATTACGTAAGCCAAGGTGCGAACGATGTCCTTGCGGAAGCCTTCTATCCGGTTGGGCCAAAGGCATACAACAAGCAGACATAGCCCCGCGATCGAAGTGCCAATCCCACGTAAAATCGAGAGTGACCCACTACCCGACTTGCTTGCTTCTCGCAAGGCGCGCTCATATACTGCCTCATATGGGAAGAAGAAAACGGTATGAGCCCTGCTGTCCGTCAGAGACCTGCACCGCCAATGGCAGCTACTTATACCAAGTCAAGGAGCCGGGGTCCGTCCAACTTTCCGAAAAGGTCTTGGAGCGGAGAGAACCCGGCTACCTGATCTACCGTTGCAGATATTGTGGTTTCGTTTGGTTCCAAAGTTCAGTGTGTCGTCCTGGCTTTGACCCCGTGCCAGCCGGGTATTATGACAGCTTAGGCAAACTCAACGTATTTCTCCCCGTTCCCGTAACCTATCCGATTAAGGAACAGAATACCCAACGCTACTGGGATGAGTACAACAATAGGTTAGATCGACAGCACGACTAATCACAGCGCGCCGCTATTAATCAACGAGCCGTCAAGATAAGAGGGAAAAGGGTCAAGGAGCGAACACTTCCCCGCCACAACGAAAGCCGAAGACGCCGTACCTATTGGGCGGAACGATCCTGCCGCGGTACGAAACACGGACCATCGCCGGAACGTCATACCAGCACCCGCCTCTCAGAGCGTGCCATCGGCCGCTATCAGGGCCTCGCGGGTCGCGCTCCGGGCTGACAGGGTAATAGTTCTCTCCATACCAATCGTTCACCCATTGCCTAACGTTTCCCAACATATCGTAAAGATTCCAAGCGTTGGGCGGCTTCTGGGCCACGTCGTGCGTCTTGTCGTCGCTGTTGTTTGAATTCCAGGCAACCTCATCGAGAGGTCCATAGCGTGCCTCGGAGATCCCGGCGCGCGCGGCATATTCCCACTCCGCCTCCGTGGGCAGCCGGCCTCCTGCCCAGCCGCAGAACGTAGTCGCATCATCCCAGCTTACGTTGACAATGGGCATGTCCTGGTTACCCCAACCCGCGTCGAAATTCGGGGCTGCGGGCATCTGCGCCCCAGTGCTCCCAACAAACTTCCTGTAAGCCGCCACGGTCACGTCTGTCTGGCCCATCCAGAAACCATTCGTGATCGTCACTCTGTGCGCCGGTTTCTCATCGCCTTGACATTCATTGTCACCCGGCGAGCAGCCCATCATGAACGTGCCGGACGGAATCCACACGTACTTCAACCCGTCTTTCGGGTTCTTTCTTACTGTTCCGCCGGCGGGCGCGGCGACGCCCCTCCGGGGAATCTCTATTTGCGGTCCAGTGGGCTTGGGCGCGGTCTCTCTCGGTGCCGTCGGAGCAGGAGCTTCGACCACGGGGGCTTGCTGCCCGCTCCCTGTCTGCGACGGTCCAGACCCGCCCTCCGGATTCCCAACCCGCGGATTGGCCGAGCGTGAAAAATACCAGACCGCGGCAACGATTAAAATCAGCGCAAACACCGCAATGGCGACAAACTTCATCTTGCTATGTGGCTTCGGCGCCACCTGCCCATGCGGTGGTTTAGCCGCCGTGGGCGGCGACACAATTCGGGTAGATGGGGGCGGCACGGGAGCTTCGGCTCGCGGCGAAGACTGAGCGGCACTGGTTAATTCGCGCGCAAAGTCCAACACCGAACTGTATCGCTGATTGCGGTCCTTGGTGAGTGCCTTCATCACCACGCTTTCGAGTTGGGGCTGCGCGGGGACGTCCGGTGTGACGGCGCGGAGTGGCGGTGGATCCTCCTGCATGTGCATGCGTAGGTATCCGACCGGGGTGTCGGAATGGAACGGCGTGCGGCCGGTGAGCATCTCGTACACCACCACGCCCAGCGAGTAAACGTCGGAGCGCGCGTCGAGTTCATCGCTCCTCATGCCGGACGCCTGCTCGAATGACATGTACGCGGGCGTGCCGAGCACCGTGCCGGTTTGCGTGTGGGCGCCGGACTCGCGTAGCTTGGCAATGCCGAAATCGACGATTTTGACAACGAAATTCGCTTGTGGGGACGTGGGCGCTACAACGCCCTCGACTTGTGCCGGCGGGGACGCCAGCGCTACGGCCGGCGCCGATGGGGACACCGGCGCGCTCGCGGTTGGGGCCTCCCGCGTTGCAGACTCGTCGTCGGGATAGGTCAGGAAGATATTATCGGGTTTGAGGTCGCGATGAATGATGCCCAGTTTGTGCGCAGCGTTCAGACCCCTTACCGCTTGCTGGAGGATTTCCGCTACTTCAGTGACGGGAAGTGCGCCCCGCCGCTTGAGGACCTCACGGAGCGATTCTCCTTCCAGGAATTCCATGGCGATGTAGGGTGTGCCGTCATCCGACTGGGCAGATTCATATATGGTGACAACATTTGGGTGATGAATGCGCCCCGTGGAACCCGCCTCATTCTCAAAGCGCATCAGGAAGTCGGGGTCATCGAGAAGTTTGCGGTTCAGGACCTTGAGCGCCACGAGGCGGTTTCCCACCCCAATCTGCTCGGCGAGAAAGACCGTGCCCATGCCCCCTTTGCCCAGGGGACGGACAAGGCGAAAACGGCGGGAAAGCCCGGCGGCAAGCTGCGCCTCGGTTTCCGTGGCTTGGGCGGTGAGGGGAGCGCCGTCTCTTGGACAGAGGGAAAAATCGTCCGGGTAAGTACTTTGGCAAGCGGGGCAAGTCTTCATGAGCGCCAGAGGAACTTTCCTGCGGCCCGGATTCTAACAGAAGTATTGCCGCAAAGGGAACCCTCACTACAAAGCAAATGTTTGAAACAGCGGCTTTTATCCTTCCACCCCGTTCTCAACATGCTATTACCCATTTACGGCCAATTACCACTTTAAGAACCGCAGAATAGGACAGACTACGTCCAGCTCTGCGCTGCCGGCTCTCAAAATCGAAAATCGGCAATCGAAGATCGAAAATCGGCAATCGAAAATCGGCAACCGGCAATCGACAATTACCCGGGCCGCCCGCACTCCCCCGCATCGTTATCGGCGGCGTCAGGGGAGAACATGAACGATGTTTGGGGTGCGCTTCCGGACACACGGAATCCGAAATTCAAGATTCAAAATTCAAGACGGAGAATGCGAAGGCGAAAATTCTCTCAAAATCGAAAATCGTCAATCGAAAATCGTCAATCGGCAATCGAAGATCGGCAATTCAAAATTCAAAATCCATCATCAACAATTGGGAATTTGCGGCGGCTGTTGGCAGGGGCTTAGGGTGTGGTTGGGATTGATCGCGAGCCACAGGGCGCCTCCCACCACGCAGAAGGTTGCGGAGGTCAGGAAGGCGGCGGTCCAGCCGACGATGTTCAGGGCGCCGCCGGCGATGGCGAGCGCCGCCAGCGCGTCGCGGCCGAGATGGCCGACGATGGCCGAGTCGGTCAGGTTGTAGATGGGCTCGACGAGCAGTGCCCCGAGCGC